>CAZENL010000036.1:2965-25007 GCA_964513505.1 uncultured Anaerolineaceae bacterium
TACGGCAACACCCGGATTCGCAGCCCGCGGCGCTGGAGCGACCGCACGATGTTGGCCTTCAGGCCGTAGTCGATCACGGCCACCAGGGGCCCGCGATCGCCGACCTCGTATGCATGGGCGGCGGAAACCTGGCCGACGAAGTCCTGGTCCTCCCAACGCGGCACCGACCTGGCCCGCGCCACGGCCTCGTCGACGTCGGTCTGGCCGGGCGCCGTGATCAGGGCGCGCTGGCAGCCGGTCTCGCGCAGGTGGCGCGCCAAGGCCCGCGTGTCGACGCCGGCGATCGCAGGCACGCCCGACGCGCGCAGGATGTGCACGATCTGGCGCGCCCGGCCGAGCACCGCCGCGGTGGCATGCCCCACCACCAGGCCGCGCAGCCAGGGTCGCTCCGACTGGTCGTCTCGCGTGAAGCGGCCGTGGTTGCCGATCAACGGATAAGTCATGACCACGATCTGGCCCGCGTACGACGGATCGGTACAGACCTCCTGGTAGCCCGTCTGGCTGGTATTGACCACCAGGTCCCCGCCCGATTGGACGGGCGCGCCGAACGAGGCGCCGTAAAAGACGGTGCCATCCTCCAGTGCCAGCAGGGCCGGCCCGTGGGCGCCGATACGCGGGTCCACCACGGCATCCAGCGGGATCGGCAGGTTGCCGCCGATGACCAGCGTCACGTCGCGGACACAAAGAAACCACCGCCCATGGTCAGGCAGTGGTCAGCGAGTTGCAGATTCACCGTGAGCCCCTCCTTGCCGGCCTCTCTGGACCCTCGTCCGGCCTCTCGGGACCGGCCTTGCAAAGGACGTTGGTAGCCTACCAGACCGCACCGCTCGCCCGGTGGGCGAGCGGGCCCTGCGGGACCAGAGGCAGGGGCAGTCGAGGGCGCGAAGCTACTCGCCGACCGCCTCCGCTTCTGTGTCTGCGTGAGCGGCTCTCGCGACTTCGGCGTGGCTGCCGTTCGTGCCGGCGTGGCTCGTCGCGGACGCGGCGGCCCAGATGTGTGTGTCCATCGCGGCAGAGTCGGTGGTGGTCGGTGGCTGGGCGTCGCCGCTCGCGGCGGAGCCGGCGGCGACCAGGACCGGCGCCGTTTCCGCCTCGGTTGCCTCGGTTGCATCGCTTGCCGCAGTCGACTCGGTTGCCTCGAGCGCCTCGGCTGTTTCAGCTGTTTCGAGCGCATCGGCCGATGCCGGCTCCGCGTGCCCGTTCAGGCTGCCCGCCATGTCCCTGGCCGATTCGATGGGGACGCGCACGAGCTCCGTGGCGCGGTCCGTCACGCGGCGAGCCGCGCCGACGGCCATGCCGGCGCTCGTCCGCGCCTCGCGGGCTCCGCTGCCGAATCGGCGTCGGAGGGCGGCGCGGCGCGCGGCTCCACGAACGGGGTGGAGGAAGAAGGCGACGGCAGCCACGACCGAGCCGACGATCGATGCGATCGCCAGCGCAAGGATGCCGCGCTGTGCGACGGATGGGCGCTTCGGGGGCGGAGCGACGGTCATGCGCAGGTCGTGAAGCCGTGCTCCCGCAGCTTCGAACAGGCCGCCCATCGCGCGCCCGGCGTCACCCATGCTGCTCGCGGCAGCTTTGCCGGCCTCGCCTGCCAATATGGCGGCCGCCTTTCCGGCATCATTGGCCCGGCCGGCGACAGCCCGGCTCGCGTCGCTGATCGAGTTGGCCGTGCCCTCGACCGCCTGCATGGGCGGAAACTCGAGGTGCGGCAGGTCCAGGCGCGGAAACTCGACGTGCGACAGGTCGATGTGCGGCCGCTCCACGTGCGGCATTTCCACGTGCGGCAAGTCGATGCCCGGCAGGTTGATCGACGCCTTGAGCTTGGAAGTGTCCAAGGTGCGCGGGGCCATGCGGCGGAGCCGCGAGCGAGATTTGGAGGCAAGGCCGGTTGCAGTCGTCAGGTTCATGGGGCACCCCTGTTCTGCCGTATCGGTGGGCGGCAGGGCCATGCTGCCACGAACCCTGGTGCAGGCTCGTTACCGGATCGGCGTCGGACATTACGACCGCGCGCGAAAGCGGCTCGTGAGCAGATTCAGCGACCCGCAAACCTACGGCGTGGAGCCACCACTGAGCAGCATCCGCACCGACGGGGCCATCTGGTCCACCCACGCGGCGTACTGCTTGGCACTGGGATGGAGCCCGTCGGCCGCGACCAGCGAGGCGTCCTCGGGCACGCGGTTGGCCACGCCCGAGATGTCCACCACCAGCAGTTGCAGCTGGGCCGCCTCCTTGGCGAGCACCGCATTGAACGTATGGATGCGCGCCGATTGGCGAGCCTGGTCGCCGTAGTCGGAGCCGTGCGGTGTGAGCGTGTAGTCCGGCGTGGTGACCAGGAGGATTCGGTTCGCCGGGACCACCTCCAGCAGGGCGTTGAAGATGGTCCGGAGGTTGGTGCGGTAGGTGTCGATGTCGACGTTCCGGACCACGTCGTTGACGCCGACAAGGAGGCTCACGAATCCCGGGTCCAGCCTGGGGAGCTCGCTCAGCTGGTTCGCGATCACTTCCTTGGTTGAATCGCCGTCAACGGCCAGGTTCTCCTCCAGGGTCAGCCCGGTCGCCGGACCCAGCGTGCGCGCGAGCTGGTTCGGCCAGCGCTCGCGCGGCTTGACGGACGTGCCGATGGTGTACGAGTCGCCCAGGGCGACGTAGGCGATCGGCGCTGGGGTCGCCGACGGCGTCGGCGTGGCGGCAGCGGCAGCCGTGGCAGCCCCACTGTCGGCGACGGGTGTCGCCTGCACGACCAGCGTTCGCGCCGGGCTCGGGGCAGACCCCGTCGGCTCGATCGCCGGTGCCGAAGAGCTGCACCCGGCGAGCGACAGGCTGCAAACCGACGCAAGCACGAAGAGGACCCTCACGGAAGGCTGCGGAGCATAGCCACATTGGCCGGACTTGCATCCGGCGGGTACCCTGTTCCGCGTCCGGCACCGCGAACGGCAGGCGGCACGCGGTTCCGGTTGCGATACACGTAGTCAAGGAGAGCGTGCATGGCGCGCGCAATGTGGCGTGGAGCGATCCAGTTCGGACTGGTGACCATCCCCGTGAAGCTGTACCTGGCGACGGAATCGCGCGGCGGCCTGTCGTTCAACCTGCTCCACAAGACCTGCCTCAACCGGGTGCAGATGAAGACCCACTGCCCGGAGCACGGCGAGATCTCGCGATCGGACACGGTGCGCGGCTTCGAATGGTCCAAGGGCCAGTACGTGGTCATTGATGAGCAGGACCTGGACAACGTGCCGCTGAAGACCGTCCGGGCCATCGAGATCGAGCAGTTCGTCGAGGCCACGCAGGGCGAGTACACCACCACGTTCGTGAAGCAGTGCTACTACCTGGAGCCGGAGCCGATCGGGCGGAAGGCCTTCTACCTGCTGAAGAGCGTCCTGGCGGAGACCGGGCTCGAGGCCATCTGCAAGATCGTACTCAAGGATCGCGAGGCGCTGGCGGCCATCAATCCCTACTCCAGGACGATGCTCCTCTCGACGCTCTACTGGCCGGACGAGGTGCGCGACACGGGCGAGCTTGATCTTCCCGCCGAAGAGTTCGAGTTCAAGCCCGCGGAGAAGCAGATGGCGCGCCAGCTTGTGGAAACCATGACCGGCGAGTTCGACCCGGCCCAATACCACGACGAATACCGCGAAGCCCTCATGAAGGTCATCGAGGCCAAGATCGAGGGCGAGCCGGTGGCGGCGCCGGAGCCGGTGGCAGCACCCAGCAAGCTGACGGACCTGATGGCCGTGCTGGAGGCCAGCGTGGCCGCGGCACGCGAGTCACGAGGCGCAAAGCCGGCCGCGGAAGCTGCCGCGGAGCCCACCTCCGTGGCCGACGCGCGCAAGCGCAGGGCTGCTGGTGCCAAGGAGACGGGCGCGGCCAAGCCCGCCAGTCGTGCCGCGAAGGCGGCCACAAAGAGCGCAGAGAGCAAGGACGAGCCGGCGGCGGCGCGGCGGCGCAAGAGCGCCTGAAACGAGCGTTCTCCACGCGAGTTGCGCTCCGTTCCGCGGTGCCCCCACCGCCCTGGGATGATCCGTGGTGAAGCCAGACGAGGGTCATTCGGAGCAGCTGACGCTGCCGTTGCCGACCTGGGCCGTGCCGGAGCATGCGCTGCCGCCCTCGCTCAGGCCCATGCTCGCGTCCGCCGGCGACGCACCGTTTGACTCCGACTCCTACTTCTTCGAGCCCTGGTGGCCGGGCGCGCGGGCCTTCGCGTTCGTCGAGCGCGACCGGTTCCACATCCAGGCGGACCAGCTGAGCGATCCCCTGGCCGTGTTCCCGGAGCTTGGCGTGATGCGCGGGCAGCTGGACACCGACGGCGTGGTGCTGGATGGAACGCTGCTGGTCCTCGACGAGGAGGGCCGGCCGGATCGCGAATTGCTGCGCCGCCGGCTTGCCGAACCGGATTTCCAGCGAGGCAGCGGTGCGTTCGTGGCGTCGGACCTGCTGTGGTCCTCCGGGAAGTCTCTGATCGCCGACTCGTTCGAGACGCGGCGCCGCCGGCTGTCCGCGGTTCTCCGCGACGGAGATCGCTGTGTGGTCAGCCGCGGGCTCCGCGGCGAGGGCATCACCCTGGCCGCGGCGGTCGCGTCCATGGGCCTTGACGCCATCTCCGCTCGGCGGCTCGCCGCTCCCTGGAAGTCCGGCGACGCCGGCATGGACTGGCTGCGGCTGCCCGTGACGGAGACTCCGGCCGCATCCACCCGTCCGTTGCTGGTCCTGCTGCAGCGTCTGCCGCTCGACGACTGAGGCTGCTCGTCGCCGCAGCGCCCTGTTGGGCTCAGAACGGAAAACCGTGCACCTCCGCGGGTACGTACCAGGCCGGGCTGCGCCCCTGGGCCACGCTGACCACCTCATCGAACGCCAGGGCTCGCTCGTGCGTGCACGCGCAGCCGCTCCAGTCCAGGCGAAAGTCCCCGCCACGCGCGCCCTTGGTGATGTCCCACGTCTCGCAGCGATCCAGCGGCGTCATCAGGCCCGCGAACGGCGCGGTGATCCACACCACGAAGGGCTGGCATGGGCCGGTGCGATCGCCGCGCGGGCTCCAGTCAACCCAGGTCATCAGGCCGGCGTCCACCGGTGTGGCAACGATTCCCGCGGACTTGACCACCCACGGTGCGTTGGCACCCGCCGTTGCCAGACGCTGGAGCCCGTAATAGTCGCGGGCCGGATCCCCGTCTCCGCTCAGGCGGAAGATCCGGGCACAGTGGTCCAGCCAGGCCCAGGTGTCACTGATGCGCTCATAGCACTGGGTGAATACCAGGCTCCAACCGATGGGCTGATCGTCCACGGCCGCGATGCGGCTTGCCTTACCGGCGCGCGTCGGCGGTGCCGCGACAGGGACCAGCTCCGTATCAGGATTGCCCACCAGCCGGGTTCCCCGCGACGCCACGAGGGCGCCGTGGGCGTCTTGCCAGACGCCGAGATCCGAAACGGGCAGGCTGAACCCAAGCGTGGCCAGGCGCCGCTGGGCCAGCCGCGCAATGCGGCCACCACCGACAGTGCCACTGACATCGACACCGCCGCCGACGGCCGCGGCGATCTCCACGCCGATTGGTGCAGCCGCGACGACCGGGGCGCCAAGGACCGGCGCCACCGACACGAGCAGGGCCGCGGCGAGGCAGGCTGACCTCGCGCGCGCCAAAGAGCAACCAAACCGAATCCGGAAGCCGGCCGTTGCCATGCGTGACCTCTCTCGGGCGGGCAGGGCGGCTGGGATCGCTGATCCGGCGACATCGACGATTCTGATCCTCGGCGCTTATCTGCCCCTTACCGGGATCCGCTGCATGGCCGCGCGGGCCGGCTTCGTACGGAGGACCGGCGAACTATCAGGTGGGCGAATCTCCCGGTCGCTGGCGGTACGGTGGCCGCATGCCCGGCCTGCCTTCCTATCGCCGTGTCCTGGCCACGCTCATCACCGTGACGGCGATCGCGATGATTTTCGCCGGCACCGCCTACGTTGCGGTTGAGGCGCAGCGCCAGTCGATCGCGGACGACGCCGCAACGTACAAGGGCCTTGACATCACGTTCGCGATGCTGTCCAACGCCGTCCACGACCAGGAGGTCGAGGTCGACGACATCGTCATCTCGCGAAGCACGCAGCTTGCTCCTGCGTATCGCACCGCCGTGGCCGCCGAAATCGCGGCCCAGGGCAGCATGCAAGCGCTGGCCGAGGGTATGACCGACACGGTGGCCAGCCTCTCCGACCTCACCGCAGGCACCACCGTCTGGCGCAAGAACTACGCCGAACCGGTGATCGCCACCGTCGGCGCCGGCCAGGACCCAGCGGCATTCGTGCTGGCCAACTCCGACAGCCATGAGTCGCTGGACCGACTGGTCAATGCCATCGCCAGCAATCTCGCACTCGCGAATGCCGCCCTCGATGGACGATCCGCGGCCATCGTCGCGACCCGGTCCGTGATGATCGTTCTCGCCGCGGCCGTCGCGTTCGCCGCGACGCTCCTCTGCATGTGGCTCATCGTTCGCTATGGCCGTGCCCTGGAGCGGGACGCCAGGCGCAGCGACGTTGTCAACCGCTTCACCGAGGTGACGTCCTTCGCTTCAGACGATGCGCAGGTCGCCGCGGGGACGATCGACGCGCTCGCGCTACTCGTCCACCCGGAGAGCGCGGTGATTCATGTCCTGAATCGCTCCAAGGACCGCGCCGTTCCGGAGGCGACCATGGGCACGCCGATCGCAGAAGTACTCGCGCTGCATGAGCTGGAACGCTGCGCGGGCGTGGTGCGCGGCAGCATGTTCGTGAATTCGGACATCGCGCGGCCGCTCACGGTCCGGTGCCCGATCTACCCTGCCACCGAGGGCACGCTCGCCTGCATCCCCTTGACCAGCGGCGAGTGGGTTGGCGCAATCCACCTGTACTGGAAGCAACCGCGGATGCTCCCTCTGGAGCTCCACTCCAGCGTCTCTCGCATCGTCGAACACGCCGGCCTCGCCATTGCCAACCGACGGCTGATGGCGGCCCTGCAGGGTCAGGCCAGCACCGACCCGCGCACCGGATTGGCCAATAGCCGGACCTTCGACGAGGCCGTCGAAGAGGCGCTCGTTGCGCTCAGGCCAAACGAAAGCCTTGCTGTGCTGATGCTCGACATCGACCATTTCAAGGATTTCAACGATCGCTTCGGCCATCCGGCCGGCGACGATGCCCTGCGTGTCTTCGCCCAGGTCCTCGAGTCGTGCATGCGCGACGACGACCTGGCGGCTCGATACGGCGGCGAGGAGTTCACGGTGCTGCTGCCCAATATCGACGCGACCAGAGCCCTCGCGGTCGCTGAGCGGATCCGCCAGCGCACGGAGTCCACGATCCTCACGCTTGGCCCGGGCACGACGGCGCGCCTGGGCGTTTCCGTCGGCGTTGCCACGGCTCCCGCCAGCTCGACCACGCGGATCGGCGTGCTTCGAGCCGCCGACGAGGCGCTCTACGCGGCCAAGAGCGCAGGCCGCAACCGCGTTGCCCTGGCCGCCCAGGAGTTCATCACGACCTCCGTGCAGGTGAACACCGTTCCAGTTGGCGGCACGGCGCTGACCGTCTCGGCAGACGCCGCATGATGGGATCGTCAACTCGGTGACCCAGCTGCTCGAGCCCGTGGCGCTGCCTCGACCGAGGCGCGATCGCAGGTTCCCGTTCGCGGCTCGCCGATGGCTGAGCCACGGCGAACGTCGCAATCCGTCACCGGGCGTCGACTCGCGCAATCGGCGGGACCATTTGGCGCGCACCAGCGAGCTTGCCCGGACGCTGCGGATCGGGTCTCTGATCGTCGCCTGGGTCCTCGGACTCACCGGGTTCGTCCTCGCGCTTCGATTCCCGGAGCACGCCGTCCTTCTCGTGGCGGCCTGGACCTCGACCGGTGCCGCCAGCCTGTGCCTGTACTTCCTTGCCAGTCGCACATCCCCGCGATTCGTCATGCCCATGACGGTGTTCTTCACGATCCTTCCCGCGGTCGGGCTCGTTGCGACAGCCTTCGAGCCGCGCGCCCTCCTGCCCGTGACCTCCGGTTTCACCATCCTTCCGGTCGCCGTCCCGTTGTTTTTGGCCTGGACCCGGGCCCTGAGGACCAGCTGGTTCGCGGCGTACACGATGGTCATCGGCGGGATCATCGTGGTGACCGGCTTTGGCTACCTGGATACCGTCCAGCGCATGGACCTGACCGTTGACGTGGTCTTCGGCTCCTTCATCGGATGGGTCGGCGGCGAGTTGCTTGAACGTCTGCGTGACCGCAACCTGGAGCAGGAGAGCGAATTGCTGCGACTGAATCGCAAACTGTCGGTGCGGGCCACCACGGACGCGCTAACGGGTCTGGCGAATCGCCGGCAACTCGACAGCGATCTCCAGATCTTGAGCACATCCCGGTCCACCGACAATGGCTCGTACGCCTTCATCATGCTGGACCTCGACCAGTTCAAACGCCTCAACGACGAGTTCGGCCATGCCGTGGGAGACGCCGCGCTCCGCTCCGTGTCGCTGGAGATGCGGCGCGTCGTGCGCGAGGGCGACACCGTGTACCGCTACGGCGGTGAGGAGTTCCTCGTGATCATGCCCAACGCCTCCCGGGGGGACGCAACGGTCGTCGCCGAGCGCATCCGGCTCGCGATCGCCAACCTCAGGATCAGCGCCGTCACGGAGAATGGTGCGACCGGCCTCACCATCAGCGGCGGCGTGGCGTTCTCGACGCTGGCCCGCGAACGCTGGGAGACGGTGCTGGCAGCGGCGGACGCGGCCCTCTACGAAGCCAAGGCCAGCGGCCGGAACCGCATCTGCATGGTGGCGGCGCCACTTGGGGACAGACCGGTGCGCCCTGCAGACCGCCACGGCCCGGACTGGCCACGGCCCGTCTTGCATCCGAGCCCGTAGGCGGAGAGCGACGAGACAAAATGGACGACCGGCCAAGCGCCGATGCGCGGGCCGGTCCGTGTCTGCATCGTGGGTTTGGTGAGCCGCGAAGGACTCGAACCTTCAACCAGCTGATTAAGAGTCAGCTGCTCTACCATTGAGCTAGCGGCCCACGAACCCCTAGTCTGGCTCAGGGCCCGCAAACCCGTCAAACAGGCCCTTCCCGAGGTGACCATGCCCGCCGGTCCCGAGCTCCGTCGTCGCGTGCTGGCTGGCGAGACCACCGTGGGCACGTTCCTGAACCTCGGCTCTGCGGCGGTCACCGAGGTCTGTGGCCGTTCCGGATTCGACTGGCTGCTCATCGATCTGGAGCATGGCCTGGGCACGGAGGCGGACCTCTTGGCGATGCTCTACGCGGCCAAGGCCACGAGCACTCCGGTCCTGGTGCGGCCGGAGCAGGGCACGCGGCTGCGCGTCGGGCGCGTCCTGGACCTCGGCGCGGACGGCGTGATGATCCCGCAGGTCTCGGGCCCCGCCGAGGCGCGCGAGGTGGCCACCTGGTTGCGTTTCCAGCCCGTCGGAGCGCGCGGCGTGGCGCTCTTCACCCGCGGCCTGAACTTCGGCGATGGCGGCCACGCACGCCCCGCCTCGCGCAACGAGGAGATCCTGGGCATCGCGCAGGTCGAGACGCCCGCCGCGGTGGCGTCGGCTGCCGAGACGGCCGCCATCGACGGCATCGACGTCCTCTTCGTCGGCCCGACCGACCTCACCCACGCGTTGGGCATTCCTGGCCAGATCGACCATCCGGCCTACCAATCGGCCCTGGTCACGGTGGCGGCGGCGGCCAAGGCACATGGCAAAGCCACCGGCGTGCTGCTCTGGAAGCCGGAGCACGTGGATCGCTACGCGGAGCTCGGCTTCACGTTCTTTGCCATCTCGTCCGACGGAAGCCTCCTGGACGCCGCCTTGAGCACCGCTCTTGAGGCTACCCGGAAGAGCCTCGCACCCTAGTCCGGGTCAGGCATCGGCTGACGTATGCGCACGGCGCTGCGCTGGGGCTTGGACGACCGAGAGTTTCCTGCACCCATGCACCACCGGACTCCGGGACGAGAGAATTACCGTCCCGCGGCACAAAGGCGAGCTGCCGGCCGGGAATCTGAGCGTGAAACGCGGCGCCGTCGAGATCCCATCGCCCGGTGGCGGTTTGATTTCTGTCCACGCAGTCCACGGATGATTGAGTGATCGAACTGGAGTCCGAACGCCGCGATACCAGTCATGGTGTGACTGGGTGATCGAAGGAAGAGCTCCGAAGCGGTGCTACGGCGCACGCGCCGCGATGTCGTCGATGTAGGCCTTGATCTCCGGCACGGCCGTCAGTGCCCGGAGGAAGTAGGCATCCACGGCCTGCATCGCCGTCACGCGCAGCGTGTCGAGATCCGTGGTGCGCTCCGCCTTCTCGGCACGTGCCAACAGCTCGTCGCGGAGCCGCAGCAGGTGCGACACCATCAGCGCCTCGTCCGGCCCGTCCAGGGCGCTGATCGCGGCCATGATCAAGCGGTCGGTCTGGGCGACCATGGTCTCCGCCTCGAAGGCGTCGCCGGAGTTCGCCGCGTCGTTGAGCGTGCGCAGCAGCGCCGCAACCTGGTACAGGGCGGTCACCGGCTCGTCGAACAGCTCCCGAAGGTAGGAGGCCTCCGCGTACCGGCCGGTCAGGCGGAAGACGTTGTACATGCGCCGAGCGGCCTTGCCGTAGTTCGGATCCTGGACGGTGTACTTCCAGACTTCGTGCTCCAGCTGGTCAACGTAGTCGTCAACCGCGTCGCCGCCGAGCTCCTTGACCAGCCGCGAGAACAGCGGGATCGAGTCGGCGTCCAGGTACACCTCCTGGAAATAGGGATCCAGGAAGCCGTCCAGCGGCACGATCGTGCCGTCCGGCGCTTCCCACGTGGGATCCAGCACGTTCGACGCGTTGGCCAGTGAGCCGCGGGCCTTGTCGGCGATGACCCAGTCGAGCTTGCACCAGCCGGGCTCCAGGTAGCCGTCCTCCCAGTGCACCACGCGGGTAGTGCCGTCCTGGTCGGTGACCTCCAGCTGGCCGGCCTTGACCTCCTCTGCCGTCCAGGACACCGGTGAACCCGCTTTGAGGGTTTTGTCGTGGTACGTGACCGGCACCTTGTGCGTGCCGAACTTCACCTCCCAGAGGCGGTGACCCGGTCCGGACAGGGTGGCGAGCGCCTTCTCGCGGATCGCGTCGCCCAGGATCTTGCCGGCCTCGGCGCGCGTGTCGGCCTTGATGTGGACGCGCTCGAAGAAGTCGCAGTCGCCGGGGAAGCGCTGGATCTTGCTTTGCGCGGCAGAGCCGGAGAGGGCGAGCGCGGTCATCACCTGCGGCGGCTTGTCCTCGAAGCCAACGATCTTGGCCATCTCGCGGAAGCGCGACAGGTCCGTCGCCGTGTAGTCCAGCATGGTCACGCGATGGCCGTACACGCCGCTGTTGACGTCGAGCGCGATCTCACCGCCGGCCGCCTCCGACTTCATGGCCGCGATCCACTGCGCCGCTTCCTGCGGATCGATCTCGATACCCAGGCGAGCGGCGGCTTCGCCGATGCGCGCGATCGCGGCTGCCTGCTCTTCCGCGCCGGCCGGATCAGGCGTCGCGGCGGGCGGCTTTGCCTCTGAGGCCGTCGCCGGCTTGACAGTCGCAGGCTTTGCGGTCGCCGTCTTCTTCGCCGGAGTCTTCCTGGTTGTCATGGATGACGCTCCTTCCGGTCAGCCCGGCTGGTTGTCGATCTGGGCGCGTTGCAGCCGGCCCGAGTAGTCCACGTAGATGGCCTTCCATTCGGTGAACGTGTCCAGCGCCGCGTGGCCGGCCTCGCGATGGCCGTTGCCGGTGCCCTTGGTGCCGCCGAAGGGCAGGTGCGTCTCGGCACCGATGGTGCCGGCGTTCACGTAGACGATGCCCGTCTCGAAGTCGCGCATCGCCCGGAACGCCGTGTTGGTGTCGCTGGTGAAGATGCTCGATGAGAGCCCGTAGCGCACCTGGTTGAGCGCCGTGACGGCCTCCGCGTAGCCGTTGACGCGGATCACGGAGAGCACCGGCCCGAAGACCTCATCCTGGCCGAGGCGGTCCATCGGCCGCACGCCGTCGACGATCGTCGGCTGGAAGAACCAGCCCTGGTCCAGCCGCTCCCCGGTGGCGCGGGCGCCTCCGCAGACCAGCCGACCGCCATCGGCCACGCCGCGGGCGATGGCACTCTCCACCTTCGCGACCGCCGCCTTGTTGATCAACGGGCCCACGTCCGTGGTCGCGTCAGCGCCCGATCCCAGGCGCATGGCGGAAGCCCGCGACGCCAGCCGCTCCAGCAACGCGTCCGCGATCGCCTGGTCCACGATCACGCGGCTGCACGCGGTGCAGCGCTGCCCCGTGGTGCCGAACGCCGACCAGAGGATTCCGTCCGCGGCCAGGTCCAGGTCCGCGTCCGCCATGACCACGATGCCGTTCTTGCCGCCGAGCTCCAGCGAGACCCGCTTGAGTCGCCGTGCCGCGACCGCGGCGATCCGTCGTCCCGTCTCTGTGTGCCCGGTGAAGCTGATCACCGGCACGTCCGGGCTCTCCACCAGGGCCATGCCGCAGGCCTCGCCGCCACCGGTGACCAGGTTGACCACGCCCGGCGGGAAGCCGGCCTCGTCGAGCAGCTCCACCAGCAGCACGGCGCAATGCGGCGTGTCCGACGCTGGCTTGAGGACCACGGTGTTGCCGCTGATCAGGGCCGGCATCAGCTTCCAGCACGGGATGGCGATCGGGAAGTTCCACGGCGTGATGAGCCCGCATACGCCGATCGGCTCGCGGATGCTCATGGCCCACTTGTCCGGCAGCTCCGACGGAACGGTGTCGCCGAACAGGCGGCGCCCCTCCCCCGCCATCAGGTACGCAATGTCGATGCCCTCCTGGACATCGCCGCGTGCCTCGGCCAGGACCTTGCCCATCTCGCGGGTCATGGCGTGCGCCAAACGCTCCTTGTGCTCGGCCAGCAGGGCCGCGAAGCGGTACATGATCTCGCCGCGCTTGGGGGCCGGCGTGGCGCGCCAGGCCGGAAAGGCCATCTCCGCGGCACGCACGGCCGCAGCCACGTCTGCCGCGTCCGACGACGCGAAGACGCCGATCACCTCTCGCGCGTCGGCCGGATTGCGCGACTCGAAGGTCGCGCCGCTCTCTGCGGGCCGCCACTCCCCGCCGATGAAATTGCCGAAAACGCTTGCCCCCTCAGACATCAGAGATTGGTGAACACGTCGTGTTTCTCGGATTCACCTACCTGCGCGACCGACTGCATGTAGCCCTGGATATCGTCGCGGAGGTAGCCCTCTACGCGCGTGTTGAACTCCTTGAATGCCGCGTCCGGATCCTTGGCGCGACGGTACGGCCCGATTCCCATCAGGTACTGCCAACCCTCGCTCTTGAGAAGCTCGGCGTTCTGCCGGTAATGGCGCCAGCGCTCGCCGTAGCGCAGCAGTAACTCCGTGGCGGCTACGGTGGCCACCACGATGCTGGCCACGAACGTGGCCTGGCGCAGTTCGATCATGTTGTTCGAGAGGCTCAGGCTGACGAGCGCCGGTACCAGCACGCCGCCCGTGACGCCGATGAACCGCAACTGGTAATAGCGCCGGCGCGCGTGGTCCGCCTTGCGGCCCATGTACTGGAGCTGGTCCAGCCAGCGCCCGCGGATCATGTGCCGCTGCATGTCCGTGAGCGGCATGCGGTCGATCAACTCCTCGAGCGACGGCGTGGGCTCGGCTGGACTGTTCGGGTCAGACACAACCGCCTGGTTCATCGGGCACCCCTCAACGCCGTCCCCAGGGCCTCGCGCAGACCGGCCACGTCTGCCGCCTCGGCCACCTCGATCAGGCCGCTATGGTACGAGCGGGGGGAAGCGTCGGAGAAGCCGTCCGCACCCAGGTCGTCGGCGGCGCGCCCGGTGCCATGGATGGCGATCGCCGGGATCCCTCGCCGGATCGACTCCTCCACTTCCGCTCGGGCAACGGGTCCGCCGTTGACGAGCACGGTCCGAATCGGCCGCGAGCCTGCGATCCACTGCGCCACGTCGAACAGCCACGGCGTCTCGTCGCCCCAGCTGTTCCCCGGGACCACCACCAGGTGGCTGTGATTGGGCTCTGGAAACGCTCTCCGCCGGCCCGGAGTCGCGGGGTCACCGACTAACGCGGCCGCCACCACGCCGACCAGCGGAAACGCACCATCCAGCGCCCGTCGCGCGGCACCGGCCATGCGCATGACCCCGGCATCCGTGCCGCCGTCGATGACCGCCGCGCCGAGTTCCGCTGCAACCGGCGCGACGCCATGGCGGATGACCATCTCGGCCGCCTGCTGCGCGTCGCCCTCCATGCCGCTCGCCCCGCCGATGAGCAGGATCACCGGCACGTCGCGCGGCACGCCGATGCGCAGCAACTCCGGCTCCAGGTCCAATGGACCAGCCATCGTCGCGGTGGGAATTCCACGCGCCGCCTGGTGCGCCGCGTCTTCCAGGTTCACGCCGTCCCTCCCGAGAGGCGCGGTCCGCTGCCCGGCGATTCCTCGAAGCGGAACTCGTAGCGACGCAGGGCCGCCAACGGGATCAGGGCGATCGCCATGAAGATGATGCTGGCCACAAACACGCCGTCCAGCGCGAACTGCCTGGCCGCTTCACCGCCGATCAGGGCACCCACGATCTGTCCGAGGCCCAGGAACACGCTGTACAGGCCCATGATCGCGCCGCGGTCGTCGGGATAGGGCTCCGACATGTCGGCCAGCAGGCCGACCGCAGCCGGCGTCGCACCCGCCAGCACGAACAGGCCCGCCGCCAGCCCCACCACAGGTGGAATCTTGAACCACCAGTCCCAGGTCTCGCTGTGGTTGAGGGCCATGGCCGACACCACGAACACGAATCCGCCCAGGATGCCGGCCAGGATGATGGTCGTGCGGCGCAGGTCCTTGAAGCGCCGGCCCCAATAGACCAGGCCAAAGACGAAGACCACGCCCGCCAGCAGCAACCCACCGGTGACGCCGAGTGGACCCAGCCGGCCGACCAGCAACTGATCGGCAAAGCGATCCGCAACGTCCGGCGCCGGTTTGTTGACCAGTTGGAACAGCGTCTGGCCGGTGAACAGGCCGAGTGCGGCGTTGATCGCGATCCAGGTGGGCGCCAGCAGCCAGACGTGCGAGGTGGTCAGCAGTTCAAGGTAGTGGCGGGCCCCGTGCTTGGGCTGATGCTCCGCCGCGATTCGATCCGGAGCCGCCACGAACCATCGGTAGATGACCAGCGAGCAGACGTAGATACCGGCATTGAGGAAGAAGCCAAGTGGCCCGATGAGCTGCCAGACGGGCCCGGCGACCGCAGTTCCCGCACCGATCCCGGCAATGGTCGCCAGCTCGAAGCGCGAAGAAGTCTGGCCGCGCAGTGCCTCGTCCTGGGCCGTGGCCATGGCCAGGAAGCCAAGGATTGACGGGACGCTGGCGGCGGTCGACGCGCCCTCCAGGAGCCGCGTCCCGCCGAGGAGCCAGAGGTTGGTGGTGATGCCCGTGAGGAGTACGGCCACCAACCCGAAGAGCGGCCCAAGTTGCATCACCCGGTGATGACCGAGACGGTCGGAGAGCACGCCGAAGATCGGCGAGAGGAGCAGCTCTGATGCGTAGAAGGTCGCCTGCAGCACGCCGAACTGGAAGCCGTCGATCTTGGCGCCGCCGTGCCGCTCCATGTCGGCCAGGTAGTAGATCAGCAGACCACCCGTCAGGCCGGTGCTGAAGCGCAGCGTGAAGGTGCCGAACAGGACGGCGCGAATGGATCGAATCACAGGGTCGGAAGCGTACCCCGCGGTACCCTGCCTCCGTGAGCCGAGAGATACCCAGTGAAATCATCGCCCTGGCGGACGCGCGTTCGGCCGCGCGCGAGGCGCGCGACTTTGCCGAAGCGGACCGCTTGAGGGCCCAGATCGAGACTGCCGGCTGGAAAGTGACCGACAACGGCCTCCGCTTCCGGCTCAGCCCGCTGCATCCCGCGGACCTGGAGGAAGCCGGCACCGTCCGCTACGGATCTTCGGCCTCCGTTCCGTCGCGCCTTGATGAGCCGCCGACCGGCACCGCCAGCGTGGTCATCCGGGCCACCGCCTGGCCGGAGGACGTCCAGCGCGCCGTGGCCGGGCTGCGACGCTCCGCTCCCGACAGGACCCAGGTGATCCTGGTGGCGGACGGACCCACGCGCGAGCTGATCGCGGAACTGGAATCGATCGCGGCCAGCGGCGTCGAGATCGTCTGGACGGCGGCCAGGCTGGGGCAGGCGGCCGGTTTGAACTGCGGCATCCGGCGCGCGACCGCGGCGGTGGTGATCGTGCTGGACCCGAGCGTGGAGCCCACGGGCGACATCGTCACACCGCTCGTGGAGGCGCTCGCGGATCCGGGCGTCGGGGTGGCCGGCGCCATCGGCGTCACCTCCGCCAACCTGCGCACGTTCGAGGCAGCACCCCCCGGCGACGTGGACGCGATCGAGGGCTACGCGATGGCCTTCCGGCGAGATGACTATCGGGATCGTGGCCCGTTGGACGAGCACTTTCGCTTCTACCGCAACCTGGACCTGTGGTGGAGCCTGGTGTTGCGCGACCAGGGTGAGGAGGCCCAACCCCGCCGAGCCGTGGCCGTGGACCTGCCGCTGACGCGCCACGAACATCGCGGCTGGACGGAGCTGCCGGACGCGGAGCGCGACCGCCTTTCCAAGCGCAACTTCTACCGCATCATCGACCGCTTCCGGCAGCGCGAGGACCTGTTGCTCAAACCGGCTGCCACCGCGTCAGGTGGCGGCAACCCGGAGCGCGTCCGCTAGCCGAAGAGCCTGAGCGGCCCCACCGCGACGCCGATCGCGATCACCGCGACCAGTGCGACCACGCCGGCGGCCTGGAGCAGGACCGGAGGTCCGGTGCTGACACGCTGACCCGGCGCGGGCGTCCAGAAGGATCGGAGCGTGGCGCCCTTGGGGACGATCACCAGGCCAAGCCAGGCTCCGGCGATCAGGCCACCCACGTGCGCGGAGACGTCGATGTTCGGGATGACGAATCCGAGGACCAGGTTGATCACGATCAGGAAGCCGATCTGCTGCGTCAGTGACCGCGCATTCCGCGTGAGCAGCGGCTTGTGCACCAGGTTCGAGATCAGGAGCACGGAGAACAGCCCGAAGATGGCGCCGCTGGCACCCACGGCAACCTGGGCGTTGGAGAAGACGAAGCTGGCCGCAGAACCCGCCGCCGCGGCCACCAGGTAGATCACCACGTAGCGGACGGGGCCGTAGAGGGCCTCCACGATCGGCCCGATGATGTACAGCGCGTACATGTTGAAGGCCAGGTGCAGGAAGCTGGACGGGTCGTGCACCAGCACCACCGTCAGCAACCGCCAGTACTCGCCGTGCTCCACGCCCCGCTTGGTCAGCGCCAGCAGGTCGAGAATCTGGTTGCTGAGCCGCGCCGGCCCGAACAGCTCCAGCACGCCGATCACGATCGTCACCGCCAGGATCGCCCAGGTCACGTAGGGCGGCGAAACCATGCCCGTGCGCGACTTGGCGAAGTAGCGGTTGGCGGTGCCGGAGTTGCCCATCTCCTTGTTCAGCCAGCCGAGTCGCGACGCGATCTCCGGGCGCTCCACGGACGGCGCCCGCCGCTCAGCCTCGCGGTAGGCCCGCGCCGCGCCCGGGATGTCGCCCTGACGGACCCGCGCGGCCGCGAGCTGCTTCCACGCCATCCAGGTCAGCGGCGTCTCCGGCGCCTGCGTGGCGGCGATCCAGTCGCGCAACGCGGCCGGCTCGTTGTCCAACCGGTACTCGGCCTCTGCCCGGCCGAGCAGCGCTGCCACGTGGATCTGCGGATCGCTGTGGCCCGCCACCCGTCCGAAGGTCTGGCCGGCAAGCTCGTACTCGCCCTGCTCGGCAAGCGTCTGGGCACGCTGGAGCAGGCCGAGCGCCACGGTGTGGTCGAGGGGGCCGCTGGCGGGTTCGTTCCGCCACGCGGCATTGGGATCGGACATGCGCTGAGGAGTCTAGCCGGGGTCGCCTTCGAATCGGTTACGACGGGCCGGGCCCCAAGCCCGTCTCAACTCGTGACCGTGAGTGTCCACGTGATGACGGCCGCCCCGAGCAGAACCACACCAGCGGCGAGCCAGCGCGCGGACGTCTTGGGGCGCATCCGTTCGCGCAACTGGATCCCGAACAGCCCCGCCATCACCAGGACACCGTGTCCGCTGGCAGACGCGGCCGCCATGAAGGCCCAGCACGTCACGATGCAGCTCCACCCGGTCAGGACTCCAAAGCGCAGATACGCAACGTCCGCCGACCGGCCGCGCGGCGGAACCGGCAGGCAGCGCGTGCAACGGCGCAGGGCGCGCCGCTTGGCCGGCGTCAGTTGCCACAGCCCGGCAACGCCAAAGGCGCCGAGGATCGTGAGGTTGGCGCCAGTGGTCGTGCGCAGGAGCTCGACCGCGGTCGCGATCGCGATGATCGCCGCGGTCCAGAGGCCCAGGTAGCCGGCCAGGAACAGGGCCTGGTTCCGGCCGACGCGCGTCCACAGGCTGGTCCGGGCCACGAAATGGACCTGCGGCACCACGAGCGGGGCCATCATGGCCGTGGCCATCACCACCGACCAGCTCAGCTCGGCGGCCCAGGCGGCGGGCGATGCCCCCAGATCGGACAGCGAATGGTGGTGCGCGGCGGCCGCATCCCGGACGCTGGCCAGGTCGGCGAGCGTGAGCGCCGCCCAGGCGGCCGCGGCAAGCGCCACGATCCACCACTCCGGGTGCCAGGCCGCCAGCGTGCTGCCGCGCGCCAGCAGGGAGCGCGGAGGTGACTTCCGTTTGACGGCTGCGGAATGAGCCGCCACCTCAGTCCTGGTAGACGCCGATGCGGCCAATCTTCACGTCTCCGTCAACCGCCGTTTCCTCGGGCGATGCGGCCGTTGGCGCGACCGACACGTGCAAGGCCTTGGGATCCCAGTCGCCGCTGTCCTGGAGCCGTCGCGCGAGGCCGGTGATATCGAAGGAGAAGTTCAGGCCCGAACCGCCGTGCTCCTGCTCGGGCTGGCTTGCCTCGGTCACACCGAACATCGAAAAGTGGCCCGCCTTCTGATCCGGGTGCTCCAGTACGTGCTTCTCTTCCGGGACATTGACGTACACCGAGTACGAGCCTGCGGAGAGCTCCGACCCGGTGACGTTCTCCAGGGTCAGGTACGTGTGCCGAGCGGCGGGGCTTGCGTCTACACCGAGGCCCTGTGGACCGACCGCAAACGCGTCTGCTGGCTCACGTGGCGTCATCGCGATGGTGGCGTGACTTGTGCGGCTGTGCAGCGCAATCGGTCCGTCGGTTGCACCCACCAGTTGCGCGGGGCGCTGATCGGGCATTGCTTCCTCGATGGGACCGCCGGGCTCAAATGGCGGACCCGCCAGTGCCAGATTAGTGGGCGGGATCGTGGCGCCCGGAGCCGGCACGCCCTCGTAGGTATACAGCAGCGGCGCTGCAGTGGTGTCGAGGACGTCCTGGACCGTGAGACGCAGGTGGACCGCGCCGCTGCCGAAGTCATACGGGCGAGTCAGCCACGCGGCGGCCGTCGGATCCGTGTGGCTCGGATCCCCGCGCCAAACCTCCCACATGCGGTCGATGTTGGCGTGATGAAGCCAGAAGATGGGGTCCTGACCGGCGGTCACGAACAGTCTCATCAGACCGTTCGTCGGCGTCCAGCCACCGACGAAGACGTGGACGTTGCCGTGGATGCCACCCTCCAGCTGACCGCCGGACCCACCTCCCTCGTGGTGCCAGCCCGTGACCGGTCCACCGAATGACGGCGCGGGCGGGACCTCCACAAAGACGCTGCTGAAACCGCCGATCGGGGGATCGAGCACATCGCTGGGAATCGGTTCGCCCGCATTCATGTTCATGTTCGGCTGGGTGTTGCGCTGCGATCGGTAGAGCGGATTGGCCGTCCCATCCGGCAATGTCGGCGCCCGGAACGCCGGCGGCAGCGACAGAGTGTGGGGATTCGCCTGATCGTAGAACCAGAACGGCAGTGCCCAGGTGGCAGGACCGCCCTGCGCCACGATGGCGGCGCGGACCGCCTTCTCGAAGTAATGCAGGTACATGCGGTGCCAGGGCATGAAGTACCAACTCGAGTGCTGGCAGGCGTTCCAGCCCCGAGGAGCGACGCCGCGGGGCCACGTTGTGTCATCCATCACCGTGCCGTGGATGTTGGCCAGATACAGCCAACTACTTGGATCCGCGATGTTCGCGTTCTGCATGAGTGCCCCGACACCGGTCGCGTACCACGCGATCGTCGGATGCCATGGGTCAATGTTGCTGAGCGTCCACACATCCCGACGCACAAGGACCGGCCCGCCACCGCCCATCGTCTTCCCCTTCCCTCGTAGGAGTTAACTGGCAGTGTACTCAGCGAATCAAGGGGGTCCGAGTTGCGAGGTTGTCAAAGGCGCTGAGGGTCGGCGCCGCGATGCGGAGCGCGCGGATCACATCGTTGCGCACCGCCTCTTCGAGCGCCGCCATCGAGGACACCCGCTGAACGTGGATGAAGGCGGCGCGTACCCAGACGCGAGCGAGCCCCGCAATGACGATCGCAGTCAGCGTGACCTCGGGATCATCGGAATCGGTTCCGATCCGTGCGGCCAGTGCTGCGCCGATGGTCGCCGTGAAACGTTCGAGTTCGAGGTACGGCGCCGCCCGAAGCGCCGGCGAGCTGTCCGCCACCTCACAGAAACGCCGGAACAGGCGCAGGGCGAGTGCTTCGTCCAGGTCCTGCCAGCGATCCAGCGGAAGGCCGTCGATGAGGGAATTCACCACGACTTCGCCGAGCGGCTCAGCCCCGCGATGCCGGACGGCATCGGCAAGCGCCTCGGCGTCGGACTCGTCGCGATCCAGGAACATCGATTCCTTGGTGGGGAAATAGTTGAACACCGTCTGTTCGGACACGTCACACGCCGCGGCGATCCGGGCAACGCTCACAGCTTCGAAGCCCTCGACCAAGAAGAGCGCCGTCGCGACGTTGGAGATCCGCTGGCGAAGCCGCCGCTTCTTGCGCTCTCGCAGGCCCTCTGCGACCGGCCCCTCGCCGGCGTGCGCCGCTTCGAGGGTTTCCAGGACCGTATCGACGCTGAGGCCGTCGTCGTTCTCCGTCATCGGGACTTAGTGTAGACGCAAACGTGGAGTGGAGCTATTCTTTGTGCCACTACAAGTTTGGAGTCCCACCATGACAGACGAGACGCCGGCATCCGACCGGCCATCACCGCGCACTGGCACCGAACCGGTGGAGGCCAAATGGTCCGCCCCGGGTGCGGTCCCAGCCGTGGACGCACGTGGCCTGGTCAAGACCTTTGGCACGAATCGGGCGGTCGACGGGATCGATCTGGTTGTGCATGAGGGCGAGATCCTCGGGGTGTTGGGACCGAACGGCGCGGGCAAGACCACGATGCTCCAGATGCTCGCCACCCTGCTGCCGATCGACAGCGGCAGCGCCACGATCTTCGGCCACGACGTCCAACGTCAGCCCCACGCCGTGCGACAGCTGATCGGGGTGACCGGTCAGTACGCATCGGTCGACGAGCTGCTGACTGGCCGCGAGAACCTCCGTCTGTTCGGCTGGCTGCAGGGTCTGTCGTCGACTGAGGCTCGCAGCATCGGGGATGACCTGCTCGAGAGGTTCGACTTGACCGATGCCGCGGACCGATACGTGATGCATTACTCGGGTGGCATGCGACGCCGTCTCGATCTGGCGGCGAGCCTCATGACCAGGCCCGCGCTGATCTTCCTGGACGAGCCGACAACCGGCCTCGACCCACGCACCCGCGGTCAGATGTGGGAGACGATCCGGGCGTTGGTCGCGGACGGCTGCACCATCCTGCTGACCACCCAGTATCTCGATGAGGCCGACCAGCTTGCGGACCGGATCGCCGTCATCGACCGGGGCCGCAAGGTTGCCGAGGGCACGTCAGCCGAGCTCAAGGCACAGGTGGGCGGCTCGAGCCTGCAGGTGCAGCTCGCCGATGGCGTCGACGCCCGGGCGGCGTCGGCAGTGGCGGGCGAGGTAGCCCATCACGCGCCAATCATCTCTCCCACCGGAACCGGGTTCACCATCTCGCTGTCAGACGCCAACCAGGCGGCCGATGTCCTGATCGCCCTCCGTCAC
>CAZENL010000037.1:0-7227 GCA_964513505.1 uncultured Anaerolineaceae bacterium
GTCACCGAGCGGACGCGCGAGATCGGCATCCGCAAGGCGATCGGCGCCGGGCGCGCCGACATCGTCAGCCAGTTCCTGCTCGAGGCGGCGTTGCTCTCGCTGTTCGGCGGGCTGATCGGAGTGGCCGTCGGGCTCGCGGGCGCCCAGTTCTCCATCCTCGGCGTGCAACCCGTGGTCGAGCCGTACTCGGTGGCGTTCGCCTTTGGCGTCGCGATCGCGACCGGTCTCGTCTTCGGGATCTACCCGGCCAACCGCGCGGCATCCCTGCGCCCGATCGACGCACTCCGCTATGACTAGTGAGGCCCCCATGACCGATGCCTTCGCCCTCGGCGCATCACAGCCCGTCGCGTCCCCGCCGTCCAGTGCCCCGACCCAGCCGACCGCCATGGAGCTCGAGGAGGACGACGCCGACATCACCGCATTCGCGCCTCGCCGCAGCGTGCCGCGCCTGACCAAGCTCCTGTTCGTCCTGATCATCGGGACGCTCGCGTTCGGAGGCGGCGTGCTCGTCCAGAAGCAGCACGACGCGTCGCAGACGTCGCCGACCGGCTCCCTCGCCAGTCTCTTCGCCGGCGGCCTGCCGACCGGGGGCGGTGGTGGCTTGCCAACGTCGTTGGGCAATACGACGAGCGGCAATGGTTCGAGCGGCGACGTGCCCGTCCTCATCGGAACCGTCGAATCGGTTGCCGGGGCCGACCTGACCGTCAAAGACCTCGGCGGGACGTCGCATGTGGTCCACGCCACCGCCACCACCACCATCAGCGTCGTCAGCACTGACTGGTCCGGTTCGCTCAAGGTGGGCGTGACGGTCAGCGTCCAGGGCACCAAGGCAGCCGACGGCAGCGTCACGGCCACGGCGGTCACCCAGCGCTGATCGCCGCACGACAGCCCTGCTCGAAGCCACAACCCCGAAACCACAACCCGAGCCCGGCTCGGGACCCATCAGGAGGAGACCCTTCATGACGCGAAACCGAGCCCTGATCCTGCCGATCGCCGCGCTCGCCGTGTTGCTCGCCGTGGCGGCCTGCACGCAGTCCGCCTCGACGACGCCGTCGAGCGCTCCCGCCACTGCTGCGAGCAGCGCTCAGCCAGGAGGGCCCGGGGGCTTCCCCGGGGGCGGCGACTTCACGAAGATCCAGCAGTGCCTCGAGGCGGCTGGACTCAGCCTGCCGACGGGGTCGTTCGCGCCGCCCTCGGGTGCGATCCCGAGTGGCCTTTTCCCCGGTGGGAGCTTCCGCCCCAACGCGAGCTTCCGCCCCAGCGGGAGCTTCGCACCGCCCGGAGGTCTGGGCGGCGGCCTGAGCGACCCGAAGATCCAGCAGGCCCTCGCGGCCTGCGGGATCAGCCTGCCCAACGGCGCTCCCCCGTCCAACTAGTTCAGTCGTCCTGCTCGGCGCCGAAGAACGTATCCACAGCGCCGGCCGATCGCATATCGAAGAGGCCCCCGGCACGTCGCCAGGGGCCTCTTTCACGCTCAGAAACTGGTCGGGGCGAGACGATTCGAACGTCCGACCTCCTGAACCCCATTCAGGTGCGCTACCAGGCTGCGCCACGCCCCGACAAGAGGGGCGAGTATACCGGAGGGTGCGGCTCAGACCGGGCGTGGCGAGCGCCGAATCGCCGCCCCATCGGGCTCGCTTGACTCACCTCGTATCGTCGCGTCGTTGAGTCGCACCACACGAGGGCCATACCACGTGAACCGTCGCCTACTGGCCGTGTGTTTGAGCGTGGTAGCCCTCGCCGGCTCGGTCGCGCCGGTCAGCGCGTCCGGCCCCACCTACTCGGGAAAGATGAAGCACGTCCTGTGCCAGGGCTATGGCGGCCCGGCCGGCTACGGCCAGATCGGGGCGAAAGGTCACTTTTCCGAGAGTGGCGGCACCGGAACGACCTACTTCACGCTGACCGCCTCCGTGCAGGTCTTCAACCCGACGAGTGGTTTTCAGGCGTATTCCGCCGACACCACGTTGACCTCATCAACATTTCCCGCCAAGGCTTCCGGCCACACCGCGAACCTGAAGTACCTCTACTCATTCCTCTATCCGGCGGCGGGGAACACGTACCGCCTCATGTTCAAGTACCAGTTCTGGTCCAAGAAGACGGGTCCGGCCAAGCTGCTCAAGACCATCAAGCAGGGCGGGCCCGGCTGCTACTTCTGATCCTGCAAGCGCAAGCGACATCGTCGCCGAGAGGGAGCAGCCCGTGAACCGTCGCCTGCTGGTCGTATGTCTGGCCCTGGCTGCCCTGTTCGGCAGCGCCGCGCCGGCAGGCGCGTCCGTGGCCAGCTTCGGCGTGGGCGTGCTCAGTCCCACCTGCAGCCATTCCGGCGCCAAGCACGGCTTCGGCAAGATGAGCGCCACGGCCCACTTCCAGGAAAGCGGCGGCACCGGCACCAACTACTTCAGCTCCATTGCCACCGTGCAGAAGCTCAGCGGCACCGCGTGGGTCAAGTACAGCCCCAGGAGCACCAACACATCCACCAGGTTCGCGGCCACCACCGTGGGCCACTTCGTGAACATCGGCTGGAAGTATTCGTTCACCGCGGCCGATGCTGGGCACACCTACCGCCTGTACTTCGTGTACCAGTTCTGGCACTCGCGAAGCGGCCCGGACCAGTTGCTCTTCACCTCTACGCGGGCCACGCCCGCCTGCTAGGCACTCAGCCTGGCGTCGACTCTTCGTCCGCAGCGACGGGGCCGGTCCCTGACGCGTAGAGCGCCTCGAAACCGGCCAGCTCGTCCTTGGACTCCCGTGAGAGCAGGTCGATCAGGCAGCGCTTGACGCTCTTGCCCTCGAACAATGCGTTGTGGACCTCCTGGGCGATGGGAATCTCGACGCCCAGCCTGGCTGCCATGGCGAGCGCCGAATCGACCGTGTAGGCGCCCTCCGCCACGCCCGGCAGGGTGCGCTCGATGTCCGGCCACGCCCGGCCGGAAGCAAGCTCCACGCCCAGCCGGTGGTTGCGCGATAGCGGCGAGGCGCACGTGGCCATCACGTCGCCGATGCCGGCCAGGCCCGCGAAGGTCATCGGGTTGGCTCCGGCGGCCATGCCCAGGCGCGTCATCTCGGCCAGGCCGCGGGTGATGATGGCGCTCTTGCCGTTGTCGCCGAAACCAAGCCCATCGACGGCGCCGGCCGCGATCGCAATGATGTTCTTGAGCGCGCCGCACAGCTCCACGCCGATCAGGTCGCGATTGCGATAGAGACGGAACTCCCGCGTCCCGACCAGGCCGACCACCCGGGCGCCGATCTCCGGATCCACGGCGCCGACGACCGAGCTGGCGGGCAGCCCGCGGGCGATTTCGAGCGCCAGGTTCGGCCCGGACATGGCCGCCAGGCGATCGCTGGAGCCCGAGAGTTCGCCACCCAGGATCTGCGTCATGCGCTGGAGCGTGTCGTGCTCGATGCCCTTGGCCACGGACAGGACCACCGCGCCATCCGCGACGTGGGCGTGGATCCGCTTCGCGGCAGCGCGCATGGCCGCGGCCGGCACGGCCATGATCACCAGGTCAGTGGCGTCACGGATGGAGGCGGGATCCGCGGAAACCCGAACCGCATCGGGGATCGCGACGCCCGGCAGGTAGCGCGCGTTCACGCGGTTTGCCAGCAGCTCGCCGGCCTGCTCCCCGTCGCGGGCCAGCAGCGCCACCGGGCCGGACCTCGACAGGTGAATGGCGAGCGTCGTGCCCCACGCGCCTGCGCCAACCACGGCAATGGGCACGTTCCGTGCGCCGTTCTGGGCGCCCTCTCCGACGGTCACCGCTTGGCGCGAGTCCGAGTGGCCGCTTTGCGCGCGCCGACTTTTGCGCCGCCTTTGCCCGCGGCGCTGCCGCGTGCCCCGCGCGCTCGCGTTGCCGCCGCGCGGGCTTGCCGGCGCGGCTCCAGCTCCACCCGGGAACGCTCGCGGAAGATCAGTCGGAGTGGTGTGCCTCCGAAGCCGAACGCCTCGCGCAGCCGGTTCTCCAGGTAGCGCCGGTAGCTGAAGTGCACCGCCTGCGCGTCGCTCGCGAAGAGGACGAAGGTCGGCGGCTCGATGGCGGCCTGCGTGGCGTAATAGAACTTCGGTCGGCGGCCCTTCACGGGCGGCGGCGGATGCCCGAAGGTGGCGTCACCCAGAACGCGGTTCAGTTCGCCGGTGGAGACGCGCTTGCGGCGCGCGGCGGCAATCTCCATGGCGTCGTCCAGCACGCGCCCCACGCGCTGGCCGCTCTTGGCGCTGATGGCCACGATGGGGGCGAAGTCCAGGAAGGGTGCTTCCTGGCGGACGCGCGCCGAGTACTCGTCGAAGGTGCGGCCGTCCTTCTCCACCAGGTCCCACTTGTTGATGGCGATGACCAGGCCGGTCCCCTCCTCCACCACGTAGCCGGCTACATGGGCGTCCTGCGCGGTCAGGCCATCGACCGCGTCCAGGACCAGCACGGCCACATCGGCACGGCCGACCGCGCGCACGGCACGCAACGTGGAGAAGCGCTCCGCCGCGGGTCCAGCGGCCACCTTGCCGCGGCGACGGATGCCGGCCGTGTCCACCAGCCGGACCGCCACGCCATTCCACTCGAGCGAGGTGTCGATGGCGTCGCGGGTGGTGCCCGGGATCTCGCTCACGATGGTGCGCTCTTCGCCGAGCAGCTTGTTCAGCAGCGAGCTCTTGCCCACGTTGGGCCGCCCGACGATGGCGATCCGCGCGCCCGCGGCGGTCGGTGTCGGGACGCCGACGGGTTCTGCATCCGGGTCCGGCGGCAGGTCCATGCCCTCCGCCTGGAGCTCGGCCAGTTCGTCGGCCTCCGCCTCCAGGCGCTTGCGCTCCAACTCGGAAGCCGATTCGGGCGGCAGGGCCCAGACCACGGCGTCCAGCAGGTCAGCCACGCCGCGGCCGTGGAGCGCGCTGATCGCGTAGGTCTCCTCCCAGCCCAGTTGGTGGAACTCGGCCGCCTCCAGCTCCCGCTTCTCGTTGTCCGCCTTGTTGGCGGCGACCAGCACCGGGGCTTTGGTGGTGCGCAGGATCTCCGCCGCTTCCAGGTCGCCCGGGATGGCACCGCTGGCGGCGTCGACCAGGAAGACGATCACGTCCGCCTCGGTGATCGCGGTGCGCGCCTGTTCCTGGACCTTCTCCTCGATCTGGTCGCCGGGGCGCTGCTCCAGCCCGCCGGTGTCCACGACCACGAAACGGCGGCCGTTCCACTCGGCGGTGGCGTAGAGCCGGTCGCGCGTGGTGCGGGCGCGGTCCTCCACGATGGCCTGCCGCTCGCCGACCACGCGGTTAAAGAGCGTGCTCTTGCCGACGTTGGGACGGCCGACCATGGCCACGATGGGCAGGCCCTCGATGGGCAGGTTCTGATCCGCGCGCTGGACGGTCTTGCGCGCTCCGCGTCTGGGCGACATGTGGCGGCCGGCTACGCGGCGCCGGCCAGGCGCTCGCCCGGCTGGCCCGACCCTGTGCGTTCCTCGCGACCGATCGACGTGCTGCGGTAGGCCGGCTCGGCGACCTGCGTGATGGCCTGGCGAGCCAGCTCCGTGGCGCGGCTGCTTCGATCGGGCGTGCCACCAAGCTCGAAGATGCGCGCGGCGACCGTCTCCAGATCCTCGATCGGGGTGCTGGTACCGCCCGTCACGCCAACGACCTTGATGCCCTCGAACACGGATGCGTCAGTGAGGTCCGCGGCGTCCTGCACCTGGATCGCCTTGCCGCCACCGATCTCCACCAGCCGCGTCAGCTCCCGGGTGTTGGCGCTGTTCCGGCCACCGACCACGACCACGATGTCCACGTCGTTCGCCAGGTCCACCGTGTCCTGCTGGCGGCGGATGGTGACCGGGCAGACCGTGTTGACGATCTTCAGCTCGTGGGCCCGGCTCACCATGTAGGCGGCCAGCTTCTCGAACTTCCAGGGCGGCTGGGTGCTCTGGGTGATCAGCGCCATGCGCTTGCGACGGGGGATGTTCGGCCAGTCTTCCTCTTCGTCGACCAGGATCGCGTCCGGCGCGTAGCCGAGCAGGCCGACCACCTCCGGGTGCCCGGGGGTGCCCAGGAGGACGATGGTGTAGCCCTCCTCCACGAGCCGGGCGAGTTCCCTCTGCTCCTGGATCACCCAGGTGCACGTCCCGTCAATGACCTCCAGTCCGCGAGCCTCGGCGCGGGTCATGACCTCAGGGGTCACGCCGTGTGCGCGGATGACCACGGCCGCGCCGGCCTCCACGTCGTCGAGCGTGTCCACGTTGCGGATGCCCTGGTCGCGCAGCTCGGCGATCACGCCGGCGTTGTGCACCACCTGGCCCAGGGTGTGCGTCTGCTTGCCCTGCGAGGCTGCCAGCTTTGCGTAGTCGATCGCCTCGCGGACTCCGTAGCAGAAGCCGGTCCGCCGCGCGATGCGGACCTCTTCAACAGTTCCCATCTCGCGGCCAGTATCGCACCCGGGGCGCGGCGGCCCGCTGCCGACGGGAGAGACCCTCATGGCCCGCGCTCCCGAAGGGGCCTGCCCGCTCTACGTGACTCACGACATATTCCCCGTTTGCGTATGCCGTAAGCCAACTTGGCGGTCTCGACACTGCCCCGTCTCGTGCCGCGAGTCGCCATCAACGGCCGAGTGTGCACCCGGTGACCATTGGCGATCGGACGAAGCCGAAATGGGTCTTCGGGCGCTCGATTCTGTCGTCCGTGTGCACGGCATGACCAAAGTCGGCAACCCATGGCGCGGATCGCAAGGTTTCGCGCCGATCAGACCCGGAATCGAGCGCCAATGGTCACTCCATGGACAGCCATCGGCGGGCGAGGAGGCACGCGTCAACGGGGCCTCAATCCGAGACCGGCGCGTGGCCTCCGCGATGCCGCTCGTCAACCAGGGACGCGATTCTCCCCATGATCTCCTCGTTGGCCGCCTCCAGGGCTGCCCGGCGGGGCAGGTCCGGGTTGAGCGCCAGCGTGTACGGCCGCCCGATGCGCACCGTGATGCGCGCACCGATGTGTGGCCATGGCGAGCCGCGGCCCAGGAACGCGTCCGTGCCGCTGATGCCGACCGGCAGCACGGGCACACCGGTTCGGGTGGCCAACAGGGCCGCGCCGGGCATGGGGGTGCCGAGCGTGCCATCCGCTTGGCGCGTCCCTTCCGGAAAGATGATCAACACGTCACCGGCATCCAGCAGCTTCTTGACGATGCGATAGGTGGCCGGGTCGCTGCCGCCGGCTTTGACGGGGATGGCGCCCTGCCACGTGATGAACTGCTTGATCACGGGCACGAA
>CAZENL010000037.1:7327-24913 GCA_964513505.1 uncultured Anaerolineaceae bacterium
CGCGTGACAGCGGTCATGCCTCGCGTTCCCGGGTCTTGACCAGCTGGACTGTCTCGCTGATCGTGTCCTCCAGGCGATTCTGGTCGCCACCGATCAGGGTCGCTCCAGCCGGCACCATGAGCGGGGCCGCCGCGCGCGTGCTGTCGATCCGGTCGCGCCGTTGGAGCTCCGATTCCAGTGCCCGAGCCCCTGCCGTGCCGAGCGGCAGTCCACGCTCCTCGGCCCGTCGCCGCGCGCGCTCCTCCAGGGAAACGTCCAGGTACAGCTTCAGATCGGCATCCGGAAGCACCACCGTTCCGATGTCGCGGCCGGCCATGATGATCCGGCCGCCCCGGGCCAGGTCGCGCTGCACGGGCAACAGGGCGCTGCGCACCGGCTGCTGGCGCGAAACCGCGCTGACCGCGGCGTCCACGGCCGGCGTGTGGAGGCGGTCTGTCACGTCTTCCGTGCCGACCACGATGTGGCGCAACTGGCCGCGCTCGTCCGGCACCACGTGCAGCTCCGGGATCAGCCCGAGCAGCCCGGCCACGTCCTCCGGGTCAACGCCGCGTTCCAGGGCCAGCCAGGTGAGCCCTCGATACAGCACACCCGTGTCGAGGAATCGATAGCCGAGCGCCTGGGCCACCCCCGCCCCGACCGAGCTCTTGCCGCTGGATCCGGGACCGTCGAGGCTGACCACCAGGGCGCGGCTCACGACGAGGTTCTCCGCGCCGGCGTCTTGCCGCTGTCGACGCTCGCCGATTCCAGAGAGCGCCGCTCCGCGGCCGTCAACTCCCGCACGTGGCCGACCGGCATGCCGGCCAGGCGCAACGGACCGATGCGCACACGGACCAGCCGCGAGACGGGCGCATCCACGGCCGCGAACATGCGCCGAATCTGACGCCGCCAGCCCTGACCGAGCACGGTCCGATACCAGTGGCGCGGAGGCAGCCGTCCCTCGCGGCCGTCGGACGCGGGCACGCCGGCGAGACGCGCCACCTCTGCTGCCGTGGCCGGCCGCAGGCCCAGGAGCCGCGCGTGTCCCTCCTCCAGGTCGATGCCCCATTCCAGCGCCCGTGCCTGCTGCTCGGTGAGCGGCTCGGCCAGGCCCACCGCGTACTCGCGCTCCACGCCGTGGCGCGGATGGAGCATTCGCTGGGCCCAGTCGCCGTCGTTGGTGAGCAGGAGCAGTCCCTCTGAATCGCGGTCGAGCCGGCCAACCGGGTAGATGCGCCCGGCGGCATCCAGGATGTCCCGCGGCACCAGCTCGATCACGGTCTGCTCGGCGTGGCGGTCCGAGACCGTGCTGGTGACGCCGAACGGCTTGTGCATGGCCAGGTAGACCCTGGCGGACGGGCGCCCGACCAGGCGGCCATCCACCGCGATCCGGTCCGTCTCCGGGGTAACGCGCTGGCCGATCTGCGCCGGCTGCCCGTTGACCGTCACGCGCCCGTCTTCGACGAGTGCCTCCGAGGCGCGCCGCGAGGCCACCCCGGCATCGGCGAGTGCCTTCTGGATCCGCACCCCCTCAACCATCGGCGTCCGCCTCCATCTCGCTGGCCTCCGCGTCGGCGGCGGCCTGGAGTCCGGCGGCGGCGTCAGTCGCCAGCGGTGGCAGATCGTCCAGCGACGTGAGCCCGAAACGCTCCATGAATTCGAAGCCCGTGGCGTACAGGATCGGCCGGCCGGGTGTGTCGGCACGCCCCTGCTCCACCACCAGGCGGCGGTGCATCAGCGAGCGCAGCACGTAGTCGGAGTCCACGCCGCGGATGCGCTCGATCACGCCGCGCGTCACGGGCTGCCGGTAGGCCACGATCGCGAGCGCCTCCAGCGCCGCCGCGGACAGACGGACGCCGTCCGAGCCGACGTACCGGGCGATCAGCGCGCCCGCCGCGGGCGAGGTCACAAGCTGGACGCGCTCTCCGGAGGACAGCAGGCGGATGCCTCGATCGTGCAGGGCCACCTCCAGGTCTCCGAGCAGAGCGTTGATGTCCTCCTGTCGATGACCCGTCAGCGTGGCCAGCTCCCGTCGGGAAAGCGGCCGCTCAGCGACGAACAGCAGCGCCTCCAGCTCGGCGACGCCGATCGAATCGGGCGCCAGCTCGCTCGACGGCGCGTCTTCCCCGGTGGACGGGACGGTCTCTTGGCTCGTCGGCGGCAGTGCCTCGTCCCGGGCGGATGGCACGGTCTCCTCGACCTGGCTCACGCGTCCCCGGAGCCCGTGTCGATCGGCAGGGCGACCACGGCCGGCCCGTCGGCTCGCAGGACTCGGCAGACGATCGGTCCCCACGGCTCAGCCTGCTCGATGGTCAGCTCGCGGCCCTTGACCAGCTCAAGCATGGCCAGGAAGGTGATCGCCACCACGACGCGATCCGTGACGCCGCGCAGCAGCTCCTGGAGCACCACCTGCGGCGCGTGCCGCAGGGCCAGGCGGATGATCGCGGCGCGTTCCTCGAGCGTGACCGAGCGCGCCAGCACCTCCGGCGGCGCGACCGGCACGGGCACCAGGCGAAACGCGGCCGCAAGCGCGTCCGCCAGCACAGCAGGGTTGAGCGGCGGTCCCTGCGGGGCCCGGGCACCGGCGCGTGCCGCGGCCACGGCGGCTGCCGCTTCCCGGTGGAATGCCGCGTTCCCCGTGGAGAGCCGCTCCCCGAGCCGTGCCGCCGCGTCTCGATAGCGGCGATACAGGAGCAGCCGCTCGCGCAGCTCCGCCTCCGGGTCCAAACCTGGATCCGCGATCGGACCCACGGCCGGGGGCCGCGGCAGGATGGCGCGGCTCTTGATCAGGATCAGCTGCGCGGACACGCTGATGAACGCACTGATGTGCGGCATCTGGGCCGCGGGGAGCCGCGAAATGGCCTCCAGGTAGGCGCCGCACAACTCCCCCAGGGGCACGTCCAGCACGTCCAGCTGCCGCTGTTCGATGAGCGAGAGGAGCAACGCGAGCGGACCCTCGAAACCGGAGCCGTCCAGTTGGACGCGCGCCGCGCGATCGGGGCGCGCCTCGCGGTCCCAGGTGACGCTCGCCCGGCCGACGGCGCCGCCTCCCGCGGCCGTGGCTTGCGGACCGACTCCTGAGGTGACCAGGGGTGTTGCGATGGTCATCAGTTGGCCTCGTCCGCCAACCGCAGCGCTTCGCCCGCCGCGTGATCCACCGGCTGCGCCTGATGACGGATCAGTTCCGCCGTCACCGGGGAGCAGCCGGCGCGGAGCGCCAGCTCCGCCGACATCCCGGCGTGGTCACGCAGACGGGCGTACGCGTCCGCAAACCCGGGCAGCCGCCGCGTGCTCCGCGCGATCCAGTCGCCGTACCGATCCGCCAGCGCCCACAGCACGCGCGGCCACAAGCCGACGGTGGGGCCCTTGGCGGCGTCGTGGAACAGCCCCGCGAGCAGCAGATCCGGGTCAGCGTGGCCCTCGGCGCGAAGTGCCGCCACCACGTCCAGCCCATGCCGCTGGTCGGCGCGGTGCATGCCGTCGAATAGGACCAACTGCGCCGGCGTCAGCCAGGCAACCAGGTCACGCCGCTCGCCGGCAGACACGCCGCCGGAGACATAGCGTCGGAACTGGCGGATCCGGCCACCCCACCACGTGGTCATGGCCTCAGAACGAAACCGGGATGAGCCCAGTCACCGGTCCGACGAGCAGGTGAATGATTCCGTCCGCGATGGGCCCGATGATCCGCGGCGCGACGAGGATGAAGACGATCAGGAAGAAGAACGGAATGATCGCCGCGTACTGCGCCTCGAACTGGCGCAGTTGCCAGGCAGTCCGCGGCGGTACCAGCCCCAGCAGCACCCGCCAGCCGTCCAGTGGCGGGACCGGGATCAAGTTGAACACGAACAGGAACACGTTGATGAGCAGGAAGAAGTACGCAACGTCGTAGATGGCCGCCAGGGCGGGCGTGCTGAAGAGCTTCTCCAGCGCCGAGTCGCTCGAGAGCAGCAGGCGCAGCGGCACGGCCACGATCGCGGCCATGATCAGGTTGGAGACCGGGCCGGCGGCCGCCACGAGCGCCTCCCCGCGGCGCCCGCCGGAGAGGTTCATGGGATTGACCGGCGTCGGCTTGGCGAACCCGAAGAACGCCGAGCCCTGGGTGAGGACCGCGGTGATGATCAGCATCAAGCCACCGAAGCGGTCGAAATGGACGACCGGATTCAGCGTCAGACGACCCTGGTAGCGCGCCGTGGAGTCGCCAAGGCGGTAGGCCGCGTACGCGTGCGAGAACTCGTGCACCGGAAACCCGACCAGCAGCATGATCCCGCACGCCAGCAGGGCGAAGAGGAGCTGGTCGTTCATCCCGTCAGTCGGGCTTCACGGCGATGGCCCTGGATCACAGGCGGCTCAGCAGCTCGGCCTTCTTGGCGTCGAACTCCGCCGGCGTGATCGCACCGCGATCGCGCAGGTCGGCCAGCCGGGCGAGTGCCTGGGTGACCTCTTCGGAGGTGTCGATCGGATTGGCGGGTGCGTCTGCTGGAGCGGCGGGAGCTGCCGGAGCTGCCGCGACGTCGACCGCGGCGGCAGCGGGCGCAGGCGCGGCGACCTGGGCAGGCGCCGGCGCCGGATCGGCACGCAGCGGCGGCGACGGCATGGCCACGTACGCCACCTCGTGCTCCAGCGTGTGCTTGGCGTTGAGCATCTCGATCTTGAAGGCCTTGGCGTGGTTGAGCATGCGGTACTTGTCGACCGCGACGTCCGCGGCCGTGAGGATGTCCAGGTCGCCGTAGTTGAACATGCGTCCCAGCAGGTTCTCGAACAGGACCGCGTCGTTGATCTTCTCGAGCGAGCTGTCACCCGACTCCTTGTTGAAGATGCCCGACACCTTGAGGATGCGGCGGTTGGTGACCAGGTACTCCTCCGTGCGCCAGTGCCAGTAGTTCCAGGCGAAGACCAACAGGCCGAGCACGAGCGCCACCAGGATCACCCAGCCGAGCACCTGTCCCGCGGTGTCCTTGATGCCGAACACGACGATGGCGACCCAGAGCAGGATGCCAACCAGCCACAACGCAAGGGCCTGCCGGGCGTCCAGGAACAGCGACAGCCAGTGCTGGCGTTCGCGCCGGATGATGACCTCTCCGTCCGAGAGCAGCGATTCCGCGTAGGTCCCCACGTGTTCGACTCCCTCCTGCTCAGGCGCGCGGATGAGCCCGCGCATAGATCTGCTTGATTCGTTCGCCGGTCAGGTGTGTGTACAGCTGTGTGGTCGTGATGCTCGCATGCCCGAGCAACTCCTGGACCACTCGAAGATCGGCGCCGCCCTCCAACAGATGCGTGGCGAAACTATGACGCAACGTATGCGGGGACACATGGGCCGTTAGGCCCGCCTGCAAGGCCGACCTCCGAAGGAGCCGCCAGGCATCCATCCGGCCCATGCGCCGGCCCCGTGGAGTGACGAACAGCGGCCCGCCTCGGCCTGCCGCGGGAGCGGTCGCGAGCCAGGCCGGCCGGCAGCCATCCAGGTAGGCCGTCAAGGCGTGGAGTGCCACGTCTCCGACCGGAACCAGCCGCTCACGGTCCCCTTTCCCGATCACGCGCACGAAGCCGCCGTCGATGGAAAGGTCCTCCCGATCGAGATTCAACGCCTCGCTGATCCGCAACCCAGACGCGTAGAGCAGCTCCAGGAGAGCGCGGTCACGGATGCCGATGGGCTGGGTGGCGTCCGGCGCCGCCAGCAGCGCCTCCACCTGGGCCACGTCCAGCGTCTCGGGGAGCTGCCGCGACTGGCGCGGCAGGTCCAGGAGGCCGGCCACGTCCCGGTCGATCAGCTCCTCCGCGAAACAGAAGCGGTAGAAAGCACGGATCGCCGCCGCCTTCCGGCGATGGCTGGACGGGCGCAGCGGCTTGGGCGGGCGACCCAGGCTGGCGAGGTGCTCCAGCGCGGGCTCGGGTCCTTCGGCCCACCGTTCGATCTTCGGCGCCCTCCCAGCGAACTGGCGCAGGTCGGACGCATAAGCCGAGATGGTCGCGGGTGACAGGCCGCGCTCCACCCGCAGGTAGTCCAGGTAGCCGCTCACCGCCGCTTGGAGTGCTTCCGGAACCGCCCGTGCCGCGCTCACTAGACGCTCACTGGACCGAGGCGCGCGCCGATGAGGCCCGTGCCAACAGGCCGCGTGCCGCGTCCGTGACCGCCGGATCGCCTTCGCGGCCGCCGAGCATGGCCGCGAGCTCCCCGACCCGTTCGTCGTCCGTGGCCAGTTCCCGGATCTGGGTGACCGTGCGGCCATCGTCGCGGACCTGCTTCTGGATGTGGAGATGCGCGTCGGCGTGCGCGGCGATCTGTGCCAGGTGCGTGACGCAGAGCACCTGGTGGTCGCGTGCCAGGCGCCAGAGCCGCGCGCCGATCGGGTCGGCGGAACGGCCGCCGATGCCCGCGTCCACCTCGTCGAAGACCAGCGTGGGTGTTGCGTCCGCGGCAGCCAGGACGCTCTTGATGGCCAGCGCCACGCGCGACAGCTCTCCGCCGGACGCGATGCGCCCCAACGGCCGCGGCTGCTCCCCGGGGTTGGGGGCGAGCACGAAGCTGACCGCCTCCGCCCCGTTGAGGTCCAGCGAACCCGGCACCAGCTCCACCGTGAAGGCGCCATCCGGGAAGCCCAGATCGCGGAGCGCGGCCGTGACCTCCGGGCCCAGCCGTGCCGCCGTCGCGCGCCGTGCCGCCGTGAGTGCCGCGGCCACGCCGCGTGCCGCGCCCGCCAGCTGCTCCGCCGCGGCCTCGCGGCGCGCCCGCTCCCCTTCCAGCCCGCGCAACCGGTCCGCCTCCGCCCGCGACCGCTCGCCATGCGCCAGGACCGCGTCTTCGTCGTCGCCGTACTTGCGCAGGAGTCCGTAGAGAACGCCGAGCCGTTCCTCCAGCCGCTCGCGATCATCGGCGTCCGCCTCGGACTCGGCCAGCCGCTGCCCGAGATCGGCCACCACGTCCTGGACCTCCGCCTCCAGGCCCAGGATGCGTCCCTCCATGTCCGCCAGCCGGCCGTCCAGCCGCGCCAGCTCCGCAGCGTCGTGCGCCGCCAGGGCCAGTTGGTCGCGGGCACCGGTTCCCTCCCCCGCCAGCCGTTCGTGCAGTTCCGTGGCAAGCCGCGTCAGCCGCTGTGCGTTCGCTGCCGTGGCGAGCCGGGCTCGCAGGCGTTCCACCTCTCCGTGGAGTGGTGCGGCCGCCTCGATCTCGTCGGCCGCGTAGTCGGCCAGCTCCAGGCGACGCGCAAGCTCACCGGGGTCCAGTTCCAGCTCCCGGATCGCGGCCTCGTTCTCGCGGAGTGCCTGCACCGCCTCCCGGACCGCCGCCAGCAGCTCCGCGTGTCCGCCGAAGCCATCCAGCAGGTCTCGTTGCGTGCCCGCCTCCAGGAGACGCTGCTGGTCGTGCTGGCCGTGGATCTCCACCAGCGCCCCGACCGTTGCCGCGAGGCGCGCCACGGTGACCGTCTCGTCGTCGATGCGTGCCACCGTTCGACCGGTTGCCGCCAGCTCGCGCACGCAGATGAGCGGTTCCGCCTGACCGTCCCGCTCGAAGAGTGCCTCCACCCGGGCCGTGGCTGCGCCGGTACGCACCAGGCCCGCGTCGGCACGTCCGCCGAGCACCAGCGTGAGCGCGTCGATGAGCAGGGACTTGCCGGCGCCCGTCTCGCCGGTGATCACCGTGAACCCCGGCCGCAGCGCCACCCTGGCCCGCTCGATCAGGGCCAGGTCGGTGACCGCAAGCTCGACCAGGGCCATGCCGGTCAGGACGGCAGCAGCTGCGCCTTGCGCCGGAGGAGGTCCCAGAACGGGATGGCGCCCTCCGGCTGCACGACGTGGATCGGCTCGTCGCGGGCCGTGACCTGGACCGCGTCGCCGATGTGGAGCTTGACGTCCTCCTGGCCGTCGATGCTGACGATGCAGTCGAAGGCGTCGATGACGCGGACGGTGACCGCGTGGCTGGGGCTCACCACGATGGAGCGGATGGCCGCCAGGTAGGCCGCGATCGGGGTGACCACCAGGTTGCGCGCGGTCGGGTCCAGGATGGGGCCGCCGGCACTGTTGGAGTAGCCGGTTGAGCCCGTAGGGCTGGCGACCACGATGCCGTCGGCGATGTAGGTGGCCACGTGCGAATCGTCCACGGACAGTTCCAGACGCATCACGCGTGCTTGCGAGCCGCGCACGATCGCCGCGTCGTTCAGCCCTACGTGCATCTCGTCGAGTGGGGCCGCGCCGTCCTTGCGCAGGATGCGGGCCTCGATGACCATGCGCGGATCCAGTGAGAAGCGGTCGGCGGCCAGCAGGTCCAGGGTGCTCTCCAGGGCGTCCGGTTCCACCTTGGAGAGGAAGCCGACCCGTCCGCCGTTCACACCCAGGATGGGCACGTCCACGTGCGCCACGGCCCAAGCGCCGCGCAGGAAGGTGCCGTCGCCGCCCAGGACCGCCAGGATGTCCGTCTCGGGCAACTGCGCCAGCAGCGTGGCACGGTCGGCCGCCTCCGACACCCAGCCCTCCACATCGTGTGCGGCGCACCACGCCATGGCGCGCTCACGCAGAGACACCGCCATGGGACTGGTCGGGTTGTAGGCAAGCCCGAGCCGCTTCACGGCCGCCACTCCGCCGGCACGCCCAGGTGCAGGAAGAACTCGTGGTTCCCGGCAGGCCCGACGAGCGGCGACTCGACGCTGCCGAGATCCGCGAGCCCCAGGCCCAGCGCATGCGTGCGCACCCGCTCGACGGCAGCCGCCCGGTCCTTCGGGTCGCGGACGACGCCCTTGGGGACCTCGCGCGGCGAGAGCTCGAACTGCGGCTTGACCAGCGCCACGATGTCGCCCGGCGCCGCCACGGCCGCGGCCATGCCGCGCAAGAGCCGTGTCAGCGAGATGAACGAGACGTCCGCCACGACCAGCGAGACCGGCTCCGGGAGCTGGAGCGCGTCCGCCGCGTCCGGGTCCAGGCGCGCCGCGTGGGTGCGTTCCATGGAGACCACGCGGGGATCCCCGCGGAGCGACTCTGCCAGCTGTCCGCGTCCCACGTCCAGAGCATAGACGCGGCTCGCTCCCCGCCGCAGCAGAACGTCGGTGAAGCCGCCGGTGGACGCGCCAACGTCCAGGCACACCCGGGCGGCCGGATCAACCCCGAACGCGTCCAGGGCGCCGGCCAGCTTCTCACCGCCGCGCGACACGTAGGGGGCACGCTCCAGGATCTCCAGCTCAACCCCTGGATCGACAGGATCACCGGCCTTGCGGTCCAGCCGCGCGCCGTCACCGGAGCCGACCCGGACCTTCCCACCCAGCAGCAGCGCCTGCGCGCGCGCCCGGCTGGGCGCCAGCCCGCGATCGACCAGCAGCTGATCGAGCCGAATGCGGGAACTCAGGCGGTGCGAGCCTCGAGCCGATCCTTGGAGGCCGGGGTGATGCCGGCGGCCTGGACCGCCTCCACGACCTGCTCCTCGATGCCGTCCTCATCCAGGCGCGTCACGCGACGGAGGTCCACGACGGAGCCATGGTCCACGAAACGGTCCTGCGGGATTCCGATCTGCTTCACCGGGATGCCCCGGAACTGCGGATCCGCGATGCCAGCCTCGGAGATGGCCTCCAGCACGGCCGAGCCGAAGCCCCCGGTGGCAGCACTCTCCTCGAGCGTGACCACGAGGCGCTTGCCGCGCACCTGGGCCAGCAGCGTGTCCCGGTCGAGCGGCTTGAGGAAGCGCGCATTCAGCACCGCCACCGACCAGCCGCGGGCCTTCAGTCGATCCGCGACCAGGATGCCTCGTGCCACGATCGGGCCGAAACCCGCGATGAGGATGTCCGTGCCCTCGCGGAGGACCTCCGCCTGCCCGATCGGGATCGGCGTCGGATCGACGGCCGGAAGATCGAAACCAGCGTCTCGCGGGTAATGGAGCGCGAACGGGTGATCCTGGCCGAAGGCAGTGCGCAGAAGACGCCGAAGTTCCTGCTCGTCCTTGGGCGAGGCGATCACCAGGTTGGGCAGCTGGCGCTGCGCCGGCAGCGCGAACATGCCCTGGTGGCTGGTGCCGTCCTCCCCGACCAGGCCGGCGCGGTCCACGCCGATGACCACCGGCACGTCGTTCTGGCAGACGTCGTGCACCAGCTGGTCGAAGGCACGCTGGAGGAAGGTCGAGTAGATGGCCACGAACGGACGCTGGCCGCCCAGCGCCAGGCCGGTGGCCAGCGTGACCGCGTGTTGCTCTGCGATGCCCACGTCGTACATGCGTGTCGGGTAGACCTGCTCGAACTTGGCGAGGCCGGTGCCGGTGGGCATGCCGGCCGTGATGGCCACCACGCGCTGATCCTCGGCGGCGATGCGGATCAACTCGTCCGACAGCACGGTGGTGTAGTTGGGCGGCTTCTTCTTGGAGTCCTTGCGTTGGGAGCTGGACAGGGCGGCGTCGCCCTCCGCCTGGGCCGGCCCCACGGTGTTGCCGTCGCCGCCCTCCAGCACCGTCATGGGCGGCAGCGCCGCACCGTGGAAGCTGATCTTGTCCGCCTCCGCCGGCCGGTAGCCGCGGCCCTTGCGGGTGCGCACGTGGACCAGCACCGGGCCGTCCATGTCCCGCAGCGCGCGCCGGAACGTCCGCTCCAGGGCCAACAGGTTGTGCCCCGGCACCGGGCCGACGTAGGTGATCCCCAGGTCCTCGAAGAGCTGGCCGGGCTGGCCGAAGTTGATGATCGACTTGCGGAAGCGGATCGACCACTCGAGCAGCGTCGGACCGACGATCGGGACCTTCTTGATCGAGTCGTCGTAGACGCGCTTGGAGCCGCGCCACGTCCGCGACAGCTTGATCCGCGAGAGGTACTGGGAAAACGCACCGACCGTCGGAGAGATGCTCATCTCGTTGTCGTTGAGCACGATGAGCATCCGCGTGTGCCGCGTCCCGATGTCGTTGAGCGCCTCCAGGGACAGGCCGGTCATCAGCGCGGCGTCACCGACCACGACGGCGATCTGCTCGTCGCTGTGGCGCTCGTCGCGCGCCAGCGCCAGGCCCTCCGCCACGGATAGGCCGGTCCCCGCGTGGCCGCCGTCCATGACGTCGTGGTCGCTCTCGCTGCGCCGTGGAAAGCCGCCCACGCCGCCGAGCTGGCGGAGCGTTTCGAATCGATCCAGGCGCCCGGTCAGCAGCTTGTGCGCGTAGGCCTGGTGGCCGGTGTCCCAGACCAGCCGGTCCTTGGGCGAATCGAGCACCCGATGCAGCACCACGGTGAGCTCCACGACGCCGAGCGAGCTGCCCAGGTGGCCGCCCGTGCGCGACACGGTGTCGATGATCGTGCCGCGGATCTCACCGCACAGCTGGACCAGCTGCTGGTGATTCATGCGCTTCAGGTCCCGGGGACCGGTCAGCGACGAGAGGAGGGTCATCCGAACTCCAGGTTGTGCCGGGTCAGCCTGCGCCGGCTCATCGCTGAGACGAACGAGGCGCTCCCGTCAGAACGCCAATGCCTCCTTGCGACGCGAGGCCGGCGGATTCTAGCCGCTGCGCGGCGATGGTCAGCCTTCGTCGTCGTCCGGGCGCAAGTCCAGCGTGCTGAGACGGCCGCCGGCACTCTCCACCAGGCGCTGCACGCGCAACTCCGCGCTGCCGAGCAGCTTGGCACAGTGGTCGTGGAGGGCCACGCCGCGTTCGTAGAGCGTGATCGACTCTTCCAGCGGAAGACCGCCCGATTCGAGGCGCCCGACGACGGCCTGGAGCTCCGCCAGGGCCTTGTCGAACGGCATGGCATTGATCTCGGCGGCAACGGCGGCCGCATCCGGGCCGGCGGCTGCGGTCTGGGTCGCGGCGGCGGTCGTGTCGCTCATCCGGCCGAGTCTCGCACGCGCTCGACACGCACGTCCAATGCGCCGCGCGCCAGGCGCACGTCCAGTGGCTGACCAGGCGTGGCAGTGGAGGCGTCACGGAGGATCGAGCCGTCGGCGGCCCGGGCGATGGCATAGCCGCGCTCCAGCGTCGCGAACGGGCTGAGTGCCTCCAGCGTGGAGCGGCTGCGGGACAGGTCCGTCCGGCCGCGCGCGAGGCGACCCTGGAGCACCAGCGGCAGCCGGTCGGCCGAGCGCGTCAGGCGTGAACGGTCGACGTCCATTCTTGCTTGAACGGCGCGCGTGGCCCGGTCCAGGAGCAGCCCGACGCGCTCTCGCTCCGCGGCCAGGTACGCCGACGGCCGGAATCCCTCCAGGGCGCGCCGCTCGGTCTCAAGAGCACGCGTGGCCCCGGTGATCTGCGCCGTCATGCGGCCGTCCAGCCGTGCGCGCGCCACACGCAACTGGGTGAGCAGGTCCGCGACGTTTGGCACGACCAGCTCAGCGGCCACTGACGGCGTGGCGGCACGCAGGTCCGCGGCGAATTCGGCCAGCGTCACGTCCGTCTCGTGGCCCACACCGACCACGATCGGACAGGGGTGCGTCGCCACGGCGCGAACCACGATCTCCTCGTTGAAGCTCCACAGGTCTTCCATGGAGCCGCCGCCGCGCGCCAGGATGACCACGTCCGTGGCGCGGCCGGTGACCGGATCCGTCCATTTGGCCAGCCGCTTCAGCGCCGCCACCACGCTCTCCGCGGAGCCCGGACCCTGGACCTGGCACGACGACACGATCACGCGAACCAGCGGCCACCGGCGAGCCAGCACTTTCCGCATGTCCTGGAGCACCGCGCCGGACAGGCTTGTGGCGATCCCGATCACGCGCGGTTGTGCTGGGATCGGGCGCCGGCGCTGGGGGTCGAAGAGGCCCTCTGCCGCCAGCTTGGCCTTGAGCGCCTCGAATCGGAGCGCCAGGTCCCCGAAGCCACTGGGCTGGAGCGCGTCGACATAGAGCTGGTAGGTGCCCTGCGGCTCGAAGACGTCCAGCCGTCCGTGCGCGACCAGCCGGAGTCCGGTGCGCGGCTGGAACGGGATGGCCAGGCGGTCGTCGCGGAAGACCATGCAGCGCAACTGCGCGCGCTCATCCTTGAGCGTGAAGTAGCAGTGGCCGGCGGAGCTGATGCTGACCTGGCCCACCTCGCCCTCGACCCAGACGTCGCGCAGCCCAGGCGCGTCCTGGAGGGTGCTGCGAATGAGCTTGGTCAGGTCGCCCACCGAGACGATGCGCGCCTGAAGCTGTTCCTGCGGGGTCAGCCGAGCCGCGGGGGGCGTGCCGGCTGTGAGCGTGCCGGCTGTGGGCGTGACGGCTGGGCTGTCCGGGGCCGGGCGACCCCCGCTGGGCCGAGCATCCTGCGGCTTCAGCGGCCGTGGCTCGCCGCCGGAGCGTGCCTCACCCGGCGCTTGCGCACCGGATGCCATGAATTCCTCGAAAGGCAGCCAGGCCTGCTCGTCGGAGGTCGGGCTCATGCGCGAGTTGTCCCAAATCGGTCGGAATCGTCTGCCCGGGTGCCGGTTGTCCCGCTCCCACGGGCCCGTTTGCAGTCAGTTCGGACGCAATCTGCCGCATTGAGCCAAGACGACCCCGCATCGGGTTCGGACGCTGGATCCCGGCGGACGAAGTCGTCCGAAATGGAGCAAGTCATCGGTTGGGGGCCGAGGCCTGCCGCGTGCTCAGACGCGGGTCTGGTACTCGCCGGTGCGCGTGTCGATGCGCAGGATGTCGCCCTCGTTGATGAACAGCGGCACCTGGACGATCAGCCCCGTCACGAGCGTGGCCGGCTTGCGCCCACCGGTCGCCGTGTCACCGGCGAAGCCGGGATCCGTCTGCGCCACCGGCAGGTCCACGGTGACCGGCAGCTCAACGCCGATGGTCTCGCCCTGGTAGCTGGTGCGGTCCAGCTGCATGCCATCCACCATGTAGTTGACCGCGTCGTCCAGCTGCTCGGCGGAGAGCGAGAACTGCTCGTAGTTCTCCAGCTCCATGAAGTGGAAGTCCTCACCGTCCCGGTAGAGGAACTGGATCGGCCGCTTCTCCAGGTGCGCCCTTGGCCACTTGTCACCCGCCTGGAAGCTGCGCTCCACGGTCTGGCCGCGCCTGATGTTGCGCAGCTTGATCTTCACCTGTGCCGATCCGCGGCCCATCTTGATGTGGTGGAAGTCCAGGATCTGCCAGAGCTCTCCGTCGAGCTCGATGGCAGCGCCCTTCTTGAGCTCGCCGGTGGAAATCATGCGAAAGCGGTCTCCGTTCGTGGGATCGCGGCCAAGATCCGGGTCGGGCACCCGCCGCGCGAAAACAGTCGGTCCGCGGATTCTACGGCAGCGTGGCAGGCGTCCGGCTGCGCGTGCCCTGGAACCACGGCGGCGCGTGGCGTGGCAGGGGCCCCGGTGGCGCGTGCCATGCCTCCCCGGTGGCGCGTGCCCTGCCTCCCCGGTGGCGCTTGCGTGGCTTGCCCGCGGCGCGCACACCCCCGCCCCGGCATGACCTTTCCACCCAGTGAAAACCCGTGCTTGACACCCTTCGTCGCGGAGGACCACAGTCGAGCATCCCAGAGCAGGCCGCGGCGGGTCGCGCGACCGTGCCTGGACAAGAGGGGTTGCGAGTCATGGCTGTGGCAGACATCTCGAGCGGGTTCCTTGACGCCTCCACGTGGAGCGGCCGGGTGTACGTCAACGGCTGGAACCGTGGCGGCGGCGGCGACTACAGCGTGGTCGAGCCGGCCACCGGCTCCGAGCTCGGACGCATCGGCCTGGCCACCGCGGCCGACGTGGCCAGCGCGGCGGAATCGGCCGCCAAGGCTCAGCGCGACTGGGCGAAGACGGGTTACCAGGACCGTGCCGCGATCATCCGCAAGGCGGCCGACCTGTGGAAGGCCCACGGGGACGACATCCACCCCTGGATCATGCGAGAGACCGGCGCCATCCTGCCCAAGGCGCAACTGGAGACCTGGTTCGCCGCCAGCACCTGCTACGACTCGGCGGCACTCACCTCGCTTCCGTACGGCGAGCTGCTCCAGACGCGCGACCCGATCCTGAGCTTCTCCCGACGGCTCCCGCTGGGCGTCGTGGGTGTCATCTCCCCGTTCAACTTCCCGCTGATCCTCTCGATCCGCGCCGTGGCGCCCGCGCTGGCCCTTGGCAACGCCGTGCTCCTCAAGCCGGATCCTCGCACCGCCGTCTCGGGCGGCGTGACCCTGGCCCGGATCTTCGAGGAGGCAGGCCTGCCGGCCGGCCTCTTCCACGTCCTGCCGGGCGGCGCCGATGTCGGCGAGGCGCTGGTGACCGACCCCAACGTCAGCATGATCTCGTTCACCGGCTCCTCGCGGGCCGGCAGGATCGTCGGCGCGCTCGGGGCGCACCACCTCAAGAAGGTGCACCTGGAGCTGGGCGGCAAGAACGTGCTGATCATCCTGGATGACGTGGACGTGGAGAAGGCGGCCTCGGTCGGCGCGTGGGGCTCGTACCTGCACCAGGGCCAGATCTGTATGACCACCGGCCGGCACCTGGTCCACCGGGACATCGCGGACAAATACATCCAGGCGCTCTCGGAGCACGCCAACCACCTGCCGGTCGGCGACCCCATGAGCGGCACGGTGGCGCTGGGGCCCATCATCGACGCCCGGCAGCGCGACAACGTGCACCGCATCGTCACCGAATCGGTCGCGGGCGGCGCCCGGCTCGCGGCCGGCGGCACCTTCGACGGCCTCTATTACCGCCCGACCGTGCTGGCCGAGGTGACCAAGCACTCCCCCGCGTACGTGGAGGAGATCTTCGGGCCGGTGGCACCTGTCATCGCCTTCGATTCCATCGACGAGGCGGTGGCCATGGCCTCGGACAACGAGTACGGGCTCTCCGTCGGGATCCTGACCACCAACGTGATGCGCGGCCTGGAGATCGCCGATCGCATCCCGTCGGGCATCGTGCACATCAACGATCAGACCATCGGCGACGAGGTGACCAATCCGTTCGGCGGCGTCAAGTCGTCAGGGCCGGGCGCCCGCATCGGCGGCATGCAGGCCAACATCGACGCCTTCACGCAGGTCCAATGGGTGACCATGCGCGGGGATCTGCCGCAGTACCCGTTCTGACCCGGGCGGCGGGGGGATCGATGCCGACCCGCGTGCGCACATGACTACCGTCCAGCGCACGCAGGTCGGCATCGTGGGAGCCGGCCCCGCTGGGCTGCTGCTCTCGCACCTGCTCCACCGCGCCGGCGTCGATTCGGTGGTCCTGGAGGCGCGCACCCGTGACTACGTAGAGAAGCGGGTGCGCGCGGGCGTCCTGGAGCAAGGCACCGTCGACCTCCTGACAACGGTCGGGCTCGGCGATCGCCTGCATCGAGAGGGCCTGGTCCACCGGGGCATCAACCTGCAGTTCCAGGGCGGACGGCATCGCATCCCCATGACCGACCTGACCGGGCGATCGATCACGGTGTACGGCCAGCAGGAAGTGGTCAAGGACCTCATCGCCGCGCGCCTGGCCGACGGCGGGCAGGTGCATTTCGAGGTCGACGAGGTCCAGCTGGACGACATGGGCCCGGGGTGGGCAGCTCGCGAGCCGGTCATCCGCTACCGCCACGCCGGGGCAAAGCATGTCCTGCGCTGTGACATCGTGGCGGGCTGTGACGGATTCCACGGCGTCTCCCGGGCGGCCATCCCATTCGGGATCCTGACCGAGTTCCACCACGAATTCCCCTTCTCGTGGCTGGGCGTGCTGGCGGACGTGGCGCCATCGACGGACGAGCTGATCTACGCGTACACCGAGCGCGGCTTTGCCCTTCACAGCCTGCGCTCACCGACCGTCAGCCGCCTGTACCTCCAGGTGGACAACACCGACCGCATCGAGGTTTGGCCGGACGAGCGGATCTGGGAAGAGCTGCGCGCGCGACTCCAGCTGCCCGGGTGGCAGCTCCACGACGGCCCGATCACGGAGAAGGGCATCGCGGCCATGCGCAGCTTCGTGGCCGAGCCGATGCAGTACGGGCGGTTGTTCCTGGCCGGTGACGCGGCGCACATCGTGCCTGCGACCGGTGCAAAGGGGCTCAACCTGGCCGTGAGTGACGTCAACGCGCTTTCCCAGGCCATCGACGCGTGGTATCGGACGGGATCGCGCGAATACCTGGACGGTTACACGCGGCGTTGCCTGTGGCGTGTCTGGCGGGCACAGGACTTCTCCACGTTCATGAGCTCCATGCTGCACCGGATGCCGCACGCGGAGCCGTTCCAGCGGCGTCTCCAGGTGGCGCAACTCCAGTACGTGACCAGCTCGGAGACTGCCGCCCGCAGCCTGTCCGAGAACTATGTCGGCCTGCCCTTCTCCTAGGAGGATCCGAGATGACCCACGCCCAACCCGACCCCGCCGGCGTGCCGGCAGCGCCGCGCGCCGAAGTCGTGGGCAGCCTGCTGCGGCCCGATTGGCTCAAGGAAGCCTTCGCCAACGCCGAACGGGGCGCGATCAGCGCGGGCGAGCTGGCCGAATTCCAGGACCGGGCCGCGATGGATGCCATCGACCTGCAGGAGTCGGCCGGCATCGACGTGATCACCGACGGAGAGGTTCGCCGCCGCGCCTGGTTCGATCCGCTGACGGCCAGCCTGTCCGGCTACACCACCGAAGTCTCCGCGCCGGTGCCCTTCTCGGCCGGAGCCGGCAAGGCCGCCGACGCGCCGCCGGTCCTGCCCGTGCCCACGCACCACCTTGGGCTGCGGCGCAACCTGCCGCTCCAGGAAGTTCGCTTCGTCCAGCAGCACAGCCAGTCCCCGGTCAAGGCCACCATGCCCGGCATGAC
>CAZENL010000038.1:0-2207 GCA_964513505.1 uncultured Anaerolineaceae bacterium
CCGACCCAGTTCACGTCGCTCGAGAAGCTATTCCAGTCGGTGAATGCGAACCCGAGGCCCAGCACGTTGGGCAACAGGACGAAGACCCCAAAGAGCACGAGTGCCCCACCGGCAAACCACGTCGGATACGCCTTGTTGTTCATGCGTCGCTCGTCGTCGGCTCGTCCACTTCGGGGTCAGATATCAGCCGGGGCGATGGATAGATCCATCGCCCCGGTGGTGATCTATGAACCGTTGTTGCTCCGAGATTGGGTTACGGCCAGGCGGGGTCTTTGGCCGTCTTCGCCTCGGTTGCACGCTCCTTGTCGATGTTCTGGAGCACCTGGGCGGGCGTCTCCTGGCCGGTGAACATGGCCGCGACGTTCGTGCCAACGTCCATCCACTGCGGGTTGTAGTAGTTGACGGCGTCCTGGAGTACGAGAGGCGTTGCGGCCTTGTACGCGCTCAGGAACGCCTGCTGATCGTCCGTCCACTTGGCCGTGACACCGCTGTAATCCAGCGTCTCGAAGGCGGGCGTGTTGTCGATCAGATACTGCAGGCTGTCAGGCTGTGCCAGGAAGGCGAGATACTGCTTGGCCGCATCGATCTGCGAGCCACCGGACCAGATGAACTTGGTCGGCGCTGCAGGATGCGTGGGCAGCAACTGGTTGTCCAGCAGCGGGATGGGGAAGTAGCCGTAATTGGACGCCGGGATGTTCGGGAAATCGGTGTTGATCTGGTTCGGAAGGGTCATCGTGGTGACCGTCATGCCGAACTTCCCGGTGGTCATGTTCATTTCCTGATCCGCGACTGTCGCCGACAGCGCGTTGGTACCGAAGTAGTGTTTCGTGATGAGATCGTTGAACTGTGTCATGGCCGCGGTCGTTTGCGCATCGGCGGCGAATGTCGCCTGGTTGGCGTTGAGCTTGTCATACAAGCCCGGCTCCAGGGTTTCCATCTGTGCGCCGACCTCGGGGAACCACAGTTGGGCATGCCAGCCGTCTTTGAAGGGCTCGTAGACCGGTGTGATGCCGAGAGCCGCGATCTTCGCGCTGTCAGCCTCAAAGTCAGCCCACGTCGTGGGGGGGCTCGCGATGCCAGCCTGCTGGAAGACCGCCTTGTCGTACACGATGATCCAGTAACCGCTGTAGATGTCCCAGATCTCCTGACCGTACACCTTGCCGTTCAGAGTCGCCTGGGCGACTGCGTTCGGATCTTCGCGCGTGACCCACTCTTCGTTTGACAGATCGAGAGCGTTCTTCTCGGCGTTGATGGTGAGCTTGAGGTCAGATACACCGCTCTGGCCGCCAAAGATGTCCGGGCCCTCGCCGGAGTTGAGCTTGGTATTCAGCTCCGCGAAGTATTGGTCCGACGGCACGATCTGATAGTCGAGCTTGATGCCCGTCTGGGCCGTGAACTTCGCTGAGAGGCACCCAATGGGGGCCGGGCTTGCACCGGCGGGGGCCGCTGGTGCGCTGTCGGCCGTGCAACCGTTTGACCACTCAGCCGGGTAGACCCAGCCCTGGCTCTCAAGCACGGTCAAAGTCAGGTCCTGCATGGTCCCGGCCGGCGTCGGCGGGACGGCGGTGACCTCCGGGGTCGGAGCAGGGGTCACGGGGGCCGTGGTGACAGCGGGGGCCGTGGTGACGACGGGGGCCGTGGTGACAGCCGGAGCCGTGGTGACGACGGGTGCCGTGGTGACGACGGGTGCCGTGGTGACGACGGGTGCCGTGGTCGGGGTCGGGCTCGTTGAGCTACAGCCGACCACCAGCGCGCCGACGGTCACAGACACGAAGAGACGTCTCGTCAATGTGTTCAATGTGTGTTTCCGCCTTTCGGTCTTGGGCTCGGAGGCCCATTGGAGCCTCGTTTCGAGCAAGGAACGCAGTCGGGTGCTCGATCAGTCTCCTCCTCCACTCCGCTGGTGACGGGGTCCGCAATCATTTCCGGTATCAGTTCCGGCGGTGCGAAGTGTACCCCTTGCGGGGGGTTGTCAACACCCTTTCGCAGCCTGCTATCCGACGATTGCAACAGGCCTGGCCCGCCGGGGCGATGGACGGAAGGGCGAGGCCTCCTTCTCGTCAGTCGGTCTCCGCGGCGGGCGAGTCGTTCATGCGACTGCCGTGCGCAGGAAGCGGCAGGCCCGGAGCGTCACCCACTTGCTCGGCCGACCCTGGCGTTCGAAATCGACCCAGGTCTTGCGGTTGTAGGCGTAGCGGTTCGTCCAG
>CAZENL010000038.1:2307-24773 GCA_964513505.1 uncultured Anaerolineaceae bacterium
CTGGCGTTCGAAATCGACCCAGGTCTTGCGGTTGTAGGCGTAGCGGTTCGTCCAGGACGTCAGCGACGTAGCCGGACGGGAAGCCGAGCTTGAACCATGCAGCACTCGGTCGCCCATCGGAGTAGGCCGCTGGGTAGTCCGCCACCGCGGGATCACGGCTCAGCAGGAAGTCCACGCCGGCATCGATCGCGCGAGTGACCATGGGTGAGCGGCGTTCGACCGGGATGCGCGCAAGGGCGCCGAGCGCCTTGACCGCGCCCCATGCGCACGGCAGGTGCCCGTTGGCGACGCAGGCGAAGCCAGGCCCCGACGTCCCGGATCGGTACGGCCGATCACATGACCGCGGTCGTAGCGTGATGCCCGAGTGGCTACCATCGAACTGCGCGGGGACGGGCACGGCTCAGCGGAGAATGCTCATGAATGACCTTGTCGTGATCGCGTTCGATCACTTCGACGACGCGCGGACGGCGCTCGGCCGGCTGCGTGACCTCGAGCGACGCGGCCACATCCGGTTCGAGGATACGGCGCTGGTGGAGCGCGATCCCGATGGCACGGCACACGTCAAGGGAGAGGTGAGTGGCACCACCGAGACGGCCGTCGTGGTCGGCGCCATCATCGGCGGGTTTCTTGGCTTCATGTTCCCGCTTGCGGGGATCGCGATCGGGGCTGCGGCCGGTGCCGTCGTTGGGCGGTCGCTCGACAGGGGCGTCGACGACAGCTTCGTCAACGAGTTGAGGACGACGCTTCGGCCGGGCCGCTCCGCCCTGTTCCTCGTGGTCAAGCAATCGGACATGGATGCAACGCTCGCCGCGCTGCGCGACTTCCACGGGGACGTGGTCCAGACCACGCTCTCGAGCGAGGCGGAGGAGGCGCTGCGGGCCGCGATCCAGCGGCACTGACGCTCGGAACCAGAATCAGAAGGCCCCTCGGATTGCTCCGCGGGGCCCGTTCGCGGTTCAGAAGTTGGCTGGCGAGGAAGGATTCGAACCTTCAATCCCCTGCTCCAGAGGCAGGTGCCTTACCGTTAGGCCACTCGCCAGCGATGCCCATCGCGGGCTGTTCCAGTCTATTCCGTCGGCGACCCTTGGCGTGGATTCGCGCCTTGCGCCTGTGCCTTGGCCCAGCTGTCCTTGAGCGTGAGCGTGCGGTTGAAGACCAGGGCGCCCGGCGTGGAGTCGGGGTCCGCGCAGAAGTAGCCCAGCCGCTCGAACTGCACCGTCTCGCCGATGGCCGCCTCGGCGAGCGCGGGCTCGACGAAGCCCTTGACCACCGTCTCTGATGCCGGGTTCAGGTCCGCGAACAGGTCGCCGTCGGCGCCCGGATCGGGGCGTGAGAAGAGGTGGTCGTAGAGGCGCAGTTCGGCAGGAATGGCGTCGGCGGCGGACAGCCAATGCAGCGTGGCCTTGGGGCGCCGCCCGTCCGGGGAATCCCCGCCTCGGGTCGCCGGATCGTAAGTGGCGCGCAGCTCGACGACGCGGCCGGCCTGGTCCTTCACCACACCCGTGCAGGTCACGAAATAGGCGGCCCGGAGGCGCACCTCGCGACCGGGCGCCAGGCGGAAGAACTTGGGCGCCGGCTCCTCCTGGAAGTCGTCTCGATCGATCCACAGGTCGCGCGAAAACGGCACGTGGCGCGTTCCGGCAGATGCGTCCTCCGGGTTGTTGGCCACCTCGAGGTCCTCGGATTGCCCCTCGGGGTAGTTCTCGATCACCAGCTTGATCGGATCGAGGACGCCAAACCGGCGCTCCGCCACGCGATTGAGGACGCCGCGCACGGCGAATTCCAGCTGACCCACCTCGACCATGGAATCGGCCTTGGCCACGCCGATCACGGCCGCGAAATCGCGAATCCCTTCGGCCGGGAAGCCGCGCCGGCGAAGGCCTGAGATGGTGGGCATGCGCGGGTCGTCCCAGCCGCGGACGTGGCCCTCGTTGACCAGCTTCAGCAACACCCGCTTGGACAGGACCGTGTACGTCAGGTTCAGCCGCGCGAACTCGTACTGGTGCGGCACCGACGGCACCGGCAGGTTCTGGATCAGCCAGTCGTAGAGCGGCCGGTGGGCCTCGAACTCCAGCGTGCAGATGGAATGGGTGATCCCTTCGATGGCGTCCGACTGGCCGTGCGCGAAGTCGTAGGTCGGATAGATGCACCACGCATCGCCCGTGCGGGGGTGCTCGGCGTGCACGATGCGGTAGAGCACGGGGTCACGCAGGTTGATGTTCGGCGACGCCATGTCGATGCGCGCGCGCAGCACCCGAGCGCCGTTGGGGAAATCACCCTTACGCATCCGCGCGAACAGATCCAGGCTCTCCTCCGCCGGCCGGTCGCGCCACACGGAGTTGCGCCCCGGCTCCGTCAGCGTGCCGCGGTGCTCGCGGATCTCGTCCGCGGAGAGGTCGTCGACGTAGGCCCTGCCGCTCCGGATGAGCTCGACCGCCCACTCGTAGAGCTGCTCGAAGTAGTCGGACGCGTGGTAGAGGTGCTCACCCCAGTCGAAGCCCAGCCAGCGCACGTCGGCCTGGATGGCATCCAGGTATTCCTGCTCCTCCTTGAGTGGATTGGTGTCGTCGAAGCGGAGGTTGCAGCGGCCGCCGAACTCCTGGGCGATCCCGAAGTTGAGGCAGATGGACTTCGCGTGTCCGATGTGCAGGTAGCCGTTCGGCTCCGGCGGGAAGCGCGTGACCACGCTGGACACGCGGCCAGCGGCAATGTCCGCGGCCACGATGTCGCGAATGAAGTCACTGCGCTCGGGCTGCGGCTGGGAGGGTGACGCTGGCGCGGTGACAGGTGCGCGAACGTCCGGCGCGGTCATGCAGGGGAACTCCGGGGCGAGTTTGGCTGGCGAGGAAGGATTCGAACCTTCGATCTCCTGATCCAGAGTCAGGCGCCTTACCGCTTGGCCACTCGCCACTGGGCCCGCCATTCTACCGGAGGTGCGGCGGCGGCCGACCCTTACGCGCTGAGCCGCCCTGCCCGGATCACGCGGTCCAGGAACTGGCGCGTCCGCTCCTCGCGCGGCGCGCTGAAGATCTGGTCGGGCGGCCCTTCCTCCAGGATGCGGCCGGCGTCCAGGAAGCAGATGCGGTTGGCAATGTCGCGGGCAAAGCCCATCTCGTGCGTGGCGATGACCATGGTCATGCCCGCCGCAGCCAGCTCACGCACCACGTCCAGGACTTCCGCCACCAGTTCCGGATCCAGCGCTGAGGTGACCTCGTCCAGCAGCAGGATGTCCGGCTTCATGGCCAGCGCTCGAACGATCGCCACACGCTGCTGCTGACCGCCGGAGAGGCGATCCGGAAACTCGTTGCGCTTGTCCGCCAGGCCGAAGCGGGTCAGCAGCTCCATGGCCTGGGCCTCCGCCTGCGCCTTGGGGACCTTGCCGGCCTTGCGCGGCGCCAGCGTCACGTTGTCGATCACCTTCATGTGGGGAAAGAGGTTGAAGGACTGGTAGACGATGCCGATGTGGCGGCGAATGCGATCCACCTTGACGCCGGGGGAGGTGATCTCCTCGCCCTCCACCGCGATGCGCCCGGCGTCGATCGGCTCGATCAGGTTGATGCAGCGCAGCAGCGTGCTCTTGCCGGACCCGGAGGCGCCGATCAGACACACCACCTCGTGCTCGGCCACGCTCAGGTCGATGCCGCGCAGCACTTCCAGTTTGCCGAACGACTTGCGCAGGCCCTGGATCTGGAGGGCCGGCGGCGCGGGCTGGCTCACGTCGCACCAGCCATGCGCTGACGCCGGTTCCGCGCGATCAGCCAGTCAACGTACCGCGTCAGCGGGATGGTGATCGCCAAGAAGACCACGGCTGCCGCGATGTACGGCGTGAAAGAGAAGGTCGCGTCGGTCTCGATCTGGGCTCGCTTGAACGCCTCGATCGGGCCAAGGAAGCCGACCAGGGCGCTGTCCTTCTGGAGGCCGATGAAGTCGTTGAGCAGGGCCGGGATGACACGCCGCACGGCCTGTGGCAGCACCACGTAGCGCAGCGACTGGGCACGGCTGAGGCCCAGCGATCGGGCGGCCGCGTCCTGGCTGGCGTGGACCGACTCGATACCCGATCGGTAGACCTCGGCCACGTACGCGCTCCAGATGAGCGTCAGCGTGACGATGCCCCAGAAGAAGACGTCGTCGGTGACGCCTGGCAGCTGGAGCGCGGGTATGCCCAGTGCCAGCAGGTACACGACCATCACGCTGGGGAGTCCACGGAAGACGTCGATATACGCGATGGCGAAGAAGCGGGCAGGGAAGAAGGCGGGCCCCGGCAGGCTCCGCATCACGGCCAGCACGAGCGCGAAGACCAGCACCATGACTTCGGTGACGAGGAAGATCTGGACGTTCAGCGCGAACGCCTTGACGATCTTGGGCAGCGTGTCGAAGAAGGTGGCGGCGTCGAAGAAGTTGGACTGGAGGACCGGCCAGCCGGCCGAATTGACGATCAGGTAGCCGAGCACGCCCACCACCACCAGGGTGCTGAGCCCGGCAATGAGGATGCCCGTGCCGCGCGGCCGTCCTCGGCGCGTGCGCGGCACGGGTGCGACGTTCGGATCGAGCGATCCGGCGCCGCCGCTCATGCGAGGTGCGTTGGCCCCTCGCTCACTGGAAGGTCGGGATGTTCTGGTTGCCGCTGATCCACTGGTCGTAGATCGCCTGCAGTGTGCCGTCGGCCTTGATCTGCGCCAGGGCCTGGTCCACGCAGGCGGTGAGCGAGCTGCCCTTCTGGAGCACGATGCCCATCTGGTCGACCTGGGCGGAGACATTGAACTGGCCCACGATGGTCGCCTCCGGATCGGGCGTGTCGAAGTTCTCCAGTTGGGCGTCCCGCATGTAGAACGCCGTGTTGAGGTCCACCACCAGCCCGTCGATCTGGTGGTTCTGGAGCAGCCGCAGAGCGACCGCGTTGCTGGCCAGGGCCTGCGGGGCAACGTCCGGCTGGATCGTGTTCTCGATCAGGTCCAGGCTGGTTGTGGCCACGCCCGCACCGAGCTTGAAGCTCTTGAGCCCGGCGATGGTGGTCACGCTGAGGATCGGGTTCGGTGACCCGTCCTTCAGCTTGGTCATCGCAAGCACGGCCTGGTTGGCATCGAAATACGAGTCGCTGAAATCCACGTTCTTGGCGCGTGCCGGCCGGATCGAGATCTGGGCCAGGTGGAAGTCGAAGTCCTTGGGGCCCGGCTTGAAGGCGTTCTCGAAGACGGTGTTGGGGATCCAGTCGATCAGGTCCGGCGTGAAGCCCATGGCCGCTGCAACGGCGTAGGCGGTGGCGCTCTCGTAGCCCATCATCGAGTACGGATCGCTGACCGACCAGCCGTCACCGCCGGCCGTTTCGTTGGGGTACTGGGTGTTCGGGTCGCCGCCCCACCATGGCGGGTAGGCCGGGTTGTCCGTGCTGAGCGTCAGGCGGCCGGTGTTCTTGGTTGCCACGGTGCCGGCCATGCACTCGGCGCTGACCAGGGAAGCCGGCGTGGGAACGGGCGTGTCCGTGGGTGCGACGGTGGGCACGGCCGTGGGGGTGGCCGCGACGGTCGGTTCCGGTGTGATCACGGCGACGGGCGTCGCGGTGGGCGCGGCCGTGATCGTGACCGGCGTGGGGGTCGGGGTTGCCGGCACCGCCGTTGGGGTCGCGGGTGCCGTGGTTGGCGTGACTGGTGCGGTCGTTACCACCGCCGCGGTCGGTACCGGCGTGGCGGCTGTGCCACTACAGGCTGCCAGCGCAAGTGCGGCGACGACGGCCAGGGCCGAGATGGACCGAATGCGCATGACGGGAGCCTCCTCCAGGTGACGGGCAGAAGGCCATTTTGCGGCACGCGGCGCGTTTCCGCCGAGAGGCAGTTTGTCGGTCGGATTGATGGATTTGGGTAAGCCGGGAACCAGGGGTGTGACGGCGCCGCAGACCGCCGATCCCCGGCGCACGATGGGATCAGCCCGCGTCGACGAGTGGCATCTCCACGACGTGCTCCGAGATGAACCAGACCTGCAGCTCGTGGCGGCGCAGCACGTCGCCCATGAGCAGGTCGTTGGTGCCGGCATCGCCGTTCTTCTCGGTCTTCTCGATGGCGTCGCGGATCTTCTCGATGACGATCTCGTGGGCGTCCAGCAGCCGGTCGATCATCACCGGTACCTCTTCTCGGCCGTCCGGCGGCCGCTCGATGGTGGTCAGCTCGGCCGCGTGCCGGGGATCACCAACGCTGATGCCGCCAAGGCTCTGAACGCGTTCCGCGAGGAGATCGATCAGCTCGACCTGCTCCTCCGCGTGCTTGTCGAACAGCAGGTGCAGCTGGTAGAAGGTCGGTCCAGCCACCAGCCAGTGGTGCTTCTTGTACATGGCCTGGAGCACCATGCTGTCCGCCAGGATCACGTTGAGCAGCTGGCAGCTCTCGGCACGGGCATCCGCGGACAGGCCGATGGGCAGCAGCCGCAGGCTGCCGAACTTCTGGATCTGCACGCCGCGCTGGCCGAGCCGCGGCTGGCCGGTGGCGTGGTGGCCGTTGCTGGAACTGGCAGGCCGCGCCGTTGCGCTCCTGGTCTTGTCGGTGGCGGTCTTCGCCATGGTTGTCCTCCTGAGCCTTCGACTCCTTGACGGGAGCGTGACCTGGGTCGGCGGCCATACTCGGCAACCACGCCGAAAACCGGCGTCGTCTTCGGGGCGCCGCACGCTTGCAGGCGCGTAGCAGCTTCGGGGCGGCGGGCCGCGGCGGCAGGCCAACGAGCCCGCGAACGGCGCCGCAGGTTGGCCGCGTGCCAGCCGGAGGGGTGGCCCTGACCGTCAGCCGGGTTCGGGCGCGTCCACCTCGATGATGACCACGTCAAGCACGCGCGGTCCGTGGACGCCTTCCACGCGTTGGAGCTCGATGTCGCTGGTCGCCGAAGGGCCGCTGATCCAGGTCATGGGCCGGCGCGGATCGAGCCGGGCCAGCGCTTCCGGCACGTCCTGGACGATCTGGTCCGCGCGGATCACGCACAGGTGACGGTCCGGCAGGAGCGAGAGCACCCGGCGACCTTGGCCGGCACCGCCGTCCAGCACGATCGTGCCCGTCTCTGCGAGTCCCACGGCGCAGCCTGTGATGACGCCGTCCAGCGCGTCCAGCGCGTCCACGCTCAGGGGCGGGGTGTCCGCGACCACCTCCACGTGCGTCGCTGCGAGCCACTCCCCGGGGACGCCGGCAGGCACCACGATCCGCCGCGCACCCCAGCCGCCCAGGATCTCGGCCACCACGGTCGGCACGCTCGCGGCGGACGTGCGGTGGACGGTTGCCCGGTACTCCGCCACGCGCTCCGCGAACAGCTCGAGCAGCTCGTGCCGGCCGAGTGCCGGCAACAGTCCGGCCGTCTGCAGGATCTCCGGCACCGCCGGCCGATCCCCGAGCGCCTTTCGGATGCGCTCCATCACCTCCGCGCGCGCCTCGTCGCGGACCACGCCCCCGGCCACGCGACCGGTTGAGCCTCCGACGTCCTCCGCGGCGCTCAATCTGGTTTCTTTCCGCCGTCCGTTGCGCGCCACCAGCGCCGGAACGACACATGCGGCGGCGCCTTGATGTCGCGCGCCTTGAACCAGCCGGTGATCAGTGACGGCCCGATGGCGTACCGGATTCGCCCGTTGCGCCCGATCACCCTCGAGCCGAGCGCGGCGGCGCGTTCCGCCAGCCCCAGCCGCCGTGGCGTCTTGAAGGCCCAGCCCATGCCGCCCAGCATCAGCGACTCGGTCGTCGGCGGAGCGCCGCTCTCGTGCTTCCAGTGGACGGCCTTCGCGCGCAGGTGCACCAGCACTTCTGGGATGTCGATGCGCACCGGGCAGACCTCGAAGCAGGCGCCGCACAGCGACGAGGCGTAGGGGAGGGAGGCCGTCTGCTCGTCCACCGGCTGCGTGTTGATGCCGCGCAGCTGGGGCGTGAGGATGGCGCCGATCGGGCCCGGGTAGACCGAGCCGTAGGCCCGCCCGCCGGTTCGTTCGTAGACGGGACAGACGTTGAGGCAGGCGGAGCAGCGGATGCAGCGCAGCGTCTGGCGCCCGACCCGGTCGGCAAGCACGTTGGTGCGGCCGTTGTCCAGGAGGATGACGTGGAACTCCTGCGGGCCGTCACCGGGTGTCACGCCCGTCCACATGGACGTGTAGGGGTTCATGCGTTCGGCGGTGGACGAGCGCGGCAGCAGTTGAAGGAACACGGCCAGGTCCTGCCAGGTGGGCAGGATCTTCTCGATGCCCAGGATGGTGATCAGCACGTCCGGCAGCGTCACGCACATGCGGCCGTTGCCCTCGGATTCGACGACCATCACGGTGCCCGTCTCGGCGATCCCGAAGTTGGCCCCACTGATGCCGATCTTGGTGCGCAGGAAACGCTCGCGCAGGTGCAGCCGCGCCGCCTCGGCGAGGGCGCGCGGGTCGTTGGTCAGGCCTTCCGGCGCGGGACGTCCCACCGCACCCATCTCCGCCTTGAAGATGTCGCGGATCTCCGAGCGATTGCGATGGATGGCGGGCACCAGGATGTGGGACGGCAGGTCGTGCCCGAGCTGGACGATCAGCTCGGCCAGGTCCGTCTCCCACGCGTCGATACCCTCCTTGGCAAGGGCCTCGTTGAGCTCCGTCTCCACGGTGGTCATGGACTTGACCTTGACCACGTCCGTGGCGCCGTGGCGCTTGCAGATCTCCGTCACGATGCGGTTGGCGTCCGCGGCATCCCGCGCCCAGTGGACCGTGCCGCCTCGGTCCGCCACGCCCCGCTCGAACTGCTCGAGCAGCTCGGGAAGCTGGGCCAGCACGGCATCCTTGGTGGCGGCGCCCGCCAGGCGCAGCTGCTCCCAGTCGGGCCGCTCGGCGACGGCCCGGGCACGCTTTTCGCGGATGGTGGTCGTGGCGCGCGCCAGGTTGACGCGCAACTGGCGGTTGGCCAGTGCCGCCTTGGCCGCCACGGGGAAGGGCGGCGTGCCGGCGAATGTGGGACGTTCGTTGGGCGCCGGTCCGTCCGTCGAGGTGTAGCTCACGGGGCCCCTTCCTGTGCGGCCAGGATCTGGGCCAGGTGCAGCACGCGGATCGGGGCACCGTCCCGCGACAGCAGGCCGCCGATGTGCATCAGGCACGACGTATCCGCCGCCGTGAGCACGTCCGCGCCGGTGGCCAGGATTCGCTGCACCTTGTCGTTGCCCATGGCGATCGAGGTGTCCGCGTTCTTGACCGCAAACGTGCCACCGAAGCCGCAGCACTGGTCGGAGTCCGCGATGGTCAGCCGGGTCAGCCCCTCCACGTGGTCGAGCAGCCGCTGGGGCCGATCGCCGATGCCCAGCACGCGCACGGAGTGGCAGGTTGGGTGGAAGGCCACCGAATGCGGGAACCGGGCCCCGACGTCTTCCACCTTGAGGACATCGATCAGGAACTCCGACAGCTCGTAGACGTGCCCAGAGACCTCGGCGAGCGCGGCGGTCAGCCCTGCTTCCGCGCCGTTCTCACGGCCGTGCTCGGCCACGGTCGGGTAGAAATGGCGGACCATGGAGGCACACGACGGTGACGGCGTCACGACCGCGTCATAGCCCTTGAACGCAGCCGCGAAGTTGCGCGCCAGCGGCACGCATTCATCGCGGTAGCCGGTGTTGAAGTGCATCTGACCGCAGCACGTCTGACTTTGAGGGAACTCCACCTCGCAGCCGAGGCGCGTCAGCAGCCGCACCACGGCCTGCCCCACCTCCGGGTAGAGCAGGTCGTTGAAGCACGTGATGAAGAGCGCGACGCGCATGACGGTGGGCGTCAGCTCCCGGGCGTGACGACAGCGGGGGCTGCGGCGGCGTCGATGAGCGCCTGGTAGAGGTCGGCCGTCTGCTTGGCGATGCTGGTCCAGCTGAACTGCTCGATGGCCCGGCGCCGGCCGGCGCGGCCCATTTCGGCTGCCCGGGCGGGATCCGCCATCAGTGTCGTGATCGCGCTCGCGAGGTCGTGCTCGAACTTGGCGGGGTCCTGCGGCTCGAAAGAAATGTCTCCTTCCAGCGGATCGAAGGGGACCAGGATGCCCGTCTCGCCATCCACGACCACTTCCGGGATGCCCCCGATCGCGCTGGCCACGACCGCCGTCTGGCAGGCCATGGCCTCCAGGTTGATGATCCCGAAAGGCTCGTAGACGGACGGGCAGCAGAACACCGTGGCGTGGCTGTAGAGCTGGCGGATGTTGGGCTTGTCCACGACCTCTGGGATCCAGACCACGTTGGGATGGTCGGACGTGACCGCGGCCACCGCGGCTTCCATCTCGGCTTCGATCTCCGGCGTGTCCGGTGCCCCGGCGCAGAGCACCACCTGCATGTCGGAAGGGAGGTACCGGATGGCGTTGACCAGGTGGATGATCCCCTTCTGGCGCGTGATCCGGCCGACGAACAGCACGTACGGCTTGGCCTTGTCGACGCGGAACTTCTCGAGCGCCGCCGTTTCCTGGGTCGGGGCGTAGTCGTTCGTGTCGATGCCGTTGTGGATCACGTGGACGCGCTCCGCTGGCACGTCGAAGAGGCGCAGCACGTCGTCGCGCGTGCCCTTTGAGACCGCGATCACGGCGTCCGCCATCTGGATGGCCGTTCGTTCGACCCACGCCGACAGGTCGTAGCCGCCCTGGAGTTGCTCCCGCTTCCACGGCCGCAGCGGCTCCAGGGAGTGGGTGGTGATGACGAGCGGTAGCCCGTAGGCCTGCTTCACGAGGATGCCGCCGAACTGGGCGTACCAAGTGTGGCAATGGACCACGTCTGCGGTCACCGGTTCCGCGGCCCAGGCAAGATTCCGGCTGAACGCGCCGATCACCGGGCGCAGCCACTCGGGAGCGTCCGCAAGGTCCATGGACGCCGGGAAGCCGCGCACGGTGAGCTGGCCGGTGGTCTGATCCTGCTCGCCGAACGTGCGCACGTCGACGCGCATGAGGAGCGCGAGCTCGCGCGTCAGGTAGTCGACGTGGACCCCGGCACCGCCGTAGACGTCGGGCGGGTACTCGTTCGTGAGGATGAGGGCTTCCATGTGACTAGGGTACGCCGCGGACGCGGAGCCGCTGGCATCGGCGAAGCGCAGGTAAGAGCTGGGTACGTCGCAATCAATCCCGCCCGGTCAGGCTTCCTCCATGGCAGCGGATGACGACCGAATCGGCAGGGCGCTGCGAGAGTTGCGTCGCCGCAGCGGCCTGACCATGGCGCAAGCCGCGGCGGCCGCCGCCGTGTCGTTACGCACCTATCGAGACATCGAGTCAGGCCAGGCCGGGATGGCTCGCGTCGATGAGGTGCGGAGGGTCTTCGCGGTTCACGACGCGCGGGCGCGCTTGTCGGTCTGGTGGAAGGGCGCCGAACTGGACCGCATCATCGATGAGGCGCACGCGGCCATCGTCGAGAAGGTCGTGGCCGCGCTCGTCGCGTACGGCTGGTCGGTTGAGCCGGAGGTCAGCTTCTCCGAATACGGCGAACGCGGCTCGGTCGACGTGCTCGCCTTCCACGCGGGCAGCGGGAACGGACTGGTAACGGAGGTCAAGGCATCCTGGGGGTCGATGGAGGAGACCAACCGAACCTTGGACGCGAAAGCGCGACTGGCACCGAAGCTGATTGAGCAGCGATTTGGGGCGCGGCCCAGGGCGGTCTCGCGGCTCCTGATCTTCCCGGAGAACATGACCCTGCGACGGGTCGCGGACAGACACTCCAGCACACTGGGCCGCGTCTACCCGCAACGCGGCCGGGAGGTTCGCGTGTGGCTTCGGCGGCCGAACGGCGAACCGATCCGCGGCTTGTGGTTCCTCTCAAATCGTGCGGATTCCGCCACGGAGGAAGGGCCCGGCAGTCACGCAGGCCATCAATCTGAGCGGATTCGACCAACTTGAGATGCAACGGGCCCCTCGCGGCCTCTCCGGGCCATCAATCCGGCGCGAATCGGCAGACGTGGTGGCTGATCCCGGTCGTCGCTTGCTAATCCCGCTGGATTTGATGGGACTCGGCGCGCGGCTGGCCACCCTCGCCTCGCCCGCCCCCGCCCCGACCTACAGCGGCGGCAGCTCCTGGCGCAACTCCAGCGCGCCGGCGAAGAGATCGCCGCGCTCCTCGACGCGCGGCACGGCGCTCTTGAGGTCCCAGCGGTCTGGACGCAGTTGCGGATCGTCCAGCTCGTCCCAGGTGATCGGCACGGACACGCCGGCTCGCGGCACCGGACGCACGGCGTACGGCGACACCAGCGTCTTGTTCAGCGAGTTCTGGGTGAAGTCCAGGCGTGCGAGCCCACCGCGCCCGGCCTTCGCCCATTCCCAGCTGACCAACTCCGGGACGGCGCGACCCACCGCCTGCGACAGCCCCATGACCCAGTCGGTGGTCTGCTCGAAGGTGTATTTCTGCTCGATCGGCACCCATACCTGGATGCCGCGCTTGCCGGTGACCTTGGGGAAGCCGCGCAAACCCAGGTGCTCCAAGGCTCTCCGGTAGAGCCGGGCCAGCACCAGCACCTCCTCCCACGTGGTCTTCTCGCCCGGGTCGATGTCGATCAACGCGTACGTCGGCAGGTACCACTCAGGCAGCCGCGACGTCCACGGGTGCAGGTCGATGACGGCCTGGTTGGCCAGCCACGCGAGGGTCGCCACGCGATCGCAGACCACGTATGTGTGCGATTGATCGTGGCCCGCTTCCGGGTAGTCCCAGCGCGCGACCCATTTGGGCGCGTGCGTCGGGATCTGCTTCTGCCAGAAATGTGGCCCCGTGACACCGTCCGGCCAGCGGTCCACGTTGAGCGGCCGCTCCCGGAGATGCGGCAGCAGCACCGGCGCCACCGTCACGTAGTAGCGGATCAGGTCGCGCTTGGTGTAGCCGGACTCGGGGAACAGCACCTTGTCCAGGTTGGTCAGGTTGACGTCGTGGCCGCCGACGCGCCAGACGCCGTCCTTGGTCATCGCGTCCAGGGCGGCCAGCTCGTCGGCCGTCACCGCTTCGGCCGGGTCGCCAACCTCTGACGGTTCGCGGATCAACCGGACGCCGCCTTCGGGGCCTCCGGATGGGTCCGCTTTGGGAGCCTTCCCACGCCGGCGCTTCGGCTCTGGCGCCTGGACTTTGGCGGCGGGTCCCTTGGCTGCCTCGGCCCCACGGGGAGTGGCCGGCACGGCCTTCTGCTCCGCGGCCTCGCGAGCCTCCTCCGTCTCGACCGGGCGCTCCCGCACCACCAGCTTCGGATCTTTATCCGGTTCGATTCCCTTGAACGCCGCCTGCCGCAAGAGGTTGTCCGAGGTCCACTCGCTGAACTCGGCGCGGATCACCAGCCGTGGCTCCGCCCACCGAGCGCCCGGGACACGTGGCGGATCGACCACCGGCGGATCGGTGCGCACCAGGTCGTCCAGCTGACGGCGGAAGAGCGCCCGCTGTCGCGTGTCGATGCCACTGCCCACTTCGCCTGCGTAGCGCAGCTGGCCGCCGTCGTGCACTGCGACCAGGAGCGCGCCGAGGTCCCGGTGCGTGCCCTGGCCCGGCTCGTACCCGACCACCACCAGTTCCTGCTCTCGGCGGATCTTCAGCTTCAGCCAGCTGCGCGACCGCTTTCCCGTCTCGTAGCGCGACCGGCGTAGTTTGGCCATCAGCCCCTCCAGGCCGCGAGCCTTGGCGGCCGCGTACAGGTCCAGGCCGTCCTCGTCGACATGAGACAGGTAGATCACCTGCGGGTGGTCGCGCATCAAGGTCTTGAGGAGCTTCTTGCGTTCCTCCAGTGGCACGTCCACCAGCGAGCGGCCCTCGTAATGGAGCAGGTCGAAGACGTGGTAGACCAGCGCGCCGTGGGCCTCCTTGGTGCGCGAGGACGCGTCGGCCGGCGTGGCGCCACGCTCACCGCGGGCTGCCGCGAAGCCCTTCATCCCGGCCAGGTCCTGGAGCAGGCTGAAGCTGGGGTTGCCGTCCTCGTCGAGCGCAACCACTTCGCCATCGACCACGGCCTGGGAGGCGTTGATCCACGTCGGTTTTGCGGCGGCCAGGTGCGGGAAGTAGCGCGCGGCGTCCTGCTTGTTGCGCGTCCATATCCGCACTGCGCCGCGATTGATCACGGCCTCCACGCGGTAGCCGTCCAGCTTCAGCTCGAAGAGCCAGTCCGGGTCGCTGAACGGCCGGTCGGCCAGCGTCGCCAGCATCAGCGGCACGAACTCCGGCTGCGTCTCCGGGCGCGCGCCGGCCAGGTCGATCTCCGCTTCGGCCGCCGGTGCCGAGCTGTCCCAGACGGCTGGAGCACCGGCCTTGACCTCGTCGTTGGTGCGGCCGCTCTTCACCGAGCGCGGCAGCGCGTTCACGTCCCAGTCTTCCTGCGCGTCCTCGTCGCGCTTGTGCATCAGCAGCCATTGCTCCTTGCCGCCGTCGCCGCCGCGCGTCCGGACGATGACGAAGCGGCCCTTGAGCTTCTCCCCGTGCAGGCGGAATTTGAGCTCGCCTTTGCGGACGGCCGCGCCCGGGTCGTCGGTCTCCTCGGGCTCCCAGGTGCCCCAGTCCCAGACGATCACGTCGCCGGCGCCGTACCCGCCGCGCGGGATGATGCCCTCGAAATCGAAGTAGTCGAGCGGATGGTCCTCCACGTGGACGGCCATGCGGCGCTCGAGTGGCTTCAGCGACGGGCCACGCGGGACCGCCCAGCTGACCAGCACCCCGTCCATCTCCAGGCGGAAGTCGTAGTGGAGCGCGGTGGCGCGGTGGCGCTGGACCACGAAACGGCGGCCGGACGCCGGTGGCGGCCCGCCGCGTCCGCCGCCCTCGTCTCCAGATGGCTCTGGCGTCCGCGAGAAATCGCGTTTGCGCCGGTACGTATCAAGGGACACGTGACGACCGCGCCCGGACTGGTCTAGGCGATGCGGCCGCGTCTCCGCCGCCGGCGGCCGACGCGCACCGGTGTGGTCGCGACGGGATCTCCCACGATCCCGGGCACGAACGAACCGAGAAGGCCGACGGGAAGCTTTGGCTCAGGTGCGTGCGGCAAAGCAGGGGCACGGGCCACGAAACCGTAGATGCCGTTTGGCGCGTCCGGCGCGCTGGCGACGTCGACTGCCGCCGCCGGGGGAGGGGTCGCGCAACCGTGCGGGTGATCGGGAAGCCCACCGACGCGGCAGGTTGGCACTGGCGTGGGGGTCGGGGTCGGCCGCGGCGGCCGCGGCGTCCTGACGGGAGCCGTGGGTGTCGGCGTCGCTCCGCTGGGTGGTGTGGCGCCGCCGCTCGGCGTCGGGGATGGCGCCGCGCTGCAGCTGGTGCCGTCCGTCACTGGGCCGCCCCAGCTGTTGCGGAGCCAGAAGTAGGCCGTGCGCGTGCCGTTGGAGCCGCCGACGCCAGGACCTCTCTGTGCGCGCCGTGCCCAGTCCTTGTCGGCGGCGATCCACGTCGGGCCTGCGTCCTTGTTGTCGGCCTGGACCGGGTTGACCATCCAGGTGCCGCACATGTTGGTGTAGAGCGCGCCGGCCGTGTCGACTGCGTCCGGGCCACCCGGCTGCGTCCCATTGATGAACCACTCGCTGGTCGTAGCTTTGGTCCACGGTCCGGGCGCGCCGCCGCTGAACGCGTCGATGGTGGCTGAAACCAGGCCCTTCGGCCGTTCGAAGTCGGTGACCGGCTTGCCCTTCATGTATTCGCTCATCCAGGCGTGCCAGACCTCGCCCGGCCCGTCGGACGCGAAGATCACGGCATTGCCCAGCAGCGGCGGCGTGTGGTTGCTGTTGCCCATCCAGACGCCCAACGCGATGGCAGGTTGACTGGGGTTCTTGGGTTTGGCGAGCAAGCCGTAGGCAGACAGGTCCTTGACGTCGTTGGTCGTGCCCGTCTTCAGACCCGCCGGCCGGTACGAGCCGCCGGGCCCGTTGTCCAGGCGGAAGCGCGGGCCCCAGACGATGTTGTCCTGCGGGTTGGTGTTGCCCTCGAGGATGTTGGCCATCAGCCAGGCTGCCTGGGGTGACCACACCTTATGGCTGTGCGGCGCCGTGTCGTTCCAGATGCTGGTGCCGTTGGAGTCGAGGACATCCAGGATCATGCGCGGTGAGTTGACCACGCCACCGTTGCCGAAGCCACCGTACATGGCGACCATGTCGTCGAGGTGGACCTCCACGGTCCCGATCGCTCCGGCAAGACCGGCCAGCGAAATGCTCGTGCCCGGCTGGAACGTGAGGCCACCGCGCGCGGCCGCCTGGTCCACCGCCGTGGTTCCGACGCGGTCGAGCGCGCGGATGGCCGGGATGTTGAGCGAGTACTGGAGCGCCTTGCGAGCCAGCACAGGACCGCGCTCCTCGAGATCCGCATCCTTTGGCGTCCAGCCGTGCGCGAACTGCGTGGTGATGTCCAGGAGGAGGGACCCGGGCGTCAGCTTGCGTTCGTCGAAGCCGGTCGTGTACATGATCGGCTTGAAGGCCGAGCCGGGCTGGCGATACCCCTGGCCCGCGACGTCGAACTTGGGGCTGAACTTCTTGGAGGTCAGGTCATCGCGGTAATAGCCCGCGCTCCCGACGTAGGCAAGGATGTCCCCTGTCGTGTAGTCCTGCGCCACCAAGGCGCCGTTCATGATCCCCTTGCCGCGCAGGGCCGATATCCAATGCTGGTTGCCTAAGTTCAGCGATTTGATGGCGCGACTGTAGGCAGCGCCCTTGAGCTGGGGCACGATCGTGGCAGCCGTGATGAAGCGCTCCGCCTGCTTCTGCGCGTCCATGTCCAACGTGGTGATGACCTTGTAGCCGCCGCTCTCGGCGGGATCCCGGTCGGCCAGAAACTGGTCCAGCTGCGTCTTCATGGCCCACACGAAATGGGGAGCGATGAAGGGGTTCGGCTGGTCGCCGACCAGCACGATCGGAGAGGCCAGCGCGGTCTGGAGCTCGTCCGGGGTCAGGCTGGTCCAGTTGCCGAAGCCGCGGCCGGTCTGGGGATTGGCGCCCTGGGCCAGGTCCCGGAGGATGGAGTTGCGGCGGTCGATGATGTTGGTCGTGCCGTTCACGACGGGGTCACAACCGGCAGGCGGCGTCGCGCCGCTCGCGGGGATGACCAGCCGACCGTCTGCGTCCTTGACGTAGTTGCCGCTGTCGTCCTGCGGCAGCCAGCGGTAGAGGTCGTAGCAGACCGGCGACTTGGGGATGGCAGCGAGGGTCGCCGCCTCGGCGGGAGTGAGGTCCTTGAGCGCCTTTCCGAAGTAGGTGTTCGCAGCGGCAGCAACGCCGTACGCATTGTGGCCATAGAAGATCTGGTTCAGGTAGGCGGTGATGATCTGCTCCTTGCCGCCCTGCTCGCCATAGGTCTTGGTCACGTAGTCGGTCAGGTCGGCCGACTGGAGGATCTCCTTGATCTTGCGCACCTTATCGTCGGCTCCCAAGCTGAGGAGGTCCTGCGGCAGGAGCCGTGCCCGCACGAACTGCTGGGTGATCGTGGATGCGCCGCCAGCCGTGCACGCGCCGCCGGAGGTGAGACAACCCAGCGCGGCGCGAAAGATGCCCTGCGCGTCGTAGCCCGGGTTGGTCCAGAAGGTGTGATCCTCGGTCGCGACCGTGGCGTCCAGCATCAGGTGGGGCAGCTGGTCGAACGTGACCACCTCTCGCTGCTCCTGCTGGAACTTGGCCAGCTGCACCTTGCCGGTGCGATCCCAGACGGTGGTCGGCTGGGCGTAGGCCAGGTCCTCGAACGTGCTGACGTCCGGCAGCCCCGCCTTCATGTCCTGGAGCGTGACCAGCGTGCCGACACCGGCCCCCACGATCCCTGTCGCGGTGACCACCACCAGGGTCAGCGCGATGAACGCGGCGATCCAGCCGATGGCGCTGCCGCCCTTGGTCTTGCGGCTCGTGGCCCTGGCGATCGCGATGCGGCTGGCGCTGGATGGCTGGCGCCTGGCACCGGTTCCGCGATACGCCGCGACCCGGCGCGGAGGACGATAAGCCATGTTCAGATGATGACCGACATGGGTTGATGCTGCCTTAATTGCTCGGTGTTCTTTCCGCAACCCGGGACTATTGGCGTTGCCCGCAGGTCGGATTGGATGCTTCCCGAGGGACGAGCGACATTGCAATTCCGTTACGGACGGGTATTCTGCGTACTCCGGTCACGGCGACCGCCTCTGGCAAGACAACTGAAAAGCCCGTCCCAGCGTTCGCCGCCCCAGCAGCGATTCGCGGAGGCTCGTGCCCCAGCACAAGCCCGGTGGCGTGCCCCCAGGCACGCGATCAACCCCTCTGCTCCGAGGGGTTCGCAGGTCGTCCCGTTCTGCCGTGACCCCGCCGCCCCCCGCGCTGGGCAAGTCCTTCCGTCACCGCGTCCCTGCGCGGTGTTCCGGCAGAAAGGAGCAGGATGTCGGTCGCACCCGCACGCGTCGAGAGGACGCGCGCCCGTCGCGTGCCCGGACCGTTGTTCGTTGGGGTCCTGGCGTTATTCCTGGTCGTTGGCGCGCTCGCAGGTAGCGCACAGCCGACCGCAGCATCAACATCGACGACGGCGCAGCATCGCCAGAAGGTCGTCTTCGTGGTCGGGGCCACCGGCGCCACCACGTCGCAGTACCGGTCGATCGCTCGCAGCCTCGCCAAGAAGGCGCGCCGCTACGGCGCGAAGGTCACCGAAGTCTTCAGTCCAGACGCCACGTGGGCGCGTGTCCGCCGCGCCACGCGGGGCGCGAACCTGCTGGTCTACCTCGGGCACGGCAATGGCTGGCCGAGTCCGTACGCGCCATTCCAGACCAAGACCAAGGACGGGATGGGCCTCAACCGCAACGCCAGCGGCTCCGACTACAACACCGACTATTACGGCGAGGGGGCGCTCGACAAGGGCATCCACCTGGCGGCCAACTCGGTCGTGCTGTTGCTCCACCTGTGTTACGCATCCGGAAATCCGGAATGGGGCGGGCCCGACCCGCGCCTTTCCACCGCCGAGGCCCGCGTCGACAACTACGGGGCAGGCTTCCTGCGCACGGGCGCGAAGGCGGTCATCGCCGAAGGGCTCGGCAGTGGCGACTACCTGCTGAAGGGCCTCTTCACCTCCAACAGGACCCTGCGCCAGATCTTCTGGAGTGCACCGGCTGCCACGGGCAAGTTCGCCGTGAGCTTCAACCCACACCGGTCACCCAGCTGGGCCAACGGGATCCTCGATCCACAGCGGCCCGGCCGCTACTACCGTTCCATCATCGGCGCGCTGGACATGCCCGCGGCAACCTGGCGCTGATCCCAGAATTTCGCGCTGCGAGTCGACGACCCGGGTCCCCGATGGGGCCCGGGTCGTTGGCATCTCAGGCCGCGGCGTCCGACGCGACGACGGCCGAACGGTCCGCCGGATCGGCCAGGACGGCGCGATAGATCTCTTCGTATCGATCCGCCATGCGGCTGGCCGAGAACCGGTCGATGACCTCGCGGCGGATGCGCTCACGGTCAAGGCTGCCGACCTGCTCGAGCGCCGCGGCCATCTCGCGCGCATCACTGCCAAGGAAGCCGTCACGGCCTTCGCGGACCAGCTCCGGAATGGCCCCTGACGGCCGCGCGACCACCGGCGTGCCGCAGGCCATGGCCTCGATGGCGGTCAGCCCGAACGGTTCCGGCCAGACGCTTGGCATGACCAGCGCGAAGCTGGAAGCCAGCACGCGGTCGCGATCGTCCTGGCCAAGCTCCCCGAGCTCCTCCACATCGGCCCGCTGGAGCGCCGGCCTTACCTCGGCTTCGTAGTAGTCACGCTCGTCCTGGAGGTATGGCTCCTTTGCCACGATGCGCAGCCGGCGGCCGCTGAGCCGCGCCACTTCGATCGCGTCGACGATGCCCTTGTCCGGCGTCATGCGGCCGACGAACACCAGGTCCTCCGTCGGCGTGTTGCCGAACGGCATGTCCTGGAGGGAGAGCCCGTTGTAGACGACGCTGTCGAACTGCACGCCGCTAGGTTGCTCAGCATGCGCCCGGCTGATCGCCACCAGATGCGCCGGCAGGCCCGCGAGCACGGCCGCAACGTCCGGGTAGTCCAGCCGGCCGTGGAACGTGGCCACGACCGGGCGTCTCGCGGCACGCGCCAGCGGCGCGTTCCAGAAATCGAGATGGGTGTGGATCACGTCCACGCTGTCCTCGTCGGCCAGCACGGCCTGGATCGTCCGCAGGTACGCCGCGGACGGGTCGACGTCCAGGTTGGCGGCGCGCAGTGAGATCGGCACGGTGTGCACGTGGCGCCCCGGCGCTTCCGAATCGCCGCTCGCGAACAGCACCACCTCGTGACCGCGGGCCGCCAGCTCACGCGACAACTCATGCACGATCCGCTCCGTGCCGCCATATGCCATGGGCGGCACGCGCTCGACGGGCGGTGCGACCTGGGCGATCCGGAGCGGACGGTGGCTGGCTGCGATGGCTGACACCTGGGGACCCGTCATGGCTTGGATGAGTGTGGCAGGACAACGTGGAGCGACCGTCGTTGGCGACGGGGTTTGCACGGTGATCGGATGCTGCCGCAGCACCGCGTACGATGGCCATCCCGTGGAAACCCTCGCCGATCCAGCCGCGTTGCAGTCTTCATTGCGAGACTGGTACGCGGCCAACGGCCGGGACCTTGCTTTCCGCCGCTCGGCAGAACCGTGGCCGGTGCTGGTCTCAGAGGTCATGCTCCAGCAGACCCAGGTGGCCCGCGTGGAGCCGGCCTGGACCGCCTACCTGGCGCGGTTTCCATCGGTGGGCGCCCTTGCCGCGGCCACGCCCGCCGATTCGTTGCGTGCGTGGAGCGGCCTCGGCTACAACCGCCGGGCGCTCAACCTGTGGCGCGCCGCCACGGTCATGGTGGAGTGCCACCACGGAGAGGTGCCGCGCACCCTCGACGAGTTGCGCGCGCTGCCCGGCGTTGGCGGGTACACGGCCCGGGCGGTGGCCGCCATCGCGTTCGGCCAGCCCGTGGCGGCCGTGGACACCAATGTCCGCCGGGTGATCGGCCGGGTTCTCTGGGGGCACGCCGGACCACCGTCCGCCGACGCGCTCCAGGCTGCCGCGGACCGCCTGGTGGACCGCGGACAACCGGCCAAATGGACGCACGCCGTGATGGACATCGGAGCGACCATCTGCCATCCGCGAAAACCAGCCTGCGCCGAGTGTCCGGTCGCGGGGTTGTGCCGGTATGCGATGACGCCTTCCGCCGATGCGCGCGCCCTTCCGGTCGCGGCTACGCGCACCCTCCCGGCACACGCGGTCGCGCGCACGCCGGCCGAGCCCTTCGCGCGCTCCGCGCGCTGGCTGCGTGGCCGGATCGTCGACCGGCTGCGCCAGGCCGAGCCAGGCGATTGGGTCCAGATCGAAGGTCCGCTGGGTGACCACGGCACCGATTCCGTGGCGGCTGCCCTGGAGGCGCTGGCCTCGGAGGGCTTGCTCGAACGCGGCGACCGTGGCCGGGTCCGCCTTTCCCTCGGTGAAGGAGTCCGAGCGTGATCCCGCTCGCCGCCCACCGCGACGAGGTCCTGCCGACGGCCGACCCGGCGCTCGCCAGCCCCGAGCTGAACCTGGAGTCGCTGGCAACCCATTGGATCGCCCGATCACGCATGCGGCCGATGAACGGCGAGCAGATGCGCGGCGCGGACGCGCGCGCCCAACGCATGGGCGTGAGCGGCGACCGCCTCATGGAAGAAGCCGGGACCGCCGTGGCTGCCGCGGCTCGTGCGCTCCTGAACACGGCCGAGAGGCCACTCACCGGGGTCGTGCTGATCCTCTGCGGGCCGGGCAACAACGGGGGAGACGGGCTGGTCGCCGCGCGCCACCTGGCGCTGGCCGGAATCCGCTCGGCAGCCGTGCTGGTATCCAACGACGAGCGGCCCGCCACGCCGGACGCGAAGCGCAACTGGGAGCGCCTGGACGGCCTCGAGGACGTCGACCGCATCCTTGCCGGGACGCCGCGCGACGTGGGCATGCTCGCCAAGGGCATCGAGCGGGCATCGCTGGTCATCGACGCGCTACTCGGCACGGGCGTGCATGGCGCGCTGCGCGAACCGATCCGCTCGGCCGTGGAGCTGGCGCGTCTGGCCCGGGAGGCGGGTGTGCCGGTGCTGGCCGTGGACACGCCAACGGCCCTGGACCTCAGCAGCGGCACACCGTCCGACCCCAATGTCCGCGCCGACGCGACCATCACCTTCCACCGGCCGAAGTTGGGATTGCTGACACGGGGAGGGGAGGCGCTCGCCGGCCGCGTGCTGGTCGCGCCCATCGGAATTCCTGCCGCGGCCGACCCGACATGAGTCAGACGAGGCCGGAGGAGCCGGCGGCAGGACTTGGCGCTCAAGACGAACCGGCGTCGCGTGGCCGCGTCCGCCAGATCGTTCTCGTTTTCGTGGCGATCTTCGTGGTCACGGGCGCGTTCACGGCCCTCCACGCACTGCTGCCCGGCAACCCTCTGGACCAACTGGTTGGCATCACGCCGATCGTGCTCATCGGGTTGGTGGTCGTCACGGTCTGGCTGCTCTACCGGCAGGCGCGCCGCCGCTGATTGCGCGGCGATGGTCTGGGTGCGCGGCGCGCCGCACCTGCCCTCGCCGCACCGGCTGCCGCAGCCGCGCTCCTATCAAATCGAGC
>CAZENL010000039.1:0-11171 GCA_964513505.1 uncultured Anaerolineaceae bacterium
GGCAAGACGGTCATCATCCAGGAGCTGATCCGCAACGTCGCGGAGGAGCACGGCGGCTACTCCGTGTTCGCGGGCGTTGGCGAACGCTCCCGCGAAGGCAACGATCTGCTGCACGAGATGACGGACTCGGGCGTCATCGCGAAGACGGTCATGGCCTTCGGCCAGATGAACGAGCCGCCGGGTGCCCGCCTCCGCGTGGCGCTGACGGGCCTGACGTTCGCGGAGTTCTTCCGCGACGAAGGCCGCGACGTGCTGCTCTTCATCGACAACATCTTCCGTTTCACGCAGGCGGGCTCAGAGGTGTCGGCACTGCTCGGCCGCATGCCATCCGCGGTCGGCTACCAGCCCAACCTGGCGACGGAGATGGCGGGGCTCCAGGAGCGCATCACGTCCACCAAGACCGGCTCGATCACGTCGCTCCAGGCGGTCTTCGTGCCCGCGGACGACTACACGGACCCGGCGCCGGCAACGGCCTTTGGCCACCTGGACTCCACCATTCGCCTGGAGCGCTACCTGACCGAGCTGGGCATCTACCCGGCCGTCGACGCGCTCTCCTCGACGTCGACCGTGCTGGACCCGAACATCGTCGGGCAGGAGCATTACGAGACCGCGCGAGAGACGCAGCGGATCCTCCAGAGCTACCGCGACCTCCAGGACATCATCGCCATCCTGGGCATCGACGAGCTGTCGGAGGAGCAGAAGGAGACCGTCTCGCGAGCTCGCCGGCTCCAGCGATTCATGTCCCAACCGATGTTCGTGGCGGCACCGTTCACGGGCCGCGAAGGCCGCTACGTCTCCATCAAGGACACGGTGGCGTCGGTCAAGGAGATCCTCGAAGGCAAGGCGGACGACATGCCGGAGCAGGCATTCTTCCTCGCCGGCACGATCGACGACGTCCGCGAGAACGCGTCCAAGCTCGCCAAGTGATGGTTGTGCTTGCGGGTCCTGTCCGGGACCGCCGACCCGACGCCTTCGGGCCCGGCGCGTTGCGCCCTGACGGGCCCTCGGGTCGGGCGCGATCGGTCCCGGCCACCCGCATTCGGCACGTCGATCAGCCGATCCGTGGGCTCGCGGACAGCGCCGATCGAGCTCGGCTCCTATCAAACGGAGCGGAATTGGCAAGTGCATGGAACGCCACGGCTCGCAAGCCCTCGTCAGACCCCTCAAATCGAGCGGAAAGCGCTCCGTTTGGTGGCAATCGGCGGGTGGGTATGCCCAAGGTGAGTGACGGGGCTGCTGAAGGCGCTCGATCTGGTTGGACGACGTGGCGGCGGTCCCCGGCCGCAGGTCGTGCCACGTGGCACTGTCGTGACCGCGCCTCCCGGGTGGAGGCTTAGGCCATGCCGCTGCACCTGGAGATCGTGACGCCGGAGCGCGTGGCCTACGAGGATGACGTCGACATGGTCATCTGCCCAGGCTCCGAAGGGGAGCTGGGGATCCTGCCGCACCATGCCCCGCTGCTGTCCACGCTGGCCTTCGGGGAGCTGAAGATCCGCAAGGGCGGCCAGGAGGAGTACTTCGCCATCGCCGGCGGCTTCGTCCAGGTCCGCCCGGACAAGGTGGTGGTGATGGCCGAGACCGCCGACATGGCCTCGGAGATCGACCTGGAAGCCGCCGAGTCGGCCCGCCACGAGGCCGAGCGTGCCCTGGAGGAGGGCTTCAGCGAGCCGGCCGACCTGGCGCGCGCGCGCGCAGCCATGGAGCGCGCGCTCCTCCGGATCCGCGTTGCCGAGCGACGGCGCCGTGAGGGTCCGAGGCACCACTCATAACCGCGCTCATGGCCGACGCGCGTCCCTTCCACTGGGAGTTCAAGGAACTACCCATCCAGCGCGAGGCATTCCGGGTGGAGGGCGGCCGGGCGCTGCGCGGTGACGTGGAGATCAGCGGGAGCAAGAACGCGGCCCTGAAGCTCCTGGCTGCGGCCACCTTGACCGGGGAGCGCTGCCGCTTCACCAACGTGCCGGAGATCGCCGACGTCCAGGTGATGGTGGAGGCGCTGCGCGACCTGGGCGTGGTGGTCGATCATCCCGCGCCGCACACGTACGAAGTCGCCGCCGGGGACGTGGACTGGCTCTTCGTGCCCCTGGAAGCCGCGGCCAAGATGCGCGCCAGCTTCATCCTGCTCGGACCGCTGCTTGCTCGCTTCGGCCGGGTGATCATCAGCAACCCAGGCGGCGACCGCATCGGCCGGCGGCCGGTGAACCTCCACGTCGACGCGATGCGCGCCCTGGGCGCCGAGATTGACTACCGCAACGGCTATTACTTCGCCCGCGCGCCGGGACGGCTGCGTGGCACGGACCTGGTGTTCCCGGACGTGACGGTGATGGGCACGGAGAACGCCCTGCTGGCGGCCACGTTGGCGGAAGGGCACACCACCATTCGGCCGGCGGCCCGCGAACCCGAGGTGGACGACCTGATCGCCTTCCTCCAGCACATGGGCGCGGAGGTGGAACGGACCGCTCCGGATGTCATCGAAGTGGAGGGGCGGCGACGCCTCCGGGGAGCCAACCACCAGGTCATCTCGGATCGCATCGAGGCAGGCACGTTCGCGATTGCGGCGGCGATCACGGGCGGCGACGTGACGCTTCACGGGTGCCCGTCCGAGCATCTTGGCGCATTCCTCGACCTGCTCGCGTCGATGGGCGTTTCCATCGAGACGCAGGGAGACACGCTGCACGTGCGCGGCACCGGCGAGTACGCGGCCGCGGATGTCCGCACCGGCGCCTATCCCGACCTGGCCACCGACCTTCAGCCGCCCACGGCCGTTCTGCTGACGCAGGCTCGCGGCATCAGCCGGATCCACGAGACCATCTTCGAGGACCGCCTCGAGTGGATGAGCGAACTGCGCCGCATGGGCGCGGACATCGACATTGAGGATGACCACCACGCCTCGATCACCGGGCCCTGCCAGCTGCACGGCAGCGAGCTGGAGATGAGCGACCTGCGTGCCGGGGCGTCGCTGATGCTGGCCGCGCTCGTTGCCGACGGACCCAGCCTGATTCACGGCGCGCACCAGGTCCGGCGAGGGTATGAGAACATCGAACGCAAGTTCCTCGATCTCGGCGCGCGGATCGAGCATGTCTCCGAGGCCTGACGCACCGAGATGAAAATTGGCATTGACCTGGGCACGGCGAACATCCTTGTCTATGTGAAGGGGCGGGGGATCGTCATTCGCGAGCCGTCGGTCGTTGCCGTCAGCGAGGACAACTCGATCGTTGCCGTGGGTGATGAAGCTCGCGAGATGATCGGGCGGACGCCCGGCCACATCACGGCCATCCGTCCGATGAAGGACGGCGTCATCGCCGACTACGTCATCACGGAAGCAATGCTGCGGTACTTCATCAAGAAGGCCGGCCGCTCGTTCACCAAGCCGGACGTGATGATCAGCGTTCCGCAGGGCGTGACCAGCGTCGAGAAGCGGGCCGTCCGGGACGCGGCTCTCAAGGCTGGCGCGCGAGAGGCGTACCTGATCGAGGAGCCGCTCGCGGCCGCCATCGGCGCCAACCTGCCCATCAGCGGCCCGTCCGGCACCATGATCATCGACATCGGCGGCGGGACCAGCGAGATCGCGGTCATCTCGCTTGGAGGCATCGTGGTTGCCCGATCGCTGCGCGTGGGCGGCAACCGTTTCGACGAATCGATCGCCAACTACATCCGCAAGAAATACAACCTGATGGTCGGCGAGCGGACCGCCGAGGAAGTCAAGATCACCATCGGAACGGCCCTCCCGCTGGACCGCGAGCTGCACATGGAAGTGCGCGGCCGGGATCTCATCGCGGGCCTCCCGCGGACCATCCCCCTGACCAGCTCCGAGGTCATGGAGGCGCTCGAGCAGCCGCTCCAGCAGATCGTGGCCTCGGTGCGCACCGTGCTGGAGGAGACGCCGCCCGAGCTCTCCAGCGACATCATCGACAAGGGCATGGTCATGTCCGGCGGCGGGGCGCTGCTGCGCAACATCGACAAGCTGCTCACCCAGGTGACCGGCGTGCCCTGCCATGTGGCAGAGAACGCGCTGAATTGCGTGGCGCTGGGCACCGGCCTTGCCCTCGAGCACTTCGACTTCTTCAAGAAGTCGCTGGTCCAGCGCGTCTGACCGCGTGGTCTTCGACGCCCAGGTCTCCGAACCGGCCGCCGCCGGGCGCTCGTTCGCTGACCTTCACTGCCACAGTTCGGCCTCGTTCGATTCGCTCAGCTCGCCCCTGGCGCTGATCCGGAACGCGCGGCGCTTCGGCCTGACCCACCTGGCGATCACGGACCACGAGCGCATCGACGGAGCGCTGCGGGCCCGTGACCTGGCCGCGGCGCAGCCAGCCACGGCCGAGGAGCCACGCCTCACCGTGATCGTCGGTGAGGAGGTCCGCACCACCGGCGGCGACCTCATTGGCCTGTTCCTGGAACGTGCCGTGCCCCCGGGGCGCACGCCGGAGGCGACAGCGGCCGCCATCCACGAACAGGGCGGCCTGGTGGGTGTCCCGCACCCCTTCGATCGCTTCCGCAATTCGGGCGGCCAGGCGGCAGAGCGGGAGGGAACACTGGCCCGGCTCGCCGATTCGGTCGATTTCGTGGAGATCCACAACGCCAGGGCCATGGGCAACGCGAACCCCAGGGCAGCCGAGTTCGCGGTCCGCGAGGGGCTGCCAGGTGTGGCCGCCAGTGACGCGCATTCGCCCTTCGAGGTGGGTGTGGCCTACTCGATGTTTCCGGGGCCGTTCTCCACGGCCGCCGAGCTGAAGCTCCTGCTTCCGCAGGTGACGCTCGTCACCGGCCGTGCCTCCTACTTCGTTCGGCTCCTCACCCCCGTGTACAAGCTGGTCAACCGCTCGCGCGGCAACGTCCGCTTCACGCCCGAGACCTTCGCGGTGGAGACGGCTTCGTGAGCGACCACCAGGCGAACCTCCCCGGCGGCCCGGCACAGCCGCCAAAGCACGTCGTGGACTACCCGCTGGTCACGGAGGACGGCGGAGCGCCACCGCCGACGCTCGGCTCGAGGCTGCGCAATCCCCGCACGATCATCTCGATCATCGTCCCGATCGTGGTGCTGGTGCTGGTGCTGGTGGCACTGCCAGGCTTCCACCTGGACCAGCTGCCGGGGCTGATCGCCAACGCCAATCCCTGGTACCTGCTGGGCGCGTTCGCCATCTACTACCTGGGCTTTCCGCTGCGCGGCTACCGCTGGGCGCTGCTGGTGCGCGGCGCCGGCGAGGACCTCTCCGTCCGCGACTCGACCGAGATCATCTTCATCAGCTGGCTGGTCAATTGCGTGGTGCCGGCCAAGCTCGGCGATGTCTACCGCGCGTACCTGCTGCGGCTCAACTACGCGGTCTCGCTGAGCAAGATCTTCGGTACCGTCTTCATCGAGCGGATCTTCGACCTGTTCGCGATCGTCCTGCTCGGCCTGGCGGCGGGCTACTGGAGCTTCCGCGGCGGCCTGTCACCGGAAATCCAGGTCATTTTCGGGATCGGGCTGGTTGTGGTGGGACTGCTCGCGGTCGGGCTGTTCGTCGTCCGCAACTTCGGCGCCCGCATCGTGACCCGCCTGCCCCTGCCACACAAAGCGGTCGAGCTGTATGCACGCTTCGAGGTCGGAGTCTTCTCCATCTCGCGGCGCCAGGTGCCGCTGCTCGCGCTGGTCACTGCCCTCATCTGGGCCACGGAGGCCATGCGCCTGTATCTGGTCGTGCAGGCGCTCAACTTCAACATCACCTTGGGAATCAGCGGGGCGTTCTTCGTGGCCCTCATCGCCTCGCTGCTGACCGCCATCCCGTTCACGCCGGCCGGACTGGGCATCGTGGAGGGCGGCGTGGTGTTCGTGCTGACCACGGCGTATACGATCTCCGGCACGCAGGCCGCCGCGATCACGCTGCTGGACCGCGTGATCAGCGTGCTCTCGATCATCGTGCTCGGGGGTATCGCCTACGTCCTCTCCCCGAAGACCAAGGCACGCGTCGCGGAGACTGCCGCAAGTACATAGGCGCGCCGGACATGCAACGAGGCGCCTTCTGGCGCCTCGCGGTCGGGTGACGGGTCTCGGCGGTACGCGACCGCCGCCGGAGTGTCTAGTTGCGCTTGACCATCTGCGGCACGGGGCGCACCACGGCGTTGTTGCCGGGGCCACGGACGGCCAGGCGGCGCATCCGCAGCGCGAGGTAGTACTCCATCACCTGGCGGACCTGCGGCTCGTTGAGCAGCTCGTCGGCGCGCAGGGCGTACTCCACCCGGGCGGTGGGGTGACTGGTGGATGAGGCCACCAGGCCGAAGTAGTGCGGCGTGTCCGCTTCGTCGCGGACCTCGCGGAGGCCACGAGCCAGCTTGGTGGCGGTCCCCAGGGACGGGGTGCGGTCGCCGCGGATCAGGCGCGAGATCGTCGAGTGGTCCACACCGGACTGCTGTGCCAGCTGACGTTGGCTCATCTTTTTGGCCTTCAGCTGGGCGCGTAGCCACTCGTTGAAAGCTCGACCGTTCTGGACGCTCATGTGGCTCCCGGCAGGCACTGCAGAACCGTAATCGGCGACTTGGGCATGTCACCGGCGGGCCGCGCGCTGGGGTGGCGGCAACACGATCTTCGATTCATGAGCCGTTGCTCGATATGGCCCCTTGGTACCGCGTCTCGGGGGTCGACCGGTGTAGCGGATTCGCAGGGTGCCGTGCGGTCTTGTGGGGTCTGCCACATGAATCGACCGCCGCAATCGCGCACCGCATCGTTGCGTGCCCGAAACGGTTCCTGGGCGACCTTCCGCTCGAAACCGACGGAACCCGATGGAGCTGAGCCGATCCCATCGCTGCCACGCCCCCCTGCCGCGACGCGCCCGGGCGCAGGTGCACCCGGAGCCTCGGATTCAACGTCGCGATGTTGCGCGCGTCCAGAGCCGATTGGACTGCCGTACCGTTGAGACAGGACTGTCCGAGGCCGGGTGGAGCGGCCACCTTACCCGGATGGCGGGTCCGCGAGCGTTGACGCCGGCACGCTCGTCGGCTTGCGTGGCCGCCCGCTGCGCGTGGTGAAGGCCCCGGCCGGAAGGACGTCCAGCGACTCGCCGCGGATCAGGCGGCGAACGCGATCCAGGTTCACCGCGTCGTATCCCGCTTCCATGGCCGGCGTCTCGAGGTACGTTGGCACCAGTGCCAGGCGGGGATGGGTGACCAGGTGGCGCAGTCCGCGCTCCCCGATCGTGCCGGAACCGATGTGCTCGTGGCGGTCCTGCTTGGAGCCACGCTCCGCGCGCGAGTCGTTGAGATGGATCATGCGCAGCATCTGCGGCCCGAGCTCCGCGTCGAATTCGGCCAGGAAGGCGTCGATGGCGTCTGGCTCGGCAAGGTCGTAGCCGAAGCCCCAGAGGTGCGCCGTGTCCAGGCAGATGCCGACGCGTGATGCGTCCGCGCCGTGGCGGACTGCGGCCTCCACGATCGCCAGGATCTCGGCGATGCTCGAGCCCAGGCCCCCGCCGCTGCCGGCCGCGTTCTCCATCACGAGCATCGGGAGGTCCGCCTCGCCCCGGACGTCCGCCAGCACGCGCGCGATGCCAAGCCCGACCATGTCCGTGCCCCGCTCCACGCCCTGACCGACGTGCGAGCCGATGTGCATGTTCACCGCGTGCGCGCCGTACGCCACTCCCATGCGGAGTTCCGCCACCAGCGTCTCGATCGACCGCTCCCGGAACTCCGGATTCGGGGAAGCAAGATTGACCAGGTACGAGGCATGGACCGCCAGCGACCCGATGCCGGCCTCCGCCAGGCGCTGCCGGAACGCGCCGATCTGCGCCGGCGGGACCTGCTTGCGACGCCAGGCCGTGGGATTGTCCGCAAAGACCTGCACGGCACTGGCACCGATGAGGACGGCGCGATCGGCTGCCTTGAGCAGCCCTCCGCCAAGCTGGAGGTGCGGGCCGATTGGACGGCCGCCGAATGCCGCACGCAGCTCCGCCGGATCACCGAAGTACTCCGGGCCGCGGCGCGCTCCCGTCTTGGTCTTCGCCTTCTTCGGCGGTGTTGCGCCGGCGGCCGACACCCTTGGCCTTCGCGCCGGCTTCTGGGCGCTCGGCGCCGGTCTGGCCGGTTTGGCGGGTGACGGGCCGGACTGGCCGGACCGCTTCGCTGGGCTCACCCGAGCATCGTATTCGGATGCAGCGATCTCGCTGGTCGCCGGCGCAGGCCTAGACTCGGCGGCATGGACCCGGACGTCCTGGCCGCCTGCAAGACCCTCCTCGAGCGCGATCGGCTGCGCATCCTGGGGGCCTTGGCGGCCGGAGATGCCACCACCGGCGAACTGTCGGAATCCCTGCATCTGCCGCGCCGGGCCGTGGCACGCCACCTGGAGCAGCTGCGCCAGGTCGGCCTGGTCCAGGCGCGCGACGCGGGCCGAAACGCGGATTCAGCCCAGGTCCTGTCGCTTGTGCGGATGGCCGCCATGGCCGCGGAACTGGCACGCTTCGAGGCCGCGGAACAGCCGTCCACGTCCGACCTGCCGGGGGCCGACGACGCGGCACCGGACGGCGGGTGGTCGCGCGACGACGCCAGGGTCCTGCACGCCTTCATCGAGGACGGCCGCCTGACGAGCATCCCGGCTCAGCTCGCCAAGCGCCTGGTGGTGCTGCGGTTCCTGGCGGCCTCCGCCTTCTCGAAGGGTGAGAGCTACCCGGAGAAGGAGGTGAACATGCGGCTGGCACTGCGCCACCCTGATGTCGCGTCGCTCCGGCGCTACCTGGTCGACGAGGGATTCATGGAGCGATCGGCCGGCATCTATCGCTTGCGCGAGCCGGCCGGCAACCCGACGGAGGACTCCGCGAGCTGAGCCCGGCCGTCATCGCTCGCGCGCCAGCGTGAGTGCGGAGACGGCTCGCGCACCGGCGCCTGCCAACACGGCGGCACAACCCGCGAGCGTGGCGCCGGTCGTGGTGACGTCGTCGACCAGCACGATCCACCGTCCCGACACGGTCCGTTCGAAGCCCGGCCGCACGCCGAATGCGTGCCCGACGTTGCGGGCGCGTTCGCCTCGCCCGAGCGCGTGCTGGGCCGCCGTCCGCTCACGGCGCGCGAGGCACCGTTCGACCGGCAGGTTCAGCACCCGCGCGCAGGCGCGCGCCAGGTCCTCCGCCTGGTCGAAGCCGCGGTCCCGCCGCCGCGCGGCATGGACCGGGACAGGCACCAGCAGGTCTCCGCCGCGACCCGCGAACCGCCATCGCTGCGCCATCACCTCCGCGAGCGGCTCCACCAGGCGACGCTCACCGGCGTACTTCAGTGTGTGGATCGCCGTCCGGACCGGGCCAGTGAAAGCAGCGCACCACTCCAGTTGCAGCAGGCCGTCCGGCAGGTCCACCGGCAGGCCGATCGGAGCTCCGGGCGGCTCGTCACGGCGGCGCAGGAAGGGCACGCGGCAGCGTTCGCAGATCAGCTGTCCCTCCTGATCGCAACCAGGACAGCGAGGCGGCAGAAGCAGGTCCAGGACAGCGCGCATGTCCGATAGCCTGAGAGCGCGGGCTCACCACGTGATTGCCCGGCGCTTAGCCGGCGCTTCAGGCTCTCACGGACGCTGGCCATTCGCCGGCGCAGCCCGTCCACGATCCTGAGGCCCCTATGATCCGGCCGATGCCGAGCTGGTCTTCGAGGTTGTCCACCGGGTCGCTGCCCGCTCCGTCGAGCCGGCTCCGGCGTTGGGCGTGGACCGCGCTGATCGCGGCGTCGCTGCTCGCCGTCCTCTGGCTGATCGGCCTTGCCTTCGTGTTCAGGACATCGCCCGGCTGGGGCTACGACTTCGAGGCCTACCTGCTGGCCGCGTACCGGCTGGCCAGGGGCGCTTCGCTGTACCAGGCCTGGACGATCAGTGGCCCGTTCCAGCCCGGTCCGTACGGGCTGTACCTCTACTCGCCGCCGCTGGCGGTCGGGATGCTCCCCTTCACGGCCATGTCGGTCCCGGCGGCGACCGCCGTCTGGTTCGCCATCCGCGCGACCCTCCTGGTGTGTGCCGCGGCCCTGATGCCAGTGCGTGCCTGGATCCGCCTGCTGATCCTGGTCCTGGCGGTCGTCAGCGAGCCGGTTCTCACGGACCTGAACCTCGGCAACGTGAGCCTCATGGTCATGTTCCTGTCCGTCGTGGCGTGGCGCTACCTCGACCGGCCGCCTGCGGCCGTGGCCGTTGCGGCGGCCATGGCGGTGCGTCCGACCTTCGGCCTGTTCCTCGTCGCGTGGCTGCTCCGGCGGCGCTGGCGCCAGGCGCTCATCTGCATCGCCGCCGGCGTCCTGCTCATCGCGGCGACGCTGCCATTCGTCGGCGTCTCCGCGTACACGGACTACCTCCAGCTGTTGCGCAACCTGGCCGACCTGACGCGTGTGCCGAACAACCTGGACCTGGGTTCGACGGCGGTCCGGCTCGGCCTGGGCGACACGCTCGCGAGCGCCGCCCTGTTGGCCGGATATGCCGCGGCCGTCGCGGCGGTGCTGCTCAGCCTGCGGCGTGACCGCGAGGTCAGCTTCATGGTCACGCTCGGCGCGACGCTGCTGGTCTCACCGCTTCTCCAGGACCACTTCCTGGTCGGCGCGCTGATCCCGATCGCGTTCCTGCTTCAACGGGGACGCCGCACGTGGCTCGCGGTCGTGATGGCGGTACTGCTGTGGGTGCCGGGCCCCGGCGTCCCGTTGCTGGCGCTGGTGGCCATGCTGGCGCCATTCCTGGCACCTCCGAAGGGCGGCGAGACCTACGCTCCGGCGTCGCCCCGTGACCCAGTGGGCGCTGAAGGCGGCATGGGACCCGAACCCGGTGCGTAGGAGATGGGCGCCTCGAAGCGGAGCACCGCGCCGACCTGAATCCCCGCTCGGTCGATCGCGCCAACCGGGAGTTCCACCACGCCCGCGGCACCGCGCACCGGCATCACGAGCCCGATCCAAGGGCGCAGGCGGGGACGGCAGCCGACCACGGCCCGTTCTCCGGCCGCGTCCGGTTTGCCAACGAAGACAGCATCGATGGCAAAGCGCATGAAGAACATGTGGATGCTGTTGCCTGGGATGTAAAGGCCTTCATCGGCCGGCAGTGAGCCACGCCCCATGAGGCCCATGAAGCGTCCCCAGAAGGAGTCGGCCGAACTCACCTTGCGGGCGAGCACGGTCTCCGGCGCGGCGTCCGGCCGCATCACGCGGATCGTCCAGGGCGCGGCCGGCTCGTGCGCGGCCGGCTCGTGCGC
>CAZENL010000039.1:11271-24573 GCA_964513505.1 uncultured Anaerolineaceae bacterium
GCGCGGCCGGCTCGTGCGCGGCCGGCTCGTGCGCCCCCTGGTTCATATCCCTCCGGAGCCCATGTTGGAGGCGATCAGGATGATCGCGGGGCCCAGGATGACGATGAACATGGACGGGAAGATGCAGCCGACGAGCGGGAACAGCATCTTGATCGGTGCCTTGGCGGCCAGCTCTTCCGCCCGCTGGCGGCGCTCGATGCGCAGCTGCTCGGACTGGATCTGGAGCACCTTGCTGATCGACACGCCGAGCTGTTCGGCCTGGATGATCGCGCCGATGAAGTTGCTCAGTGCCGGGACCTCGGTGCGCGAGACGATGTCGCGCAGCGCGTCTCGGCGCGCCTTGCCGACGCGGATCTCGGCCAGCGCCCGCATGAACTCATCTGCCACCGGCGACTTGGTCTTCTCGACCACCTTGGCGAGCGCCGCGTCGAAGCCGAGGCCGGCCTTGACCGAAATGGTCAGCAGGTCCAGCGCATCCGGGATGGCCATCAGAATGGCCTTCTGGCGCTTCTTGATTCGGCGGCTGAGCCAGAAGTCCGGGCCGAAGAAGCCGATCACGCCGCCGACGCAACCGACCATGATGCCGAACGCGAAGTCGCCGACAACCAGGCCCATCAACAGAACGATGATCACGGCCGTGGCGCCGGCCACGACGACCTTCATGCCGAGGAAGTCGCCGGTCCGGAGGTCGGCGGGATTGCCGGCCATGGCCAGGCGCAGTTCCGTGCGGCCCTGCTTCTTGCTGCTGGTGAAGCGCTGACCGATGCCCGACAGGCGGGTGGCCAGCGGCCGGATGCTGCGCTCGAAGAATGGCTGCTGGAGCTCCAACTCCTCGAGCGTGCGGGCCTGCATGGAGCCGAGCTGGGTCAGGCGTGCCTGAACCGGGTCCGGCGCGCGTGAGCCCATCAGGGCCATGAAGACCAGGAAGACACCAAGGGCGGCCGCAACGGCCATGACGATGGGCATGGCTCAGACCTCGATGGCGACGATGCGGCGGATGATGAAGAAGCCGATGGCCATCATCACGCCGCCGATGGCGAGGATGATCACGCCGGCAGGCAGTCCGAACATCTCGGGGGGCTTGCGCAGCATCGGATCCATGAACTTGGGCGCGATGACCATCAGGATGCCGACCAGGCCGATGGGCAGGAAGCCGACCACGTAGCCCGACATGCGTGCCTGCGCGGTGAGGCTCTTGATCTCACCCTTGATGCGAACGCGCTCGCGAATGGTGAACGCGATCGAATCGAGGATCTCGGCCAGGTTGCCGCCGACGGTGTGCTGGATGGAGATGGCCGTGGTCATCAGCTCCAGGTCCTCCGAGCGGACGCGCCGGACCATGTTGGCCAGCGACTGCTCGAACGGCAGGCCAAGGTTGACCTCGCGGATGACGCGGCCGAACTCGGTCGAGATGGGCGGCTGGGTTTCCCGGACCACCATCTCGATGGCCTGGAGGAACGACGAACCGGCGCGCAGCGCGTTGGCGATGAGCGTGATCGTGTCCGCCAGGTTCTTGTTGAACATCTTGAGGCGCTTGCTCTGGCGGCGTCCCAGCCAGAAGCGCGGCAGCCAGAACCCGACCAGGGCGCCGACGACTAGGGCGATCGGATTGGACAGCGTCGGCACGGCGGTCGCGCCGAGCATGAAGACGATGGCGGGGACGCCGATGATGACCCCGGCGCGGATGGCCAGGAACTCGGACGGCTTGAGGACCAGGTCGGCACGCGCCAGGTCGCGGGCCATGTCCGCGCTCCAGTTGCGCTTCTCGACCACGCGGTTGAAGCTGGTGAAGGCCGCCGAGCTGGCTACCAGGCGGGCGATGCCCTTGCGCGGCGCCTTCTCGGTGGTTGCCTTGGGCAGGCTGCCGGTCGCGGACGCGTAGCGCTCCAGGCGCTCTTCCACGTCACCGCGACGGCCGCTGAAAAGGCCGAAGAAGATGAGCAGGACCGCGACCGCTCCGAGCAGCGCGGCGAACAGGACCATGGGATCCATCTCAGGCCTCAGTAGGTGAAGCCGAAGAGGCCGGGCGGCAGGTGAATGCCCATGACCTCGAACTTCTCGGTGAACTTGGGCCGGATGCCGGTGGCCTTCAGGTGGCCCTGGATCTTGCCCTCGAGGATGCCGGTCTGCTCGAACACGAAGACGTCCTGCATCACGATGATGTCGCCTTCCATGCCCTGGACCTCGGTGATGTTGACGATCTTGCGGGTGCCGTCCTTGAGGCGGTTCTCGTGGACGATCAGGTCGACGGCTGACGCGATCTGCTCGCGGATGGCCCGCAGCGGCAGTTCCACGCCGGCCATCAGGACCATGGTCTCGAGGCGCGACAGCATGTCGCGGGGAGTGTTCGCGTGGCCGGTGCTCATGGAGCCGTCGTGGCCCGTGTTCATGGCCTGGAGCATGTCCAGCGCTTCGCCCGAACGGCACTCCCCGACGATGATGCGGTCAGGCCGCATGCGCAGGGCGTTCTTGACCAGCTCCCGGATGGGGATGGCGCCCTTGCCCTCGATGTTGGACGGGCGTGCCTCCAGCGTCACCACGTGCTCCTGGCGGAGCTGGAGCTCGGCGGCGTCCTCGATGGTCACGATGCGCTCGTCGTTGGGAATGAACGAGGAGAGCACGTTGAGCATCGTGGTCTTGCCAGAGCCGGTGCCGCCCGACACGAAGATGTTCAGGCGGGCTTCCACACACGCCTTCAGGAAGTCGAACATCTCGGGTGTGCTGGTGCCGAAGCGGACCAGGTCGTCCACGGTCAGCGGCGAGGCCGCGAACTTGCGGATGGTGATGACCGGCCCGACCAGGCTGATCGGCGGGATGATGGCGTTGACGCGGGAGCCGTCGACCAGGCGGGCATCCACCATGGGGCTGGACTCGTCCACGCGGCGGCCGATCGGCGCGATGATGCGGTCGATGATGCGCATCACGTGGTCGTCGTTCTGGAAGGTGACGTTGGTCAGCTCGATCTTGCCGGCACGCTCGATGTAGATCTGGCGCGGGCCGTTGACCATGATTTCGGTGATGCTCTCATCGCGCAGGAGCGGCTCCAGCGGTCCGAGGCCCACGATCTCGTCGGTGATCTGCTCCAGCATGCGGACACGCTCGGCGCGGGTCAGGGCCAGCCCTTCCTCGTCGACGGCCTTGCTGAAGATCTCCTCGATCTGGCGCCGCACCTCGACCTGGTTGGACAGGTCAAGCTTGGGATCCAGGTCCGAGATCACGCGCTGCTGCACGCGGAACTTGGTGTCCCGGAACGATTCGCGCACGGGCACCTGCGGCATCATCCGCGTCGGCGGGGCGACCGGGGCATGGGCCGGCGTGGAGCCGTTCCCGTGTCCGCCGGCCGGGGGGTTCGTCGTGGCCGGCGGCGTCGGCAGCGAGCCGTCGGACCCCGGACGAGCGCTCTCGATTCGCCTCAGCAGCGACATGTCGTCATCTCCCTGGAAGTGCGGTGCACGTCATGCGTGATCACCGGCGTGCAAAGAGCGATCGCCGGTTGGCCGTCTTCTCCGGTGCGGGCACCGTTTCGGTGTCCCCGGCGATGGCCTTGGCGATGCCCACGATGTCCTGGCTGACCTGCGCCTGCTTGTTGCTCCAGACGAAGGGCACGCCACGGTTGAGGGCGTAGACGACCGTGCGGCCGTCGCTGACGACCGTGTGGTCGACCTTCCGCCCGATGGAGTGCTCGATGTCGCTGACGCGGATGCCGTAGGCGGAGTCCGCCCGGTTGAGCACCAGCCTCAGCTTGTCGCTGTAGCCCAGCTGCTCGGCAAGCCCGAGGAACAGCCGGATGTTCTTGATGTTGGTGATCTCCAAGGTGAGCAGCACCAGGATCAGGTCGGACTGGTCGAGCAGGCCGAGGGTCGGGTCCTGGAAGAGGGGCCAGCAATCCACGATCACGAACTCGTGGGTGTCGCTGAGCCGCTTGACCACCTTGCGGACCTGCTCGGGCGTGATCAGCTCGGCCATCTCCGGACTCGGGGGTGCGAGGAGCACCTGGATCCCGGTGGTATGGCTGACCAGCGCGGAGTCGACGGCGTCGACATTCCCGTCGCTGACATCGGCGATGACGTCCGAGATGGACTTGTTCTTGGGGTTCATGTTCAGGAGGACGCCAACGTCGCCGAACTGGAAGCTGGCGTCCATCAAGGCCACTGACTTGTGCATTTCGGAGGCCAGGGCGACCGCCAGATTCACCGCGATGGTGGTCCGGCCGACGCCGCCCTTCGGCGAGAAGACGCTGATGATTCTTCCCGGCTCCCGTTCGCCAGGCTGGGCGACCGGTACGACACTGCGGCTGACTGGGGCCGGCATGCGGCTGGCCTTGTCCCGCTCCCGGGAATACACCTGTCGGATCGAGTCGCACAACTCGTCGGAGCTGAACGGCTTGACCAGGAACTCACGCGCGCCGGCCAGCATCGACCGCCGCAGGTAATCGGACTCGCCCTGGACGGACATCATCACGATCGATGCTCGCGGCACCCTGGCCGAGAGCAGTTCCGTCGCGGCGATGCCGTCCATGCCGGGCATGTTGATGTCCATCAGGACAACGTCCGGTTGCAGCTGGTTCGCCATTTCGAGTGATTCGGCACCCGATTCGGCGAGCCCGACCACATCCATGTCCGTCTCGAACGACAGGAGCTTGGAAATGTGATCGCGTGTCTCGGCGATGTCATCCACCACCAGGACTCGAATGGTTTCGGTCATCAGCTCAGTTGCCCAGTCTCTTTACGTTGCTCGGATACGTGGATCAGGGGTACTTGACGGTGACGGTCTGCGGAGGAAGCACGCCGTACTTGTCGATGAGCTCGCGCAGGGTGATACCGGTGGTGGTCGCGTCTGCCGCAGTGGTGTCTGCAGTTGCCCGGAGGACGAGCTGGAGCGTGGCGTCCGGTTGGGTCTGGCCGAACCGGATGATCTCCGCCTGCTGCGGCGTGACGCTGAGGATCAGGATCTGTGAGTTTGCCAAGGCCTGCCCTGTGGCCGGGTCTACCGCGGCGCTACCGTCGGCCGAGGTCGTGGCAGCTGCCTGGCCGTGCCCGATGACCTGGACGTTCTGGACCAGGACCTTGACGCTGGTGTTGTCTGCGACATCGCCAACGGGGGTGAAGGGGGTCGTGGAACCACCGCCGGTCGCGGCGCCGCCGGTCGCGGTGCCCGCGTCCAGGACGATCTTGACCTGGGTAGCCAGGACCACGTCTACGTAGTCGCCTTCCTGGAGGAAACCGCCGACGCCGAGCAGGCCATCGATCTGGACCGCCTGGGCAACCTGGCCCGGCTTGAGCGCACTGCTCACCTGGGCCGCGTTCACCCCGGTGGCGCCCGCGAAGTCCGCGCTGGTCAGGGCCACACCGGCATTGACTGTCTGGCGCACGACCTTGCCCAGCAAGGGGGCCGGATCCGTGTAGGTGTCAGTCGCCTCGGCGATCGGCTTGTCCGCCAACACCAGCATCGTGGCGTCGAGGGCTGTGCCGAGAGGGATGTCCGCGGCGGCGGTCACCACGCTCACGGTCGTTGGCGCAGGTTGTGCGTTTCCCGATCCGGAGCCGAAGATGAGGACGCCGCCAAAGGCCACGAGGGCCAACACGACGCCGAGTACGAGCATGAGCCGATTAGAGCGCTTCAACTGAGGGTCTCCTGGTGCTGTGACAGGCAGTTAGGAATGTATGGGTCCGGGTGGGTGTGCCGCGATATGACGAATCGGCTATCGCAGGTAGGACGTGGGCTGGTCGCTGCGTTCCGGTGCAGTCCGGACTGCCCTCAAGTGACCACCCGATTCAGGCCGGCCGACGGCCTCTCACACGAACCCGGGAAATGGAAAGAGCGGCGCCGGGCCCGAAGGCCGGCACCGCTCGATCGATGCGGTGGGACGTTTTTCCGAAGGCGAGAACTAGATGTTGACGCCGATCGTGGACAGAATCGTGCTGATCTTCGTGCCGAGGAAAACCAGGGCAGCGATGGCGATGACGGCGATGAGGGCGAGGATGAGTGCGTACTCGGCGAGTCCCTGCCCTTCCTCCTTGTGGAGAACGCTGGACAGCCAGGTCATGTAGTAGGCCATTTGCTGTGTACCTCCTTTCCTCGATATTCGCGTCGTGGGACGGTAGTTGCACTTTGCCGGGGGGCGGCCGCGGCGCCTATAGGAATGGGGTACCAAGAGGGTCCCACTGTTGGCGGGTCCACCAATGGGACCCCATTGGGCCCCGCGACAACTGCCGCCACGGAATCGAAGGCGCCGGTCTCATCGACCGGCGCCTGCTCGGACTTGCCAGGGATGAGGAGCGTCAGAGTGTCGCCCCGATATGCGACAGCATCGAACTGATCGATGTGCCGATGAAGACGAGTGCCGCGATGGCAACCACTGCGAGCAGTGCCAGGATCAGGGCGTACTCCGCGAGCCCTTGACCCCGCTCGTCGCGGTCCCCCAGCAGGACCTTGAGCATTGATGCCTCCAACGATGAGTGAGTCCGATAGTGGACACGCAGACGTTACGAAGCCGGGCGCGCAATGGGAATGGGTCGGTGGTCCTGCCCACCCATCCCGTAGGTCCGGAATGCGAGGGGCGGCCGAGCCGGGCTCTCAGCTGAGCGGAGCGATGATCTCCGTGGCCTGGCCGTCGTCCAGCACGGTCAGCACGACCCCCAGGATCGTCGCCCGCTCGCGCAGCTCCTGAAGCCGCTCCGCCGGCATCGATCGAGCGTCCACCACGGCCTGGCGGTCCTCGCGATCCTTCTCCTCGATCATGGCGGCCAGCGCCGGCGGCATCTCCTTGGACACCGGCTCCTCGCGCCGTTTGCCGGCCGTGGCCTGCGGAGCCCAATGGCTTCGCACGGTGGCGGACAACTCGCGATCCGTCCAGTCGAGGCGCACCGTGACATGTGCCGGCCGCAGCGCCAGGTAGCCGCTGATCACGTCGTCCAGGATGCGGAAGATGCCGCTTTCCTGGTCCGGCCCCAGGCGCCGGTCCGTGCCGGACGAGTCGAAGTCGATCTCAAGGCCGGCTCGATGTCCCCGATCGACCGCCGTCCGTCGCAGCGTCGGGACGAGGCCCAGGTCGTCCAGCACCATCGGCCGGATGTCGAAGATGAAGTCCTTGGTTGCGGTCAGGGTGCTCTGCACCATCCTGCGCAATGCTTCCAGCTCCGCCGGTGCGCGCTTGTCGCCGCGCGCCACCATGCGTTCCACGATCTCCGACTGGAGCGCGATGTTGGCCAGGCTCTGGGCCGGGCCGTCGTGCATCTGCCGTGCGATGTCTCGCCTCAGGTCCTCCTGTGCCCGCAGCACGGAGGCCGAACTGACGGGCATGCGCACGGGCTTCCTGGTCCCACCGACCGTTGCCGGCAGGGCGGTGTGCGCGGCGATTCCCGTGGCGAGTGCCGCCGCGGCGCCGCGATCGAGCTCGCCGAGCTCCGCGGCAACCCGCGCCAGGCCGTCGCGATAGCGGATCAGCGTCTTGTGCTTGCCCTCCAGGACCTCGCGCTGGGCGTCGAAGAGCATCTTCCGCCGGGTCAGTGCCAGGAGCTGGACGTTGGCCTCACGCAACTCGCGAAGGTCCGGCTGCGACTCCTTCTCTAGGGCGCGAACGCGTTCCTCGCCCTTCGCACGGCGTGCCTCGTGGCGCTCGGATTCCTCGCCGGCCTGCGCGACCAGCATGGAGATCTCGCTGAGCTCGTTCTCCAGGGTGTTCCGCTCAGCCGCCACGCGGCTGGCGATCTGTTCCGCGCGCGTGCTCGCGGAGGCGGCCGAGACACGCTCGGCGCCGATCTGGTGGTCGTCCTCGTAGCGTTCGTCCTGGTCGGTCGGGAGGTGCGCCACCGGGTCTCAGTCCTCTGGGATCCGAATCCAGCCCTGCTTCATGGCATACACCACCGCCTGGGTGCGGTCGTTGACCGAAAGCTTGCGCAGGATCGAGCTCATGTGGTTCTTGACGGTCTGCTCGCTGATCGAGAGCGCGTAGGCGACCTGCTTGTTGGTCATGCCCTTGGCGATGTTGTCCAGGATCTCCACCTCGCGCGGCGAGAGGGGCGCGAAGATGGGCGCCGCCTCCTGGCCGTAGACGGCCAGCTCGCGGAACTCCTTGAGCACCCGGCTGGCCACGGACGGGCGCGCGAAGACCTTGTCGTTGATCAGGTACTCGCCGGTGTTGACGCGGCGGATGATGGTGACCAGGTCTTCCGGGCTGATGTCCTTGAGGATGAACGCGGCGGCTCCGGCCTTGATGGCCTCGAAGAGCTGGTCCTCGTCCTCCGCCACGGCCAGGGCGATGATCCCGCAGGCCGGAACCTCGCGCTTGATCCGCTGCGTGGTTTCGATGCCGCCGGGCGGCGGAATGGACAGGTCCAACAGGACGATGTCCGGCGTGTACTGCTGTGCGGCGTCGAACGCGCCGCGCGGGTCCTCGGCCTCCGCCACGATCTCGAAGTCCGGTTCCTGCTCCAGGATCTGCCGCATGCCCACCCGGAAGAGGGCGTGATCGTCGACGAGCAGGATCTTGACCTTCGCATCGGGCGAGCGTCGGTCTGGGCCGCCACGTCGGCGATCGGATCCGGAATAGCTCATTGCCATTTCCGTCAACTCCTCTTGGCTGGTTCGAGCGCCAGGCGGACAGTCGTCCCCGCTACCGGGTTCGAGACGATCTCCAGCCGAGCGCCGATGAGCTGGGCACGCTCACGCATGAAGCGCAGGCCGAAATGACGTTTGGACGTCTGGTCGAGCACCTCGTCTACCGGAAAGCCACGTCCATTGTCCGCGATCTCCAGGATCCACCGCGCGGGATCTGCGCCGGTATCGCGCGCGGGCTCCACGAAAGTCGATACGCGGACGTGCGAGGCCTTGGCGTGCTTGCGCACGTTCCGGAGCGCTTCCTGTGCCACCCGGAGCACGGCCCGCGCTCGTGGATCATCGAGCAGCTCCACCGGAGCCGTCAGCTTGACCTCCGCCTCGATGTCGGTGTCGCGGACCAGGCGCGCCGTAAGCTCCTCGACGGCCTGGTACAGGCCATCATCGGCCTGCAGCGACGGGTGCAGCTGATGGATGAAGGCGCGCAGCTTCTCCAGCTCGGCGTCGAGCTCGGTACGCAGGGCCAGCAGCTCAACCGGAGCGTTCTCTGGTTCTGAGCGAAGCGTCCGATCCAGGATGTCCACCTGGAAGATGGCGTTGGCCAGTCCCTGGGCAGGACCGTCGTGCAGCTCCGCGGCGACGATCGAACGCTCCTGCTCGCGGGCCTCCAGCAGCTGCAGGGCCACGCCGCTTCGCCACATGGCCGGATCCTGCTCGTCCACGGAGCGGGCGCCATCGCTGCGGCTGTCGCGTGAGCCGCGCTCCAGGAACCGCCAGTTCTGCTCCAACTCTCGGTGCACCACCTCGAGCCGCGCCAGCAGCGATCGATCGGCCACCAGGCGCACTTCAAGCAATTGCCGTTCCGCTCCATCGGGAGGCAGCTGGTCGGTCGCCGCCAGTTCGTCGGCGTGCGTCTGACGGAGCTGCTCGGCCAGCGCCTTCAACTGATTGGCGCTCTGGCTGAGCACCTGCTTGGCTTCGGAGTAGAGGGCGTCGAACTCGGCCTGTTGCCGCTTGCCAAGGATTCCCATCTCCACGTTGGCCCGAGTATAGGGGCTGCTCTCGGCGAGCCCGATCACGTCTGGCACCCGGGGAGGATGCGCATGAACCACGTCGGATGCGCGGGATCGCCCAACGGGACCGGCAGGCCGAACGTGCACGGGCGATCCGGCCCTGAGAGAAGCGCCTCGGGATAGCGGCCGCGCTGGTCCATGACCACCACGAGCGTGGCGTGGAACGTGTCGATCAGCCGGCCCAGATCCGTGGGACTCTCGTCCGGCAGGGCGATCACCGGGACACCGAGTGCGTCCGAGAGCCAGATCGGGTGGTCCGAGACGATCGTGGAGCCCGCCTGGACCTCCGGCAGGCCGCGGGCGGCGTCGGCCGTCTCCTGGACCCGCTGCAGCTCGGCGGTGCTCTGGACGCCGATGACCACCGACTCGAAACCGGCCAGCGGCACGGCCAGGGCAAGCAATGCCGCCGCAGAGAGCCACGCGTTCTCGCGCGACCAGGCGCGGGCCACGCGTACGCGCGCGATCACGGCGTCCATACCCAGCGCGGCCGTCACGCAAAGCCCCGCGAGCAGCGGGCCCGAGGCGTGCAGGAACGTGCCCCACAGGGTGGCCACGGGGAAGAGCAGGCCGGTGACCAGGAAGATCAGCAGGCCGCTGATCAGGAGTGCGCGGAGCGCGGTCAGGTCGCGCACCGCCGGCGATCGGCGCAGCGCCACAACGGCCAGGACGCCGACCAGTCCGACCGGGAAGGCGGGAACCAGCAGCACGTTCACCAGCTGGTGCAGCAAGCCAGCGGCCTGGTTGCCCACGATCCCGACGACGCCCTGGCCGAGGAAGTCGTGCAGGCTGGGGCGGTCCACGAAGGCAAAGATCTGCTCGTTGCGGGTGATGAGCGCGTTGTCCAGCGCCTGTCCGGCGAACGGGGATCCGAAGGTGACCGCGTTGCGGATCAGCCACGGCACGACCACGATCAGCCCACCGATGACGACGGGGCCCAGGTGGCTCGCCCACGATGGTCGCTGAAGGTGGGTCCCGGCGCTCCGCCGCAGCTGGACCAGGAGCAGCAGCCAGGTCAAGCCGAGCCAGATCGCCTCGCTGCGGGACAGATAGGCGAGTCCCAGGACCACGCCAAGGGCCACGCGGGATCGCACGGCATTGGGCCGCAGCGCACGTGGCACCAAGGCGGCCGCCAGCAGTCCGAAGACCAGGAACGGCGTCGTCGAGTCCGGCACGGCCGTTGCCACCAGCAGCGGCCCCAGTACGGCCGCGAGCGCTCCGGCGGTGAGTGCCACGGTCGCCTGCCGGCGGCCGCTGAGTCCCGCGGCGGCGGCCGCGTCACGCCCCACCAGCCAGGTCAGTGGCGCGACAAACGACCCCAGCAACACGTTGCCCAATTGCGCGGCGGCATACGTGTGGCCGAGCACGGCCATGGCCGCGGCGCTCACGAACGTGCTCATGGGCATCCAAAGCTCAAAGGCGGGCTTCGGCAGCGTGAGCGGCGGCGTGGCATAGCTCCAGATGGCGTTGCTGACCAGGCCGTGGCCGTCGAGGAGGTTGCGTGCCACCGCGACGTAGTAGGCGCTGTCCTCACTGGCCGGGAATGGCACGGCCGCAACCACCACGGCCCGTGCCACCAAGGCCAGCAGGAACAGGCCCAGGGGAGCGGCCAGCGCGTTCGTGCGCCCGCGGGCGAGGACGGAGGTCATGGCGAGCAGCGCGTGTCGGTGGGGTCCATGCAGACCGCGAAGAGTGCACCCGCCGGCAGAGCTGCGTTCGCCGACGATTCCGGCTGGCCCGGCTGGGCGGTCCCGGGCACGACCACGATGGGTGCAGAGAGCCAGCTCGGCCGTTGCGTGCCCGCCAGGAGCGGTTCCAGGGAGGCCGTGATGTTGTCCCGTTCCAGGGCCAGCCAGCGCACGTCGTAGAGCCGCAGGGCCTGCTCCACGACCGGAAGCGGATCGTCCGGCGTGACGATTCCCGGGTGGCCGGTGAGGTACCGATAGCCGCCGGCGTCGGGACTCATGATCCGATCGCTGGCCGGAGCGGCCGCAAGCGCCGCACCCAGGGTGCGTCGCATCGTCTGCTCCGTGCGCCACTGGCCGACCGCGATCACGCTCCAGGCCACGGCCGTGAACATGGCCACGCCGACGGCCATGCCCGCAAACACGCGCGTGGCACGCTCCGCGTTCCAGCTGGCTCGCCGCCGCGCGACCCACGCCACGACCGCGCCGATCCCCGCCAGCGCCAGCAGGTACGCGTGTGGCATCAGCGCCACGGCGGAGTGAAGGAACGTGCCGTAGGGCACGTGCACCGCGAAGAGCAGGCCGCTGAACAGCAGCAGCGAGACCCCGTAGACCAGCCACGGCACGAAGTTGGGATTGCGCCGCGACAGCCACGCTCCGACCGCCGTGAAGGGAGCCAGGAAGACGAGCAGCGGCATGGCAACGAAGATCCCGGCGGCCGCAATCAGGCCGCCCGCCCGGCTGGCCAGCAACGGACCGATGCCCTGCCCCAGCAGCGTCGAGAGCGACGGATTGCCCGTGACCGAGTAGAGCTCGCGGTAGTCGGTGATCCACAGGATCCGGCCGCTCGCCGCGGACGGCGAGAGCGATCCGAACACCGACAGCTGGCGGACGTACCACGGCGCCATCACCAGCACGAAGAGCGCCGCACACGCGATGGCCGGCCCCCAGCCGATGCGCACGATGACTCGGACCGAGCTTCGCCAGCGGCGCCACAGCTCGGTCGCGAAGGCAAGCGCGAATGGGATGCCGAGCAGGATGCCGTCGTTGCGAGCCAGCGTGGCCAGGCCAACGCAGACTCCACCCAGCGCAAAGCTGCGTCGGTCGCCGCGCAGGCCGCGAGCGCACGCCCACAGGCTGAGCGCGCCCAGCGGCATGAACAGCGAGAAGTTGTCGGGCTGGGAGAGGTACGGGCTCACCGCGCCGGGAGCCGCGATCAGGAGACCCGCACCGATGGCCTGCCAGCGCGGCAGGCCGGCGTCACGGGCGATCCACCAGGTGAGCGGTGCGGTTGCGGCCCCGGCCAGCCAGAAGGGCAGGTCAGACGCCAGAGCGGTCGGGCCGAGCAGCCAGATGAACGGCACCTGCACCAGCGCCGCGAGTGGCATCCAATGCGCGTTGGACGGGATCGGCAGCACCGCGGCCGCGGCGTCCGGCAGGTGACCGCCCACCTCGACGAAGTTCCAGATGTAATCCACGCTGAATCCGTGGCCCGCCGCCAGCTCGCGGGCGAGGTTCACGTAATAGAACGAATCGGGATAGGCGGGATCGGGGAACAGGGCGCCGGTGAGGACCCTGGCGCAGAGGGCGACCAGGAACAGGGAGAGGGGGACCACCATCGCCGGTGCAGCGTAGCAACGGGCAGCGGTTCGTCGGACTGGTACGGATGGCCTATCGGCAACTCGCTGGCCGGGGCGGTTTGGTGGGGTCGCGTGCGGTCCGGCTGGGACGAAGGGGCTATCGGCGGGGCGCGCGCCGACTGGTAGCCTCGGGTCCATGTCGACCGTCCCGTCCATTGCCCTGGCGCCCCCGAGTGCCCTGGCGCGCCCGAGCCTCCGCCGCCGGGCGATCGTCCACGGGCTCATCGGCTCGGGACTGCTGTTCCTGGCGTACCTGTTCGTGATCGTCGCGCCGCAGGTCCAGACGTTCGGGTACGACGCGTGGGCGTACTGGAGCGTGCAACTGCCGCATCCCTACAACGTCCCGCTCGG
>CAZENL010000040.1:0-11932 GCA_964513505.1 uncultured Anaerolineaceae bacterium
TCCAGGACGCCACGCACCTGCTGGTGGACCAGCAGGACGTCACGCCGCTGGCGCTCGCCTACCAGGCGATCGAAATGGCGGCCCCGGAAGCCCCCCTCGACGCCGCGCTCCGACGAGTCCTGCGGGTGATGCGCGTCTAGGGGCGCACGAAGGGCGCGTGGGGCGCATCGCGCCTCATGGTCTCCGAGCCATGCGCAGCTGTCATCACGCCTACCGAGTGGACTGATTTAGAGGGCGTCAGCGCCAGAATTCAGTGAGCTGGTCGGCGAGAGTTCTGCCTTGATCGTATCCGGCTCGCGCGGCGTGGGGGCGCATCGACGGATCCATCACATTCCCGCCCAAGGCAAAGATGTCGCGGGCGTTCTCATCCGGGAAGATCGTTTCGACTCTGCTGCCGTGGGCGCGCAGTGCGTCGACCTGCGTTGCGAGATCCGTGCCCCACTCCTTCGGTTGCAGTGATCTGCCACCGAATGGTGCTAGCACCAGCACCCGTGCGTATCCGGCTGCCAGATCGGCATTCTCGGCGTTGGATCGGTAGCCGCCGTCGATGTAGCGGCTGTCGCCGATCCTGTGGGGAAGGCCACTGGAGCAGCTGGCGGCCACGGCGTCTGCCAGGTCGACTCCGCTGTGACGATCGAACACGACCGGTTCACCGGTATGCGCATCGACCGCCGTGATGAGGACCTTTTGTTTCGGCCATAGCTGGCTGGGTAGCCGTGAGGCGACGGTGCTGCGCCACTGTGTCTGCCAGGAGCCGTCCGACCCCGCATCCATCTCGAGTGCCGCCGCGCCCAACCTGCGGCGCATGTCGGCCGCATCTTCGGCGGCACTGAGGATCGCGCTCCGCCTCTCCACGTGGTCGTGGTTCGTGGCTGGCCTGACCGGGGCAGGTCCGCGGTTGGATCCGGCGAGAGCGGTCCGAGGTTGGGGAGCCGCAAGGGTTGCGGCAAGCAACTCGGCCGGGGACGCGCCGGTGATCTGGGCCGCTGTCGTCGATCCGGCCGATGTCCCGATGATCAGGTCAGCCTCGGTCACGTCCAGCCCGGCATCGGACAGGCCGGCGATGACGCCGATCAACCACGCATTGCCAGCCGATCCGCCACCACCGAGGACCATCGCGCGCTCACCCGCGGCGCGAGCCCGCGTCGTGGCGTCGACCCGCGTTTGATCCTGGTCGGACCTCGGCCGATCCGATGCCGTGGTCGAAGTCAGGTGTGGACGTGAAGAAGGTGTTGTGTTCATGGGAGCCGCCTTTCGCGAATTGCCTGTTGGGCGCTCCCGATGGCGACTAGCTCAGCCGCGCGGTCCTGGACCGCAGGGGAGGACCCAGTGTCGATACTTCCTTCATGGGTGTCACCTCCCGCTAGCGGATCCCGATCTCCGGCACGCTAGCAGACGGGTGATGCCGGGCGCAACCGACACCATCCCGGTTGCCGTATCCGCGTGGCATGCGCCGCCGACCACTGCACCATCGGTGATGCATTGGTTCTTCTTCCGTTGGGGCTTCTGCCGCGCCGGCTGTGCACGACCGGCTTGAGTCCCGGCGTCCCACCGCGTTGCAAGCGTCGCCTGTGACTCCGACGCTCGCGTGCGGAACCGTCCCACCCGATTTAGGGCAGACTCTGGCGGACGCAATGAGGGATCCATGAGCGTCTGCTATCTCGACGTCCAGGACGAGATCACCGACGCCGTTGCCCGCCTGCGCGCAGCATCGGATCGCCGGGTGATCGTGGTGCTGCCGCCGGGGTCGCGGATTGGCACGAGTCGAATCAACTTCCGCCTGCTGCTGCGAGAGGCGGACTCGCGCGGCATTGCCCTGGACGTGGTCAGCGGCGAACCCGAAGTTCGCGCGCTGGCGCTGTCGGCGGGAATGCGCTCGTTCGCCACGGTGGCCGACGCGGAACGAGCGGAGCTGCCGGACCCGATGGCCCGGCCGCTGTCCGAAGCGCCCTTGTCGGCTCCTCCCGTGGACCCCTACGGTCCGGTCGCGGCGCGCGGTGCGGGCGCGGTTCGGCCGGCAACACCCCAGGAGCCGGAGCTGGCCTCCGGGATCCGCCGCGGACTGCCGCCAGCAGGAGCGCGGCCAGGGTCAGCGCCGCAGGGATCACGGCCTGGCCAACCGCCCGCCAATGACCCGCGTTGGGCACGCACGGAGACAGGCACGTTCGCCGTCATGCCGCGTGCGGCAAGCGGCCAGGGTCCGGAAGGCGTGGGCGACGCCTGGACCGGTGACGCCGGCCCGCAGTCCAAGGCTCGACGGCGCGGCCGTTTCCGCGTTGGCCGCCTCTTTGGATGGGCGATCCGCCTGGCGATCCTGGCCGCGATTCTCGGCGGCGCCGCGTATGGCGCCTACCTGTACCTGCCGACCGCCACGATCTCGCTGACGCCTGCGACACAACCGTTCGGCCCCACCACGTTCACCATCACGGCGGATCCCAACGTGGCCGTGGCGGACGCGGTACCCGGCAAGATCCCTGCCAAGGTCGTCGGCATCCCGCTCGCGGAGACGGCCACGTTCGATGCCACCGGCCAGAACGTGGTCCAGAGCAAGGCGCAAGGGTCGGTCACGTTCACCAGCACGGACACGCTGTTCGACGTGCCCGTTCCCGACGGCACGACGCTGGCCACCACGAGCGGCGTCCAGTTCGTGACCATGGATCCGGTCGTGCTGCCCAAGGCGGCCATCAACCAGCCGTCCAGCGTGGAAGTGGGGATCCGGGCGGTCGTGCCGGGGTCCACCGGCAACGTGGACGCTGGGACCGTCACGGTCGTGCCCAAGTCCATCGCCGACCTACTGGTCACAGCAACCAATCCGCAGCCAACCACCGGCGGCCGCAAGACGCAGATCACCAGCGTCACCAAGGCCGACTACGACGGCGCGATCGCCACCTTGACGCAGAAGCTGACGGACGACCTCCAGGTGGCCCTCGGCGATCCGTCCAACACGCCCGCTGGATTGACCATCTATCCGGAGACGGCGGCACTCGGGCGGGTCAATCCGAGCCTGGCCGCCGGCGACCTGGTCGGCAGCAAGGTGGACACCTTCGACTTGAGCGTGGACACGCAGGGAACCGTGCTGGCGGTGGACGAGGGTCAGGTGGCCACGTCGGCAAGCAAGGAGCTGCTGGCGGCGGCGCCGGTCGGAGTGCGCGTGTTCCCCGAAACCGTCACCACCCAGGTGTCGCCGGGCACGGTAAGCGGTTCCACGATCGCCTACCAGGTGATCGCTCAGGCTCGCCAGTACACGCCCGTCGATCCCGGCAAGCTCCAGCAACAGGTCGCGGGCAAGACGCTTTCGGAGGCCCGGTCCATACTTGGGGCGTACGGACACGTCGAGGTCTCCGTCTGGCCCGATTTCATTCCCACGATCCCCAACGACATTCGGCGGATCAATCTGACCATTCAGGACCCCACGACGGACATCCCGAACTAGAGGCGGCCACATTGACCGATATCACCCACGTTCATACCCGGCGCTCCATCCGCAGCCTCGCCCCCATGGCGCGACGCGCCGCGTGAAACTGCTCGGCGTGGATGTCGGCGAGCGACGGATCGGCGTGGCGCTCGGGGATGTTGCGACCGGAGACGTGCGCCCACTCGCAACGATCCGTCGCCAGGACGCCAACCATGACGCCGTCGCGCTGCGGCGCCTGGCCGACGAACAGGGGGCCACGGAGCTGATCGTCGGTTTGCCGCTCGTGGCGGACGGGAGCGAAGGCACGCAGGCGGCCCTCACGCGTGCCTGGGCCGCGGACGTGACGCCCGCACTCGGCCTGCCCGTCGCGTGGCGCGATGAGCGGCACACCAGCCAGATGGCGGAAGAGCGCGTTGGCGCCTTCGCGCGGCGAGGGCATTCGGGCGGCCCGCCGTCGGTTGCCGCCAGGCGTGCTCATCGTGCCCGCATCGACCGTGAAGCGGCCGCGTCCATTGTCCAGGCTGAGCTGGACGCGCGCTCAGCGCACGGGGGTGTCGCGTGACCCTTCCCAGCCGCAGCCCGGCACCGCGCGACGGCATGCGCGGGATCCGCCAGGGCAGCGTGGCACGCGCGGAAACCACCGTCGCCGGCTACCGCCCGCGGCGTACCGGAACGTCGGGGCGCGCACTTATCTTCCTGCTGGTGCTGGTGATCATCGTGGTCGGCGCAGGCGTCCTCATCGGCATCCCGGCCTTCCGCGGCTTCGCGCGCGGCCTGGCCAACGACAACGCATCGGCGCTCAACTATCCCTTCGTCGGTGACTCCGTCCGCGGGCAGCTCGGGGACGAGTTGGTCAATCCGATGGGCGTCAGCGACGCCGTGGTCCAATTCTCGATTGCCACGGGCGATACGACCAAGCAGATCGCGGGCGGACTCGCCGACGCCGGCCTGATCAAGGAGCCCATGGTCTTCATCTACCTGGTGGTGACCGAGGGCGTCTCCACGCAGATCAAGACCGGCACGTTCAACCTGCGCCAGACCATGACGCCGCAGCAGATCGTGGACCGGCTGCAGCTGGCGCCCGACCCGGCCCCGGTGGGGGTGGCGGTGTCGCTGCGCCAGGGCCTGCGGATCGAGCAGATCGCCGCCTATCTGCAGACCCTCACCACGCTCAACATGAACGTCAAGGACTGGTACGACCTGGTTACCAATCCTCCCGCGTCACTCATCGCGGACTACCCGGTCCTCTCGAACCTGCCGGCCGGCAAGAGCCTCGAGGGCTTCCTGGGACTTGGCGTGGTCTTCACGGTGCCACCGAACATCACGCCGGATGCCTTCACGCGCATGCTGCTCGACGAGTGGGCCAAGGACGTGGGTCAAAGCGTCATCGACCAGGCAACCGCGAAGCATGAGAAGTTCTACGACGTCCTGAAGCTGGCCAGCATCGTCGAGAAAGAGACGCCGGTGGACAGTGAGAAGGTCAAGGTGGCCGGCGTGTATACCAACCGGCTCAACGGCGTGCTGGGCAACCACCTGATGAACTCCGAGCCGACCGTGATCTACGCCAATGACACCATGAAGCTTCGCGACATGGCCTTCACCGACTGGCCGAACTTCGCCTTCTGGGGCCTGACCGGCTACTCCGACCTCAGCCAGGTCCAGGTCAGCCAGGACCTGCTTGGCTACCAGAGCTGGCTGACCGAGGGGCTTCCGACCACGCCGATCGACTCGCCCTCGAAGTCGTCCATCCTGGCCGCGATCAGCCCGGACACCAAGGGCGGCTATGCCTACTTCTACGCCTGTCCGGGTTGGAACACGCACGTCTTCGCCAAGACGCTGGCCGAGCAGTCCCACAACATCGCCAACTGCAAGCCAGCTCCCACGCCCAAGCCCACGCCCAAAGTCAAGCCCACGCCCACGCCGTAGGGCTGGTATTGCACGTGGCCTCGATCGTCGTGCCGCCGGCGCCTCCGCTGGCGCGGACTGCCCTTCCGACTCGAGCTGACCTCGAACGCTGGTCGGCGGCTGACCGTGCCGCTCGCCCGGCTCGGCTCGCGGCGCTCCGCGAGCGCATGGAGCGCGAAGGCATGGACGCCTACTTCGGGGTTCGCCGGGAGAACACGCGCTACCTGACCGGCTTCGTGCTGGGCGACGGCGAGGAGAAGGTAGCCGGCGTGTCCGGCCAGTTCTTCGTCTGCGGCGACGAGGTGGTGGTGTTCGCCGACTCCCGGTACCGGCTGCAGGCCGCGGCGGAGTGCCCGGACGCGCGTGTCGAGGACGTCTACGGCGACTTCGCGGTGCGCTGGCCGGAACTCGTGAAGTCACTCCGCCGCGTTGGCGGGGGCGCGGCCGGCTCCGTGCGCCGCGTGGCACTGGAAGCGGGCTTCGTCAGCCACGCAACGTGGACGCGGCTGGTGGCGGCGGCGCCGGAGCTGGAACTGGTCCCGGTGGAGGGCTGGGTCGAGGAGCAGCGGCAGGTCAAGGAGCCGTCGGAGATCGAGCGCATCGGGGCGGCCTGCGCGGTGGCGGATGAGGCCCTGACACGGCTGCTGCCGCAGATCCGCCCGGGCGTCACCGAGCACGAGCTGGCGCTCGCACTCGAGTGGGAGATGCGTACGCATGGCGCTGAGGCGCTCGCCTTCGACGTGGCCGTGCTGGCCGGGCCGAATGCCGCGTTGCCACACGGCTCGCCGGGTTCACGGCCCGTGGAGGCGGGGGCTGTCCTGCTGTTCGACTTTGGGGCGCAGGTCTTCGGGTACCGATCCGACATGACACGGACGCTCTTCGTCGGCGAGCCGAGCGCCCGCGACCTGGAGATCTACCAGCTGGTGGCAGAGGCGCAGTCGGCGGCGTTCGCCGCGCTCCAGGCCGCGGTGGAGGCCGGGGAGCGGCCCATCAACCGCGCCATCGACGCGGCCTCCCGCGACCCGATCGCCGCCGCCGGCCACGGCGACCACTACGGTCACGGCCTGGGGCACGGCATCGGCCTGGCCACGCATGAGCTGCCTTCCGTGGGGCGGCTGGCGCCCGAGGCTCCCTTGCCGTCACCAACGGTCTTCTCGGTCGAGCCCGGTGTCTACCTGGACAACGAGACCGGCGTGCGCATCGAGGACCTGGTGATCTTCGACGCCGAGGCGCGGCGCCTGGAGCGGCTGACCGCATTCCCGCGCGAGGTCACCGTCGTCGGCGAGTAAGGCCGCCCTCCGGCGCCGCAGCCATCAGCTCTTGAAGTGCGCTTTGATCCAGGCGCGCACCGTTGGCATTCGCAATTCGAAGCTGTAGGCCGGGTCGCGCGACGCCACGAACGCCCACTTGGACGGTGAGAACACCTGCATGTCGTCGGGCGAGAGTGTCGCGTGGTCCGCGAGCGCGAACAGCTGGGTGGCGGCATCCAGGGTGAGCGGCAGATTGGTGTAGACGCGGCCCTTGGCGGCACTCACCAGCCCGGCCAGGGCGTCCATGCCGTTGGTGACCACCTTGTGCGAGCCGTCCAGGATCAGTTCCTGCTGGCGACGCGAGCGCGCGAAGTCGGTGTTGTAGCCCGTGCCGACGGTGCCGTGCCGTGACCGCGCATAGGCCAGGCTGTTATGGCATTTCTGCGGATAGGGCTTGCACGGCGGGTTTCCGGTCAGGTGCCAGGAGTTGGCGACGGGGAAGTAAGCGCCGCGGAGGCCGCTGGGGGTGCGGTAGTAGTCGTCGACGATCTGCTGCTTGATCTGCACATCGATGCCGCCGAGCTTGTCCACCAGCTCCGAGAAGCCATCGAAGCGGATGAGCGCGTAGTAGTCGATCTCGATCTTGAGCGCCGCCGCCACGTCGGCGGTGAAGCGCTTGAGCGCCTTGGGATCCACTTTGTCGTGGGCCAGGCTGGTGCTCCGGTAGACCTCGTAGAGGCCGTTGACGCGCAACTGGCCGCTGGTTCCTGCGTTGGCGCGGGGGAAGTAGACCGTGTCACGAGGAATGCTGGCGGTGGCCATGCGTCCGGTCTGCGGGTCGATCGTGACCACCAGGATCACGTCCGTGCGCTCGCCGCCCAAGTTGGGGCGCCAGTCGGAGCCGAGCACCAGAACGGTGAGGCGGCCGTCTCGGCCGTAGGAGACGGGCCCTGCTGGGACGCTGCTAGGCGGCGGCGAGTTTGACGGCACGGGCGAGGCTGTGTCGCCCGGAGCCGGCGAGCCTCCGGCGGGAGCCGTGGAGTCCGGTGAGCCGGGAGAGCGAGAGGGAAGCGCTGCGATCGAGGACGGGCTGGGGCTCGAACTGGGGGCGCTTTTCGGCAGGAGGGCTGCGGCGAGGACGACGGCGGCGAGGACGCCAATGGCCGCGAGGCCGATGAGGACCGGTCGGTGGCGCTGACCAAAGCTCGGGCCGTCGCTGGGCTGGAAGGTCATGCCAGGTCACCGAAGCGCTTCATCGCCGAATGCTGGCGCAAGTTGGCCTTGGACGCCGCCGGCGCGTGGTCGATGCGGTGGTCAGGTAGTGACCCGCTAGAGCACGAGCCCGTCTACTACCTCGAGACTTGCCGAAGCTATCGGTCGGAATGGTCACCAGGCGACCCATCGGCGGGTCCTTTGCACGACAAGCCTGTTCGTCGCGTGACTTGCCTTTGCCGATCCGCAGGCAGTGGTCACCCGGTGACCACGGAGCCAAGCTAGGGATCGACCCTGGCAACGACTTCCCAGCCGAGCGCTCCATCGACCGGGAAGCGTGGGTCGCGGATCAACTGGAGGGTGTACGTGCCCAGTCGCGGCACGTGGGCGAACCCGTTCACCTCGTACTTTGGGTCGGCCGCGAAGGTGCCATACGCGTCGGGCTGGACCTGGACACTCGATGGCGGGTCTTGGAACGTCCAGGATCCGAAGGATCCGGTCACCGGCTGCTCTTCGTTCGCGGCGATCCACGCCGCAGAACAACCCGGCTCCCACGGTGACGTCGGTGGCGTCACAGGCAACGGGTATGCCGGGCAGGGGATCGGTGCGCCGCTGTCCACCAGCCAGCCACGCACATTCGCGACCGTGCTGACGGGGAAGCTCGTCTGCCCCGGGACCAGGGCGGCATTCAGCTCGTCGATGCTGAGCGTCGAGGGATCGAGCCGCCCGACCATGAGCCAGCCGTCACAGGCCGGGGTGCAAACGTCGCCGCCCTGATAGGCCACGTGCTCGACCAGGTACGTGCCGACTTGTGGCGGCTGGCCGTCGTTTGAGTGGTCCCCGGGTGCGAACTGCATGTAGGCGCCCTGCTGGGTGCGGATGAAGTCCGGTCCGCTCGCCCATTCAGGCACGTCAGAAGTGTCTTTGCTGCCTGGGGCCAGGAGGTCCGTCCAGACAGCATCGAATGGCGGAGGATTCCCCGGCGGCACCATCGGCCCGTTGCGCCCCGCCTGCGTGGACAGCCAACCACTGACGGCCAGCACGTGGCCCAAGGGCGTGGATTGCAGGATCGGGGCCGTCGGCACCGTCCACGCCAGCCCCGTCTGTGGGCTGAGATCGACATGACCGAGGAACGTGACGACGCCGTCCGTTCCGATGTGCAGCGCAACGGGTGCCGAGAGGTCCTGTAGCGTTTGGTCCGGGTACGGATCGTGATCGGCAGCGAAGACCGTTCTCGGGAGCTCGCGGATGAAGCCCGCAACCGTTGGGCACGGTTCCGCTGGCACGCAGTCGATATGGAAATCCGGGTCGATGGTGACGTTTGCGACCACGTCGACCGGCGCCGCGCGCGTCTCGTTCAGGAGCGCGCGGAGTTCGTCGACCGTGAGGACAGATGATGGGGCGGAGGCGTCCACCGATGGACTCGGTGAAGGCGGCTCGACCACGGCGACAGGCGTGGCCGATGGACCTGGCGGTGACGCCGTGGGCGTGGGTTCGGGCGGAATGGTCGCCAGATCGGTCGGTTGGACGCGCCCGACGATCAGCCAGCCGCGGCACCCGGTGCACGCCTGGGACTCCAGGTTGGAGTGGTTGACGACCGACTTGACGAGGTAGACGCCTTGCCTGGGCGCCAGGTTCTGGCTCGGGTCCGGCGCCTCCCAGTTGTATTCATTCACGCCGAGCTTCAACGCCGCGCCGGTCGGCACGGACGTGGTGGATCCGCCGACGCCATAGAGCTGCTCCGCCTGCTCCTCGAGGTAGTCGCCTCCGTAGCACTGGAAGGGGTCATAGGCGGGCGGGCTCGGCGGAGGCGCGACTGCAGGTCCGCATGTCTCGATGTTGCCGGCGAGCCAGCCCGCGACCACGATCAACTCGTTCTCCGGGAGCGTCGCGGCAGCGGCTGCCGCCCGGGGGACCGTCCACCAGAAAGTGCCATCTCCAGACGTGTTCCCATTCACGTGTCCGAGGAAGACGAGCACGCCGTGGTCGTTGATCCGCAGCGCGATCGGCGATGAGACGTTCTGGCTGATCTGGACATCCGCGTCTTCACGCCGCAACACCGTGCCGAGGTCCACGGCGTCGTGGATCGTGCCGATCTCGTCACACGACTCGAACTTGTCCGGGCAATCGACGGCCGTCACGCCTGCTGCCATGTCGATCGAGACATCAGCGATGACATCCAGAGGCTGCAGCCGAGCACCCAAGTGGCCGGCGACCGCGGCGCGCAGCTGGTCTGGGCTCAGGATCACGGGGTCGGTGAGCTCGGCACTCGGCGAAGTAACCGGCGAAACCGGGTCAGCATCCAGGCGTGCCGCCACCTGCCAGCCGCGCTTCGGGTCGGCGTTCGGTCGTGGATCCTCGACCAGGCGGAGGATGAACGTACCCTCGACCGTGTCCGATCCGTCCCCGAACTGGTTGATCGCCGTCCAGTTGATCCGGATGGCGTCGGATGGGGCGTTGAAGACACCCGAGACAGGCGTGCTTGGCGCCGATCCGATCCAGCCCGCCGGACACGTATCGAACGGTGTGTCGGGTGGTGGCGTGGGAAGCGTCGGCGGGACGCAGGGGACCGCACCGGACCAGCCGAGCCACCCATGCACCACGATAAGGGTGCCAGGGGCACCCGCCTCCTGACCGACGACAGCCGACTCGTTCGGCGACCAGAGGACCTCGGACCCATTCAGCTGCGCCGGCCCCAGCAGGTCCAGCCCGCTTTCACGGACGCGGACGGCGAAGGTGCCGCTCAGCCCACCGTCCGGCACGCTCGAGGGCGTGGCTCCCGCGACCGGATAGAGGCGCTCATCGCTGCCATCGAAGGCTCCGATCGGGCAGTCCGTCGGCTTCGCGGTGCACGGTGGCCCGCCCATCGGCACGATGTCTCCCTGGACCAGCATCACGTGACCGATCCATGCGTTTCCGTTCTCGCGCAACAGCGTGGACATCTCAGTGGCCGTCCGAACCACCGGCTCGACGACGGAGGGCGATGGACTGGGGCTGGGCGAGCTGCTGACCTGGTCCACGGTGCCAACGACCTTCCAGCCACGGCACGGGTTGCAGTTGGAGCGGGGGTCCGCGACTAGGCGCAGGAGGTAGGTTCCTTCGACCGGCGACGGATGAGCCGATTCGGTGCCCTTCGGCGTGAACTCGTCGTAGGCCTCCCACTGGACCTGGATCGCGACCTGCGGTCCGGTCATGGTGTTGCCGGAATATGGCTGATAGGCCTGCGGCGTGATCCACGCCCACGGGCAGTTGTCGAATGGTCCATCGGGCGGCGCCGTCGGTGACGGCTCGCCAGGGCAGGGGATCGGTCCGGACCAGACGAGGAAACCATGCACGGCGATGACCGATCCCGGAGTCCCTGTTTCGAGCGACGACACCGACGTCTCGGCGGCGGGCCACAGCAGGTCGCCCTTGACGTTGAGCGTGCCGTCAGGGTTGATCTGGACCACGCCGAGCAGCTCCGGCGCACCTCGTCCGAGGCGAAGCGCGAGCGGGCCCAGCACGGTGCCCGAATGCGTGGACGTCACGTAGGCGCGCACCTCCGGGTCCGCCAGGACCGTCAGGCCAGGTTGCACACCGATCAACCGTCCAACCGTGCACAGCTCGGCAGCCGCGCACGACGGATCCTGGTCGATCTGGTCGACCTCCAGGCTCACATCCGCGACCACCGTTTGTGGCGTCCCATGTGAGAGAGACTGCGTAACCGCGGCTTGCAGCTGATCCAGCGTGAGCACGCCGTCGACGGTGAAGGGGTTCGCCGACGGAGGGGCAGCCGTGGCGTCCCCCGAGCCGGCAGGCGGCGAACCGGATGGCGTGCCGACGGTCTGCGCCAGCGGTGACCATGCGATTGCGACGACGACAAGCGCAATGGTCAGGGTGGCAGCCAAGGGCAGAAGCAGTCGCGGCCACCTGGCCTGCCGCGATCCGGCGCTCGCCGCGGTGGCCCGCAGAACACCGTCCACCAGGTGATCACGGGCGTCGACATCGAGCGCGGCACCGGCGCGGCGTCCCAGCTGGCCCGTAATGACGCTGTCGTCGGGCGGAGGGGAGGGCTGCTTTGTCATTCGACTGCCTCCAGCGCCCGTTCGAGCGCTCTCCTTGCCGTGAACAGCCGTGATTTCGCCGTGCCGATCGGGACGCCCAGCTCGTC
>CAZENL010000040.1:12032-24555 GCA_964513505.1 uncultured Anaerolineaceae bacterium
TCCTTGCCGTGAACAGCCGTGATTTCGCCGTGCCGATCGGGACGCCCAGCTCGTCCGCCAGGCTCTCGATCGATCGACCGTCCAGGTGGTGGGCCACCAGCAGCGAGCGCTGCTCCACCGCCAGCGAATCGAAGGCCCGGTCGAAGTCGTCGGCGGCGATGGAGGCCGCAAACGCGTCGGTTCCGTCCGCCTCGCGCTCGGGGAGCCCGGTCGTCATGGGGATCTCACGCACCGTCCGGCGGTGCCGCAGCGCCATCCGGCAGGCGTTGGTGACGATGCGCCCGAACCAGGCATCGAAACGGTCCACGTCCCGCAGGCCGCGGAACGAGCGCCACATGGAGATGAACGCATCCTGCGTGGCGTCCTGGGCGTCGGTCGGGTTGCCGAGAATGGCCAATGAGGTTCGATACACGGCGTCAACCTTGAACCGGACGAGCACCTCGAAGGCGTCGCGGTCACCAGCCCGAGCACGCTCGATCAGCGACCGCTCCATCCATCCTCCGTGCGGTGGTCCTGACTCTCCTGATGCACATGGACGCACCGAGGTTCATTTCGGGTCCAACCGAATGACATGACGAGCGCCCACCGGCCGGTATACCTTGCGCCCGTGAGGCGCAGTCGATGAGCGGCCGTAACGCAATCCCTGCCCGCAGCGTGACCAGCAAGGCACTGGCCATCCTGGACACGTTCGGGCCTGGGGACCAGCAGTTGACGCTGAGCGAGATTGGCGAGCGCACCGGGCTGCCGCTCTCCACGGCCCACCGGCTGACCAATGAGCTGGTGCGCTGGGGTGGGCTGGAGCGGGCGTCGCGTGGCACGTACCGCGTGGGGCTGCGCCTCTGGGAGATCGGATCCCTGGCGCCGTCGCGGAGCGGCCTGCGGGACATCGCCATCCCGTTCATGGAGGACCTCTACGAAGCCACGCATGAAAACGTGCAGCTGGCCGTGCTGGCCGGGCATGAGGCCCTGTTCGTCGAGAAGATCAGCGGTCGGCACTCGGTGGCCATCGTGACCCGGGTCGGCGGCCGGTTGCCCCTCCACGCCACCGGTGTCGGCAAGGCGCTCCTGGCATTCGCGCCCGTGGAGTTCCGGGAAACCGTTCTCTCCCGGGAACTGCCGCGGCTCACCAGCTACACGATCACGGACCCGGACGTGCTGCGGCGCAACCTGGAGGAGGCTCGCCGCCTGGGGTACGCAACGACCCGGGATGAAATGACCCTCGGCAGCGTGTCCGTGGCGGCCCCGGTGTTCGGTGCGGACGGGGAAGCGGTGGCTGCCCTCTCCCTGGTGGTGCGCGCGCAGGGTGCCGACGTCGCACGCCTGGCCATGCCCGTCCGCACGGCGGCGCTGAGCCTGTCTCGCCGGGTCGCGGAAGCCTGGGACGGGACGCTGCCGCTCGCAGGGTAGAAAGGCGTGCCTGGGTCGCGCCTCAGGGCTCGGGTCGCCGTGCCACGCCCGGTTTCCACTCAGCGGAAAAGCCGCTAGGCACGCGAAAAGGCAGGTGTTAGGTTCCCCGCTCCGACGGGCCCTGCGGCGAGACAGGCGGGGCAGGCGGGAGGCTCGCTTCGATGCGTGGTGCGATCGAGGGCGAGCGAGTGAGAAGGAGTACTGATGGCGTCGCTCGATCAGGACACCTCGGGGCACTCGCAGGCATCCGTTGACGCGGGATCGGACGCGTCCGGCGCGCCGCTCCCGCGGCTGTGGGAAACGTCATTCTCTCGCCGCAGCATGCTCAAGGTGGCCGGTGCCACAGGCTTGGCGGTCGGAGCCGGCGGCCTGCTGGAAGCATGCGGCGGACTCCTCGGCGGCACGCCCACCTCGGCTCCGCCAACCGCAGCCCCGCCCACGGCCGTGTCGCCCACGGCCGTGCCGCCGACCGCGGCTCAGACCTCGGCCGCCGCAACCAGCGTCGCGGCGACGCCCGTCGTCACGGCTGCGCCGACTGCCGCCGCCTCCGGCGGCACCATCACCATCGGGTTCGTCTCACCGCTGACCGGACCGCTGGCGGGCTTCGGGTCGGGAGATCAGTTCATCGTCGACCACGTCAAGGCCACGGATGCCTACAAGAACGGCTTCACGATCGGCGGCAAGAACTACGCCGTCAACATCGTGGTCAAGGACAGCCAGTCCGATCCCAACCGCGCCGGCCAGGTCGCCCAGGACCTCATCAACACGGACAAGGTGGACCTGATCGTGACCACGTCCACACCGGAGACCACGAACCCCGTGGCCACCATCGCCGAGCAGAACAAGGTGCCCTGCCTCTCCACGGTGGTGCCGTGGCAGGCGTGGTACATCGGGCGCCAGGCGGACCCGACCAAGCCGGACACGTGGAAGGGTTTCACGTACACGACCATGTTCTTCTTCGGCGCCGAGACGTTCGGCGGCTGCTTCATCCCCATGTGGAAGCGGATCACCACGGACAAGGTGGTGGCCGGCCAGTTCCCCAACGACGCCGACGGCAACGCCTTCCGCGGCTACTGGCCCGCGGCGATTACCGCAGCGGGTTACACCTTCACCGACGGCGGCGCCTACACGGACGGCACCACCGACTACACCCAGATGATCAACCAGTTCAAGACGGCCAAGGCGGACATCTTCATCAACGCGCCGCTGCCGCCCGACTTCAACACGTTCTGGCAGCAGGCCGCCCAGCAGGGCTTCAAGCCCAAGCTGGCCACGGTGGCCAAGGTGCTGCTGTTCCCGGCCGATACCGAGGCCCTCGGCGACCTGGTCGTCAACGTGGCCACGGACTGCTGGTGGGGACCCTTCATGCCATACGTGTCGTCGATCGACGGCGAGACGAGCCAGGCGCTGGCGGATGCCTACACGGCCGCCAGCGGCAAGCAGTGGACGCAGGCGCTCGGATCCACGTACTCGCTTTTCGAGGTCGCGCAGATCGCCCTGAGCGCAGCGGCGGACCCGCACGACCACGACGCGGTCGCGGCCGAGCTGTTCAAGGTCAAGTACACCGGGATCTGCGGTCCGCTGGACTTCACCACCGGTCCGTCGCTGGCCCCAGGCGCACCGGCCATCCCGGGCATCGGGATGATGCGACCGCTCGGCGTGCAGTGGGTCAAGGGCACCAAGTTCCCGTACGAGATGGTCGTGGTGGACAACAGCCTCAACCCGGATGTGCCCGTCGGTGGCGACCTGAAGCCCACCAACGCCTGAGCCTTCGTGGCGGTTCTGCTCGAACTGGTTGACCTCTCCAAGCGATTCGGGCAGGTCGTTGTCGCCGAGGACCTGAACCTCTCGGTGGGGGAGGGTGAAGCGGTCGGCGTCGTTGGCCCCAACGGCGCCGGCAAGACCAGCCTGTTCGGGATGATCTCCGGCGAGCTGCCACCGGACAGCGGCGAGATCCGGTTCGCGGGGCAGCGCATCACCGGTGTGGAAGCAGCGGCGCGGTGCCGCATGGGCATCGGCCGAACCTACCAGGTTCCGCGGCCTTTCCAGGGCATGACCGTCTTCGAGAACGTGCTCGTGGCCGCTCAGCAGGGAGGTGGCGAGCACGGGGCGGCCAGCCATCGCCTGGCTGCCAGGACGCTGGAGCAGACCAACCTTGGCGAGCTCTCGAACCGCCTCGCCGGGCGGCTCGGGCTGCTCGATCGGAAGCGACTGGAACTTGCCAGGGCGCTGGCGACCCGGCCTCGCCTCTTGCTGCTCGACGAGGTGGCCGGCGGGCTGACCGACCCGGAAGTGTCGGGGCTGGTGGACATCGTGCGCGCGGCTCGGGCTGACGGCACCGCGGTGATCTGGATCGAGCACGTGGTCCGCGCCCTGACCGAGAGCGTGGAGCGGCTGGTCTGCCTGGCCGTCGGGCGGAAAGTCGGTGACGGTGACCCGGGCACGGTGCTGGCCAGTCCGCAGGTGCGCGAGCTGTTCCTGGGCACGGAACCGGACAGCGACCTGGACATTCAGCCACACCTGGTTCCGGCCGTCTGATGACCAGCGTGGCAGCTCCCAGTTCCACTTCAGTGGCTGCCCCGAGCAGCGGTCCGCCATTGCTGGAGGTGCTGGACCTCAACGTCTTCCACGGACAGCTGCGTGCGCTGACCGACGTCAGCCTGAGCGTCGGCGCGGGCGAGCTGTACGCCATGATCGGCGCCAACGGTGCCGGCAAGTCCACCTTGCTGCGCACCATCGCGGGCCTGCATCGCCCGGCGAGCGGTTCGGTGGTGCTGGATGGCCGCGACATCACCGGCCTGTCCCCGGAACGGCGACTGCTGGAAGGGGTCGCCCTGGTGCCCGAGGGCCGGCGGCTGTTCGGGACCATGAGCCTGGAGGAGAACCTCCTGGTGGGCGCACATCGCAAGCGGCCGGGACCGTGGAGCATCGAGCGGGTCTACGGCCTCTTCCCCTGGATGACGGACCGGCGCCGGCAGCCGGCCATGCAGCTGTCGGGCGGTGAGCAGCAGGCGGTGGCCATTGCGCGGGCCCTGGTCGCCAACCCGCGCGTGCTCCTCCTCGACGAGCTTTCGCTGGGGCTCGCGCCGGTGGTCGTACGGCGGGTGTATTCCCTGCTGCCGGAGCTGCTCGGCAGCGGTGTGACGATCCTGGTGGTCGAGCAGGACGTGGCCCAGGCAATGCGCGTCTGCTCGCACGTACAGTGCCTGCTGGAAGGTCGCACCACGCTGCAGGGGCGCCCGTCCGAGTTCACTCCCGAGCAGATCGAGGCGGCGTACTTCGGGCTGGTGCGGCATCGTCCGGTGACGGCATGAACTGGGTCAACGCGATCATCCAGGGGACGCTGCTGGGTGGGCAGTACGCGCTCTTCGCGTGCGGCCTGTCGCTGCTCTTCGGGACCATGCGCGTCATCAACCTCAGCCACGGCGACATGGCCGTGGTGGCTGCCTACGTGGCGCTCGGGGTGATTGCGGTCACCAGCCTGCCGGCCATCCTGGCGTGGGTCGTGGTGGTGCCCGTCTTCGCGCTGGTCGGTTACGTCATCCAGCGGACACTCCTCCAGGCCAGCCTCCAGCGCGGCCTGTTCACCACCCTGCTGGTCACGTTCGGGCTCTCGGTCGTCATCCAGAACCTGCTCCAGCAGACGTTGTCGGCGGACAGCCACAAGCTGCTGACCGGATCGCTCGGGACATCCGCGTTCCAGCTGAGCGATGAGCTCTACGTGCCCTACCTGCCGCTCCTCATCCTGGTCGTTGCGGTGGCCGTCCTGTTCAGTGTCCAGTACTTCCTGTCCCGCTCCGGCACGGGGCGGTTGATCCGGGCGGTGGCACTGGACCGGGAGGCGGCGCAGCTCTCGGGCGCCAACGACCGGCACATCTTCGGGATCGCGGCGGCCATCGCATTCGCGACGCTGGCCCTTGCGGGAATGGCCTTCGGCATGTCCTCTTCCTTCGCACCGACGGCTGGTGCGAGCCGCCTCCTGTTCTCGTTCGAGGCGGTGGTCATCGGTGGGATCGGCTCCATCTGGGGGACACTGCTGGGCGGGATCGTGCTGGGCATCAGCCAGATCGTGGGTGCCCAGATCGATTCCGGGTACAGCATCCTGGCGGGCCACCTGGTCTTCCTGCTGGTGCTCGCCATCCGCCCGGATGGCCTGATCCGGACCGGGGCACGGGCGTGAGCGCGGACGCTCCGGTGCTGCCAACGGGGCCGGTGGCGCCGGTTGTGCCGGCAGCCGCGGCCGTCGCCGACGGAGGCGGGCTGGCTCGCGTCACCCGCTCGCGGCGGCCCATTCGGCTCGCGGGCATTGCCGCGATCGCGGCGGTGGTGGTCTTCGCGGCGCTGCCGTACCTGGTCGGTGCGGGGCTGATCAGCACCCTGATCAACCTGTTCATCCTGCTGGTGATGGCCAGCATGTGGAACCTGCTGGCGGGCTACGCGGGCATGGTGTCCGTGGGCCAGCAGGCGTTCATCGGAGCGGGCTCGTACCTGGTGCTGATCCAGGCCCAGTGGGGCATACAGCCGTTCCTGGCCATTCCGCTGGCGGTGATCGGGACGGCTGCGATCGCCGTGCCGGTCTCGTGGCTGCTCTTCCGCCTGCGCGGCGGCTATTTCGCGATCGCGACCTGGGTGGTTGCCGATGTCTTCCAGCTGTTCATCAGCCGCTTCCCATCGCTGGGCGGTGGCACCGGCGCGGCGCTTCCCGGGGTCCGGGACATTTCCCCGACCAACCTGCTGGCGTTCACGTACTGGGCGGCCCTGGCCGTGACGGTGCTCTCCCTGGCGGGCATCTACCTGCTGCTGCGCGGCCGCCTGGGGCTGGTGCTGACGGCGATCCGCGATGACGAGACGGCCGCGCGCAGCCTCGGCGGTCGCGTGGTGCGTGCCAAGCGGATCGTCTACCTGGTGGCTGCCGGTGGTGCCGGTGCCGCCGGAGCCATCGTGATCATCAGCCAGCTCAACGTGCAGCCGGTGGCGGCGTTCAGCATCGGATGGACGGCACAGATGATCTTCGTCACGGTGATCGGCGGGATCGGCACGATCGAGGGTCCCATCGTCGGCACGATCGTCTTCTACGCTCTACAGCAGACCCTGTCCGACCAGGGAGCCTGGTACCTGGTCCTGTTGGGCTCGGTGGCGATCGTGATCGCCATCCGGGCGCCGCAAGGCCTCTGGGGCATGGTCGCCCAGCGGCTGGGGCTGCGGCTCTTCCCGGTCGGCTACTGGGTCACCTGGCTGGCCCGGCCCAGCGTCGCGGGGGCCGTGGCCGCGGCGGGCAGCGGGGTCGCGCCGGGCGACCATCCAGGGGGCGGTTGAGGACCATGGCCATGACCAAACGTCGTGAAGTGGATCAGGACCTGGACCCTCCCTATCTCTACCCCGAGTACGTGGCCACGCGGACCCGTTCGCCACGACGGCCGCTGGTGCTGCTGCCGCATTCGCTGACCGAACTCAGCGGCCCCGTTCTGGGCGCCGACCGCGTCCAGCCAGGCGACGCCGACCTCACAGCGCGCGGCACGGCAGAGGCGCTGGGCGAGCGGATCATCGTCCATGGGCGCGTGCTGGACAGCGACGGCCGCCCGGTTCGAAACGCCCTGGTGGAGGTCTGGCAGGCCAACGCAGGCGGCCGGTACGCGCACGAGAACGACCTTCACCCGGCGCCGCTGGACCCCAACTTCGACGGGCTTGGGCGCGTGGTCACTGATGAGCGCGGACGCTACCGCTTCGTGACCATCAAGCCCGGGCCGTACCCCTGGCGCAACAGCCTGAACGCGTGGCGGGCCTCGCACATCCACTTTTCGCTGTTCGGTGACGCCTTCATCCAGCGCCTGGTCACGCAGATGTACTTCCCCGGGGATCCGCTCTTCGGCCAGGATCCGATCTTCAAGTCGGTGCCGGACCCGCGCGGCCGCCAGCGCATGATCTCGCGCCTGGATCTTCCGGAATCCGTTGCGGAGTGGGCATTGGCCTTTCGCTTCGACATCGTGTTGCGGGGCCGCGAGCAGACACCCATGGAAGACCAGGACGACGACGCATGAAGCGATTGGTGACGCCTTCCCAGACCGTGGGGCCTTACTTCTCGATCGGGCTGACTTGGCCGGACGGCGCGTTCGTGGTGCCGGAGGGGACACCCGGCGCGTTCTGGATTCGCGGGCTGATCCTGGATGGCATGGGCTTGCCGATCCCCGACGCCGTGGTCGAGACCTGGCAGGCCGACCCGTCAGGGACCTTCGATTTCACGCTGCCCGCGAAGCCTGGCCAGGCGCCTTCCGCCTGGGCGGGCTTCCGGGGAGTCGGCCGGTCGCCGACGGACGCCGAGGGCGCGTACCGGATCCTCACGCTCAAACCGGGCTGCGTGCCTGCGCCGGACGGTTCCATGCAGGCGCCGCACCTGGATGTCTCGGTGTTCGCGCGCGGGCTGCTGAAGCGCGTGGTGACGCGCATCTACTTCGGGGACGAGGCTGCCGCCAATGAGGGCGACCCCGTTCTGTCGGGAATCACGGACCCTGTCGCGCGGGATACCCTGATCGCACGTCGGTCCCCCGACGGGTACGTCTTCGACATCCGCTTGCAGGGTGATGGTGAGACGGTCTTCTTCCAGGTCTAGGCGCCGGCCGGCGGCGCGGACGTGACGGATACCCTGACGCTCTTCGGCGGAACCTTCGCTCGCGGTGGCGTCGACGCGGAGATCGGCGACGCCGCCTGGCTGCGCGCGATGCTGGACGCCGAGGCGGCACTGGCGGAGGCGGAAGGCCGGCTCGGGCTGATCACTGCCGGGGTTGCCCGGGAGATCGCCGACGCGTGCCGAACCGCCGTGCTGGACGTGGCGGAGATCGGCCGAGCAGCGGCCGACGGCGGCACGCCGGTCATTCCGCTGGTCGCGGCACTCCGTGCGGCCGTCGGGCCTGCGGCGGCACCCTGGGTGCATCACGGCGCCACCAGCCAGGACATCCTGGACACGGCGGCCATGCTGGTCGTGCGACGCGCGGCCGTCCCCCTGTCGGACGATCTGACGGCAGCCGCGGACGCGGCTGCACGCCTGGCCGCCGAGCACCGCGACACGCCCATGGCCGGCCGCACGCTGATGCAGCAGGCGCTGCCCATCACCTTCGGCTGGGAGGCGGCCGGCTGGATGGCGGCGCTGGACGCGGCCGCAAGCGCGATCGACGACATGGCGGCGCACTCACTGGCCGCGCAGCTCGGGGGACCGGTTGGCACGCTCGTGGATTTCGGCGCCGCCGGGCCGCGGCTGGTGGAGGCGTTTGCGGACATCCTGGGATTGCCGGCCCCAACGGGAACGTGGCACACGGAACGGTCGAGGATCGGGCGCGTTGCGGCGGCGCTCGCCATCTCCGCGGGTGCCTGCGCCAAGGTGAGCGGCGACATCGTGCTGCTGGCACAGACGGAGGTCGGCGAGGTCCGCGAGGGCGTGCCAGGCCGCGGCGGGTCGTCGTCCATGGCGCACAAGCGGAACGCGATCGCCGCGATCTCGGCGCTGGGCTGCGCGCAACAGGCCCCGGGACTGGCGGCGAACCTCTTCGCAGCTGCGCAACAGGAGCACCAGAGAGCGGCGGGGCGGTGGCACTCCGAGTGGCTGAGCGCGCTGCTCCAGGTCACGGGCTCCGCGGCGGCCTGGACGCGCGACTCGGTGGAGCACCTGGAGATCGACGCGGAGCGGATGCGAGGAAACCTGGCTCTCGGCGCTGAGCCCGACGGCGGAACGGCACGATACGTCGATGCGGCGGCGGTTGCGGTGGATCGAGCCCTGGACGTCCACGCGTCGCGCAGCCGCAAACCGGCGATGGCATGAGCGAGGCCGTCGAAGTCAACGCGGTGGTTTCGGGGCACCTGTCCGGGCCTTTGGTCGTGCTGGCCCACCCGATCGGAACATCAATGGCCGTCTGGGAGCCGCAGCTGACTTCGCTGGAGGGCAGTTTCCGCGTCGTCCGATTCGATGCGCGCGGCCACGGCGCGTCGGCCACGCCCGCCGGGCCGTACTCCATGGCCAACCTCGGCGGCGACCTGATCGCCCTGCTCGACCGGCTCGATGTCCAACGGGCCAACCTGGTCGGCCAGTCGCTCGGGGGCATGACCGCGCTCTGGGTCGCGGAGAATGCCCCCGACCGGGTGGAGAGCGTGGTCGCCTTCTGCGTCACGGCGCGGACCGCGTCCCCCGATGCGTGGCTGGCCCGCGCGGCGCGTGTCCGCGAGCACGGGACGGCTGCCATACGAGACCTGGTCCTCGAGCGCTGGGGGTACGTGGGGCACCGGCCGGACCTGGCCGAGTGGATCGTGGCCAAGCTGCTGGCCACTTCGCCGGAAGGCTACGCGGCGACCTGTGAGGCGCTGGCGTACCTTGACATGGAGTCGGACCTGAGCTCCGTCCGCGCACCGGCCCTGATCGTCGCGGGCGCGGACGACCCGTCGGCGCCGCCGGACGTGGCCGCCGCGATCGCCGCTGCCATCCCACGCGGTCAAGCGCACACCGTGGCGGGATCCGCGCACCTGCTCAACCGGGAGCAGCCGCGCGCCGCGACGCGCCTCATCACGGAGCACGTGCTCCGCTCACGAGCCGCAGCAGAGGCAGGACACCCATGAACCACGACGACCTGGAGCGAGGCTTCGCGGTCCGGCGCGAGGTGCTCGGAGACGAGCACGTGGACCGGGCGATCGCGCGCACGACCGACTTCACGCGAGCGTTCCAGGAGTTCATCACGGCCGACGTCTGGGGGGACATCTGGGGCCGTCCCGGCCTTGACCGGCGGACGCGCTCCGCCATCACGCTCGCGCTGCTGACCGCTTTGCGGGCGGAAGGTGAGATCCCGATGCACGTCCGTGCGGCACTCAGGAACGGGCTGACGCCCGAAGAGATCGGTGAGGTGCTGCTCCACGCCGCGGCCTATGCCGGCGTGCCGGCCGCCAATCGCGCCTTCGAGTTGGCGCGCGAGGTGATCGAGGAATCAGAGGCGGAAGGCAGGCCGAGTTGAGAGCCGCAACGCATGTCAGGTTGCCCGCCTAAGCTGGCGCCGATGAGCGACCCGGTCCGCGTCATGGTTGAGAAGGGCAAGAAGAAGCGGGTCGTTGCCGTGGCGTTCGACTGGCCCGGCTGGGATCGGAGCGCGAAGACGGAAGAGGAGGCGCTCCGCGTGCTGGCCGCGTACCGACCACGCTACGCGAAGGTGGCGGCGCGGGCTGGCCTGGCCGATCAGTTCGACGTGACCGGCGATCCGGCCGTTGTTGAGCGGGTCCCGGGCAACGGCATGACCGATTACTACGGCGTCTCGGGCAGGGCAGCGGAGCCGGAGAAGCAGCAGATGACCGACGCCGAGTGCGAGCGGAAGATCGCCCTGCTGCGTGCCGCCTGGGCCACCTTCGATGACACGGCCTCGCGGGTCTCGGCCGAACTGAGAACGGGTCCGCGCGGAGGAGGGCGCAGCCGGGGCGAGATCATCGCCCACGCCAATGGAGCCGAGATCCACGAGTTCGCGACCAAGGTCGGGGTGAGGACGGCCCTGGACGCTCGGCAGGACCCTGAACAGCTCCGCGCCCACCGTGAGGCGTTCATCGCGGGGATTCGGGAGTTCAATGCCCGCGGCCCGGCGGCGGGAAGCTGGTGGACGGTCCAGTTCCTGATCCGGCGGTCCACCTGGCACATGCTGGACCACGCCTGGGAGATGGAAGACCGGGATCTGTCCAACGGCTCCTGACCGGACCGGCTCTCCGTCCCGAGCCCCGACTCAGCTGCTGAAGCTGAGGCTCTGAATCATCTGGTCGAACGTGGCCTGCTGGTCCGCGAAACGGTCGGCAGCCGCCGTGAAGGTGACCAGGAAGGTCTGGCTGCCGCGCACGATCACGAACGTGTGCAGGCCGATCGTGGAGCCTCCGCTCGCCGGCTGCACCTGGTAATCGATCCGAACCGCGTCACCGGACGGCAGCGTCACCTTCTGGTTCGCCTGACCTCCGATCACGCCGGGAATGCGGTTGACCAGCTGCTCCACGATCGGTGCCACGAAATCCAGGGGCAGGCCGCCGCTCGGTTGGATGAGCACGGTCACGTTGGGCGGCACCGCCACCGAGCTGTCACGCAGGTCGCCGCCGACCATGCTCGGCCGCCCATGGGTCAGGTTCAGGATGTTCTGGACCAGACCTGCCAGGTCCGGGCTGGAACTTCCCAGGAGGTTGAGCAGAAGCCCCATGTCCGAAGGACCGACGGCGATGGCCGTCCAGCCGGCAGGCATGGTCATGGAGTAGCCGTCCGGGTTGGAGAAGACGAAGCTGGTCGCGGCCGGCGTCGGGCTCGGCGACGGCGACGGCGTGGGGCTGGGCGTCGGGCTGGGCGATGGCGACGGCGATGGGGTGGGAGACGGGCTGGGGCTCGGAGAGGGTGTGGGGGATGCCGGCAGGCTGGGCGACGGGGTCGGCACTCGCGTGCTGGTCGGCGAGACAGTCCGGCTTGGAAGCGTCGGCGTGGGCGCCGAGGCCACAGCCGGGGACGGCACGGGCTTGGATCCGAGCAGCCCCGCTCCCCATGCCAACGCGGTCGCCGCAACCAGGACGATCACCAGGACGAGCAGCATTCGGCGCATGGGCGCGCAGTCTGCCCGACATCGGGCGCCGGCGCCGACGCCCGCCGCACGGCCGGCCGGTCAGGTCTGGCCGGCGGCCTCCTCAGCGAGGGCTGTCGAGCGGCGGTTCAGTGCCAGACGTCGCGGGCGACGCTCCCCACCAGCTCCAGCTTGGCGCGCTGGTCCGCCTCGGTGACCTTGTTGCCGGGCAAGGTGGACGCGAATCCGCACTGCGGGGAGAGCGCCAGCCGATCGAGCGGCATGAACCGCGCGGCTTCGTCGATGCGGTGCTTGATCTCGCCCGCATCTTCCAGTTCGGGCTGTTTGGTGGTGATCAGGCCGAGGACCACCGTCTTGTCCTGCGGGACGAAGCGCAGCGGCTCGAACGAGCCCGCGCGCGGAGAGTCGTACTCGGCCAGGATCCGTGTCGCCTTGAGCGTGGTGAAGAGCTGCTCCGCGATCGCGTCGTAGCCGCCTTCCACGGACCACATGCTGCGGTGATTGCCGCGGCACAGGTGGACCGCCCACGTGACCTCGTCGAAGCCCTCCAT
>CAZENL010000041.1:0-12356 GCA_964513505.1 uncultured Anaerolineaceae bacterium
GACGTACACGCCCAGCGCCGCGTCGTTGATGCTCACGGTCCTGGTGACCGAGAAGCCGTCGAAGAGGACGTTGGCGGCCTGGATGCCGACGGTGCCGTCGATCTTGGACTCGGTTGCGTCGCCGAACGTGCGGCCGCTCACGGCGTCATTGAAATGGGCGCCCCGGAGGGTGACCGTCTTGTTGGCGATGGCGTTCTCGGCGTACGTGCCGGGCTGGACGCTGACGGTCCCGGAAGCATTGACCAGGTCGATGCCTTCCTGGATGCGCCCACTGGCGCCGACCTGCGGACTGTTGTCGTCCACGTTCAGGAACGAGAAATTGCCCTGGAAGCCGATGGCCGCATCAGTGTCTGCGGCCACGTTGAGCCACGGGGTGTAGTCCACGTTGCCGATGAACGCCGCGGTCACGCCAGCGGGCGTGTTGCTGCCCCACCAGTTGCCGGAGGCATCCGTGGTGCTACTGAAGTTGCTGCGCAGGCCCAGCGCGTTGCCGTCCAGCGAGTTGCCGTGCAGGGAGATGACGGGTCCGAACGCGTCGCCGGTCTCGTCGTAGATGCGCACGCCTTCGGTGGCGGCGCCGGTAATGGTGTTCTCGGTGAGCGTGGCATTCACGTTGGCCGTGTCACCCAGGAAGCTGGTGGCGAAGACGCCGGTGTTCCCGCCGCTGATCACGTTGTCGCTGACGGTTGCCGTGCCGGTGTTGAGGCCGATGCCGACGTAGCGGTTGCCGGTGATCGTGTTGCCGCTGATGGTCGCCGGATCGCCGACGTAGTAGATGCCGACGTCGTTGCCGGACACCGTGTTGCCCGTGACCTGCGTCCCCGCTCCCGAGCTGAAGAGGAGGATGCCCACGTCCTGGGTGCTGGTGAGGTAGTTCGGCCCGCAGTTGTTGGGGTTGGTCGGGTCACTCGGGTCGAAGTAGTTGCATTCGTTGCCGGTGACGGCCGTGCTGGACAGGGTGGCCACGGCGCCGGAGCTGATCTGGACGCCGTTCTGGGCGATGGCCGTGGTGGGGCCTACGCCGGTGACGGTGCTGTGCGTGATGGTGGCAGTCGATGCGCTGCCGCTGACCACGATGCCGCCCTTCTGGTAGTCCGTGACCGTCACGTGACTGAGCGTGGCGTGCCCGGTCGTTGGAATCGCGGAGCGTCCGATGGCGATGCCGACGCCGTTCTGGCAGCCGCTGATCGGCTGGTCACGGACGTGGCTGACGGTCAGGTTGGTTGCGTTGAGCGTCGCGTCGCCCGAGACGAAGATGCCGTTGTGGATGCTGCCGCAGCTCGAAGGTCCCGGTCCCGATACGGTCAGGCCGGACATGCCGACGGTGGCGGCGTTGTTGACATCCACGATCGAGTAGCGGCCGCCGAGGCCTGCGACCAGCGTGGAAGGGGCCAGGATCTTGGTGGCGCCCTCGCCGGCGCCGGTGATCGTGACGGTCTTGCCGACCGTCACCTGCTCGGTGAAGGTGCCGGCACTGGCCAGGACGGTGTCATTGGTGGCCGCGAAGTCCACAGCCCCCTGGATCGTGCCGGAGATCCGGCGCGTGTTCGGGAACGTGTCTCCGCCGCTGGAGTAGCTGTAGGCGGTCAAGTTGCCGTTAGCCGGATCCGGCCCGGCGATCGCCGCGTGATCGAACGTGTTGTTGTTCCACCAGGACTTCCAGTCGAAGTCGCCGGGCACGGACACGGTGCCGCGCGAGCGGATGTACTGGGTGCTGTTGGAGAAGCTGTTACCGCTGATGACGGCTGCGCCGACAGGGTTGATGAACCAAACCACTGTCGTGCCGGATCCGTTGAAACTGATGGCGTTGTAGCCGTTGTCCTGGAGATTGAACGTGTTGTTCTTGATCTCGCGCCCGCTGAGGGGGCCGGTGGACCCGGCGCCGCTGGAGATGTCCACGCTGGTGCCGTCAAGGAAGCTGTTGTGCACGACGTGGTAGCTCTTGACCACGTTGCCAGCTGTTGACCAGTCGTTGATGTAGATGGAGCCACCCCCGCCGGGAATATTCGTGGCGGAGTCCTGGAGCGTGAAGTCGTCGGCGATGACCTCGATGGTCTTGTTGTCGCCAGCGGCGTTGTGGCCGACCTTGACGCCCTTGATGCTGGTGTCGGCGGCCGCGACGAAGATGCCGCTGGTCCCGAAGCTGTTGGTGGCGTTGGTCGTGATGGTGGCCTGGGTCGCGGTCGGATCGGTGATCGCAACGTCTCCCGCGGTCACGCCCTGGAGCGTGATGCCCGGCTTGGAGGGCGGGAAGAAGAGGCCGAACTGGTAAGGCCCGCTGTTCGTGTCGGTGCCGCGGCCCGAGGCGGTCTCGTCGTAGGTGCCGGGGAAGACGTGGATCGCATCGCCGGCGAATGCCTGGTCGATGGCGTGCTGGATCGTGAGGCACGGACTCCCGGCAGTGAGGCAGTTGTTGGCCGAGTCGGAACCCGTATTGGCGACGTACCGGGTACCGGGGAGGCTGGCCTCGAAGCTGGTCGAGAAGGTCCCGACCGTCGTGGCGGTAACGGTGTTGATGACCGTCATGGAGACGTCATCGATGTAGAAGCCCTGGTGCGTGGGGTAGTCGTTGAAGCTGCTGGCCCACTTGAGGCTGCTGCCGGGGGCGTAGTTGAAGCCGTTGCAGTCGCGCCACGGGTGCGCCCAGGACTGCATGGTCGCGGTCTGCTGGCTCGGCGTGCCCTTGTCGAATACATAGGTCGTGGACCCAAATGTGCTCGGGTTGCCCACGGTCACGTTCGGGTAGAGGGTGGTCATCTCAACTGTGTGCCAGGTCCCTGCGGGCACCGACCCGAGTTCGACCTGGGGCGTGTCGCAGTCAGGCAAGCCTGCTGACGAGAAGTTGAACAGGTCCACTGTTCCGGCCGGGTTCCCGTTGACCGAGTTGTTCTGAATGTACAAGCTCGCACCCGTCCGGTCGTCGCGGGCGTTGCTGCCTTCGTAGACGTTGATCCGCGACCCATCGCCGGGCGCGACGGCCTTGAACGCGAAGGTGACGACCGACTTGTTGCCAGCGGGGGTGACGGCACTCCCGGCTGCGGTGGCATTCAGAGCGCCGACGGTTGCGACCACCGGCGTAAACGGCGTCCCGGATCCGGGGCTGTTGTAGCTCCCGCCGAGCAGCCATGACTGCGTCCCGGAGTGCGCCTCCGTGTCCGTTACGACATCACTGCCGGGGTTGTTGTTCGTGAATGCGCCACCGCCTGCACCGCCGTCCCAGCCGTTCTGAAGGCTGAGATCGCCGAGGTGGTAGGTGACTGGCGGGGTCGGCCCGCTGCCGAATGCCGTACTGGCAGCCGCCAGGCTGGCCAAGGCAACGAGAAGCACGACGAAAAACACGAAACGGCGCATGAGCGGGCACCCCTGGGAGTGGGCCAGCGCCGGAGGTTCCGCTTCTGGGTTAGCGGATGATCTTCAGGCGCCCGCGGATGCTAGGCCCCCCGTCAACCATCCAGAAGTACCAAATGGCCTGTTCTTAGGTCCTGTGTGCGGAGCAGATGTGTGCGGTGATCACGAACGGACGGTCACGCGGACGGATGGACCGATATTTCCGGATGAATCAACGGCCCAGACCCAGATTCGGTGGATGCCTTTTGCAAGCGATTTAAGCGTGGCGGAGAGCGAAACGGTGGTGATCGGAGCTCGGTCGTCCACTCTCACCCGGTAGTGCGCCACGCCGATGTTGTCAGTTGCCACCGCCCATTTGACCCGGGCGGTCGTGGCCGAGGCCCGGCGGACCGTGACATTGGCGGGCGATGACGGAGCGACGTGATCGGCGGGAGTGAATTGTGCGATCGCCGCGGGCCCGACATTGCCGGACGCGTCAACTGCGACCACGGAGTAGGTGTGAGCGGCGTTCGTCGCGTCGCCGTCCAGATAGGCGTCCCCCGCGGTCTGGCCGAGCAGCTGCCCGTCCCGGCTCACGCGATATGACGTGGCCGCCACGTTGTCCAGCGCGGGCTGCCAGGAGAGCGCCACACCCGGGCTGTGCGAGGCGGCGCCGAGGGCGGCGGGTGCCATCGGCGCGCTCGTGTCGGCGTCGCTGCCGGAGCTCTTTGCCACGACCGTCACGTCAAGCGTCGCGCCCGTGGCGTCGATGCTCACGACCGTCACGCTGATCCCGCCGTCCACGTCCGTGAGGCTCCGTCCCGGGGCCAGTGATGCGTCATCGAACGTGGGCGTGGAGGGCGTGGCGTCCAGCAGGTCCGTCTCCGCGGATGCGTCGGCAGCCACCAGTTCAAGGAGCACGCCGCGGACCGCCGGATCGCTTGCCGCGTACGTGTCAAAGCTGCCGTAAGGATGCAGATACTCCACGTCCAGGAACGAGCCGTCCGCGCGGAGGACGCGGAGGAGCCGGACGCCCGTCCCCGTCTCCAGTGTTCCGATCCGAACACGGCGCGTGCCCGGCGTGCTGATGATCTGCTGGTCGGCCGCATTGAGGAAGCCCATCTGGATGCGCTCCCAGCCATTGGGCAGCCGCGTGACGCCATTGCCCATCACGCTGAATGGGTCGCCATATTCGTCCGTGGTGCAGTCGGAGGCCGGCCCGATCGACTCGGCCGTACCGTCGCTGGAGCAGAGGTATGCGTGGGCGTGGCCCGAGCCGAAGTTGTGGCCAAGCTCGTGCGCTGCGTGGTACAGGCCCAGGATGCCCTGTGCCGGGCCGTTGATGTAGCTGTTCGCTCCACCGACGTCGGCCATGCCGGCCCACGGGCAGACGGACATCCAGGGAAACACGAAGGCGAAGTTCGAGTAGCCGGACAGGTCCACGCCTGCCGCGGACGCGGCGGCTTGCGCAGCGTCGGCCCAGTCGTCCACCAGGCAATCACTGACGTCGACGGTCGAGAGGTCGTACGGCCCCATGACGTCGCCAGTCAGCGCGAAGGCACCGTTGGACGCCTCTTGGTAGAACTGCGCGGCGGAGTTCGTGGCGCCGAAGTAGGTATCGCGTGCGTCGGCGGGCGTGATGCCCAGTGTCCCGGCGCCCGGCAGCGTGAACAGGATGACTGCCAGCTGGGCGCTCGTGGAATTGGACTGGGTGGTTCCGGCACCGGATGTGCCGGTTGCGTGGAGGCCGTTGCTGCCGACGCTCAGCCCACCGCCGCTGGTCGATGTGCCACGGACGGTCACGGCCGTGCCGGGAAGGACGGTGGTGCCGCGTCTCAACGTGAGCGGGATGAGACCGCTGGGCGTGCGCACGAACCACGACTCGGTGTCAGCCGCTCCGCGGAGCTCCTCGACCCGGTGCACCAGGGTGCCGTGGACCACGCGCTCCGACGGCGATGTGCCGGCCGGGGCGGGGGTTGCGGCCACGGCCGCGGACCCGCTGATCGCGAGCATCAGGGCCATTGCCGCGGCAAGAGCTGTGAGGAGTGAGCGCACGCTCGGGTACCCCGTGGGGCTCGGGGTACCCCGTGACAGAAGGTGTCGAGGCTGACCGATCTAGGCCAGTCGAACGCTAGGAGTCGGTGCCCATGGAACCCAGTACCTTGAATGACCGGCGCGGGCCGTACGGATGCAGGGCACCCCGTACCCATGGGTGGGCGGAGCGGTGCGGCGCAGTGCGGAGCAGGTTAGAGCGGGGCCCTTATCTGCCAGTTGCGTCCGACTCGGCGTTCGGTCATCTGCGCCGCCCGGCCGCGGTCAGACGGCTTCTTCGACTCCGGTGATGGCGCCGGCCGCCTGCGCCTCAATGAGTATTCGGTCGGGTGCGCCGGCAACTACCGCGACCGCCTCCGCGAAGAGCCGCAGCGCCGTTTCCATCTCTGCCTCTGTGACGATCAGCGCCGGTGACATGCGCACGGTGGACTTGCCGCATTCGAGCACCAGGAGACCCTTCTGGAGGCACTCCCACTGGACCTCTTCCGCATGGTTGGGCGTGTCGAACTCGACGCCCAGCATCAGGCCGATCCCACGCACCTCGCTGATGAAGCCCTCGTGCCGCCTGGCCAGCTGGTGCAGCGAGGTGAGCGCCTGATGGCCACGCGCCCGGGCATTCGCCACCAGGCCGGCCTCGAGCAGCCGGATGGTGGCCAGGGCCGCCGCGCAGGCCACCGGGTTGCCGCCGTACGTGGACCCGTGAGCGCCAGGGCCCCATGCCTCCATGATCTCCGCCTTGGCGATCATGCCGGCGATCGGCATGCCACTGGCGATGCCCTTGGCCGTCAGCAACATGTCCGGCTCCACGTCCCATTGCTGGACGGCCCACATGGTCCCGGTGCGGCCGGCGCCCGACTGGATCTCGTCCGCGATGAGGAGGATGCCGTGCTCGTCGCAGATGCGCCGCAGGCCCTGCAGGAAGCCATCCTCCGGCACGACGTAGCCGCCTTCGCCCTGGATCGGCTCGACGATGATCGCCGCCACCTCGTCCGCGGGAATGAGCTTGTCGAAGAGCACCTCGTCGAACCAGCGCAGGTCGCTGACCTTCCCGAACGGGGCGTGGTACACGCCGGGCAGGAGTGGATCGAAGCCCGCGTGGTACTTGGCCTTGGACGCCGTGAGGCTCACCGCGCCGTAGGTTCGGCCGTGAAAGCCTCCCAGGAATGCCACCAGGTACGGCCGACCGGTCGCGCGGCGCGCGAGCTTGATGGATGCCTCGACGACCTCGGCGCCGCTATTGCCAAGGTAGACGCGCGTGCGCCCGTGCATGGGTGCCAGGCGCGCGAGCTCGGCGCACAGGTCCGAGTAGATCGGAAGGTAGAAGTCCGACGCGCTGAAGTGGATCAGCTCAGCGGCCTGGTCCTGGATGGCCTTGACCACGTCCGGATGGCAGTGGCCGGTGGAGGTCACCGCAATGCCGGCCGCGAAGTCCAGGAACAGGTTTCCGTCCGCGTCCTCGACGGTCAGGCCGCTACCGCGCACTGGGACGATTGGGTAAGCGCGAGGCAGACTGGGTGACGTCACGCTCTTGTCGAACTCCACGCGCGCACGCGCTTTGGGACCGGGAATCTCGGTCAGGAGACGGGGCGCGATCGAAGGGGAGTTCAGGGCTGTCATTGGATGAATCCTATGCATTCTGGAACTTCTGCGTGAGACGGCCGCGTACCCCACCGCGGGGGCGGCCGAAAGGGGACCGCCGGTGACGACCGTGATGACCGTCACCGGTCCCGTGGACGCCGCGGAACTGGGCGTGACGCTACCCCACGAGCACGTGTTCGTCGACCTGCTGCGAGAGTATCGCGGCGACGGGTTGCTCAACGACGGCGCCCTGGCCATCCAGGAGGTGGCCGCCTACCGGGCTGCCGGCGGCCGGACGCTGGTTGACTGCACCAGCGTGGGCCTTGGCCGCGCGCCGGAGGCGTTGCGCCGGGTTTCGGAGCAGACCGGCGTGCGCATCGTGATGGGGACCGGGCACTATCGCGAGCCGTACTTGGACCGTGACCGCGTGGACCGCCTGACCGTGGACGAGCTGGCCGACGAGATCGTCGAGGACCTGGAGGTCGGCGTGGATGGCTCCGGCATCCGGGCCGGCATCATCGGGGAGATCGCCTGCGACCGATGGATCACCTCGGCCGAGGAGCGTGTCTTCCGGGCCGCGGCGCGAGCCCACCGGCGGACCGGCGTGACCATCACCACCCATGCGGCCCGCTGGCCGGTGGGCACCCGCCAGTTGGACCTGCTCGCGGAGGAGGGCGTGGACCCGCGGCGCGTGATCGTCGGGCACTGCGACCTGGTGCCGGATCTGGACTACCACCTGGCGCTGGCCAGGCGCGGTGCCTTCGTGGAGTTCGACACGGTCCAGGGTGAGTCGGAGCACGACATCCAGGCTCGCATCGGCTACATCCGGGCGCTCCTCGCGGCCGGCTTCCAGGACTCGATCCTGCTGTCCCAGGACGTCTGCCTGCGCTCCAACCTGCGCGCGTTCGGCGGCTCCGGCTACGCCTACGTGATCACCGGTTTCCGCGACCGCCTCCTGGCGGCCGGTCTGCCAGCCGGCGTGATTCGCGCCTTCATGATCCGCAATCCGCGGGCCGCGCTGACCGGCGAGCGGACGTGATGGCCTAGACCGGAGCCAGCTCGCGCATGATCCGTGCCGCGTCGGCGCCGTACGCCGGCCGCGGGAACGCGTTGACCAGGATCACGGGGATCAGCCGCACCGCGTCCACGCCGGCCTTGCTGAGCGTCACGTCCACGATCACCGAGTCGTTGCCCATGTTGTGGGACTGGTCGAAGACGAAGTTGCCCATGCTGTAGGCCACGAAGGTGTGATCGCCGCGGCGCGTGCCCTGCAAGACGTGCGGGCTCGCGCTCAGCACGAGCGAGGCCCCCGCCCTCAGCGCAGCGTCGGTGATGGCGAGCTGGAAGTTGCTGGGTGTCGTGGCCAGGTCGTCCCCGGCATGGAAGAACACCACCACCACGTCCGCCAGTGATTTGGCGTCCTTGACATCGGCGCGGATCTGCGCCTTACGGGCCAGGGCCAGACCGGGCGCGTCCGGGCCGGCCTCCCAGGTGTAGGCACTCCAGCCGGCCGCGTCGTGGAAGTAGCCCAGATAGGCCAGGATGGCGACGCGGAGCCCGTTCTGGTCGATGATCACCGGCGCCCGGGCCTGGGCGGCGTCTTGCCCTGCACCCGCGACCTTGACGCCCTGCGCGGCCAGGTACGAGAGCGAGTCCGCGAGCGCGGTCTGGCCGTAGTCCAGGCCGTGGTTGTTGGCCTGGCTCACCACGTCCACGTGGGCATTCCCGAGGACCTGGGCCGCAATGGGCGGTGCGCGGAAGGTAAAGCTCTTGTGTTCCGGGATGCCGCCGGTGGAGATGGTGCACTCCAGGTTGAGCACCACCACGTCGGCCCTGGCGAACATGCGTGTGACGCGCGCGAACGGCAACGACGGATCGTTGACCATCCGGCTGCCGACCGTTCGGGCGAGCATCGTGTCGCCCGCGGCCATGAGGCGTAGCGTGCCGGGCGCGCTCGCGGCAGCGGCATCCTCGGCGGCCCCGAAGGTCACGCCCGGGCTGAACCCCGTGTCGGCCGCCGCCCCACCGCCATTCGCCACCGCGACCGCTGACGACGCGTTGGCCGGCGTGGCCAATGCGCATGTGGTCACGACGAAGATCGCGGCGGCGAGGATCTCGAGAAGCGTCGATCGGCGGCGTGAGCGCATCAGCCCCTATTGTCCCCGCGCGCGACGCCGCGTGGAGCTCCAAGTCATGGCCCCGCGATCGAGCGAGCCACGCACGGATCGTCTCGGTTTACCGTCCACCGGCACCACACGATCCATGCCGGTCCAGCGGTGGACGCTGGACAGAGGAAGGCCTCGTCGGGGCCAAAGAGGGAGAGCTGGTGGGCCCGAGCCGGGCTCAGCGCATGGCCATCCGCAGGCCCCCGCGCTCAGTCGACGACTGTCTGTGACTGCTCCCGCAAGAACTGCTGCACGTAGTAGAAGCCCCCGCCGGACTTGCCGGTGGCCGTGGAGCCCTTCCAGCCGCCGAAGGGCTGGATGCCCGGCCAGGCGCCGGTCGTCGCGCCCGCTCGGCGGTTGACGTAGATCACGCCGGCCTGCATCCCGTCCAGGAAACGCTGCTGCTCGGCCTTGTCCTCCGAATAGAAGCCGGCGGTCAGGCCCAGCACCGAGTCGTTGGCCAGGCTGATGGCCTCGTCCACCGAGTCCACCACCTGGACCACCGTGAACGGCACGAAGAGTTCGTCGCGCACCAGGCGGTGGTCGTTCGGCAGGTCCGCGACCACGGTCGGGGCCACGAAGAAGCCCGTGTCCAGTCCATCCTCCGAGACGCGCTCGCCGCCGACCAGCAGGCGGCCGTCGTGGCGGGCGTCGCGGACGGCCTGTTCGTAGCGGTCCACGGCGCGCTGGTTGATCACCGGCCCGAGCCAGTTCTCGCGGCGCGTCGGGTCGCCGATGCTGATGGCCTCGGTCTTCTGGACCAGCAGGCGGTTGAACTCGTCGAGGACCGGCCGCTCCACGTACACGCGGCTGTTGGCGCTGCACTTCTGCCCGGAGAAGCCGAACGCGGCGCGCATGACGCCCTCCGCCGCCTCGTCCAGGTCGGCGTGGCGGCTGACGATGGCCGGGTTCTTGCCGCCCATCTCCACGATCACCGGCTTGGGAAAGACGCGCGCGAAGTTCTTGTAGAGCTGGAAACCGACCTCGAACGAGCCGGTGAAGATGATCCCGTCGACGCCCGGGTTCTCCTGGATCTCGGCGCCGACCGTCTCGCCGGGGCCCATCACCATGTTGAAGACGCCATCCGGCACGCCTGCGTCGCGCATGGCGCGCGTGAGCAGCACGCCCGAGAGCGGGGCGTCCGAGCTGGGCTTGTAGACCACGGTGTTGCCGGCGACCAGCGCGCCGCCGGACGGGCCGCCGGACAGGGCGAACGGGAAGTTGAACGGGGCGATGACACCCCAGACGCCGTAGGGCTTGAGGACCGAGCGCGTGTGCACCGCGGCGTCGCCGAGGTTGCCCATGGGATGATCGAAGCCGTCGTTCTTCTCGACCATGTCAGCGGACCAGCGGATCAGGTCCGCCGTCTCCTCCACGTCGCCGAGCGCCTCCAGGCGGTTCTTGCCGACCTCGATGGCGAGGAGGCCGGCGAACTCCATCTGCCGCTCACTGATGATGTCCGCAGCGCGCCGCATGATCCGGAGGCGCTCCTGCCAGGGAAGGCCGGACCAGGCGGGGAAGGCCTGTCGGGCGGCCTTGATCGCGTCCTGGACGTCCTGCCGCGTGCCCTTGGCGAAGGTGCCCATGGAACTGCCGTCGATGGGCGTGCGCTTCTCGAACGTGCCATCGCCGTCACGCTCCACACCACCGACGAAGTTACGGTGGTAGCCACCCAATTGAGCACGTGCCTTCTCCAGGCCCGCCTCGAACTGGGCGTGCAACTCGTCGTTGTCGTTGCGGAGGGTGGCGTAGGTGATCTTGAGTCGCGGCCGGGTGGCGGTGTCAGTCATGGTCCGAGTCTACCGCGAGCCGTACCCGGGGAGTGGCATGCTCGTGGGGGAGTGACGCCGTCGCGGACTGGGCCACCTGGCCCTTGACGCTGCCGGCACGGGCGCCACGATCGGGGGACGACGTGGATGTCGTGTGAAAGGGAGATGTCGTGCGCTTGCTCTTCGCCGTGATCGCGCTCGCCGTGGTCACCTCGGCATGCACAGCTCCCGTGCCCGCCAGCGTGACCGGAACGATCGAGCCGAGTCAAACCTCCGGCCCGCCACTCGCCGCATCCCGACCAGAGCAGGCCTCGCTGCCCTCGCAGCAAGCCACCGGGGCACCCCTGCCGTTGCCGACCATGGCGTCCTACGCCGCGTCCTACCCGCAGAAGGGCTGGGTTGTCGCCACGGCCATCGATGCGACCGGCGAAGTCGAGCACGTGACCACGTACGGCTGGGTCAAGGCGGGCGCGTCACTGGACGTCGCCTACACGTGCGCGTCCAGGACGAGAATCTCGATCGTGGCGACCGACGGCCGTGCCACGGCAACCGGGGACACGGTCTTCAGCTTCGCGACCACCTGCTCGCCCGGCGGTATCGGGCGCATGGGCGCACCGTCGACTTCGACGGCGATGCCCATCAACCTCGACGTGACCATCGATCCCGGTGTCCGCTTCTGGGTGAAGCTCGGTGTTCCGAAGGACCACCTTCGGCGCTGACCGCAGGAGTGTCCCGGCCGCGGGGGAGTGTCCCGGCCGCAGGGAGTGCCCCGGCCGCACGGAGTGCCCCGGCCGCACGGAGTGCCCCGGCCGCACGGAGTGCCTGACCGCGGGGTTGTGCCTGACGCGGGGAGTGCCCCCGCGCGCGGCTCAGGCGGTCTGCACCGAGCGGAAGCAGTCGGAGCAGTAGACCGGCTTGTCCATACGCGGCTTGAACGGCACCTGCGCCGCGTTGCCGCACTTGGAGCAGATCACCGCGAAGTACTCACGCGCAGGCCGGGAGTCGCCGCGCTCATAGCCGCGAGGCCCGCCGATGTCGCGCACGTCGTAGCCGCTCGAGTCACGCGACGCTCGACGTGACGCGCGGCAACTCGGGCACCGCTTGGGGTCCGAGACGAACCCCTTGGTCGCGTAGAACTCCTGGTCGGCGGCGGAATGGATGAAGTCGACACCGCAATCCAGACAGGTCACGGATCGATCGATATAGGACACCGAGATGGACCTCCCCGTGGTCATTGAGCATGTGGTCGCTGTGGTGGCACGGCCCATCGGAGACCCGTCGGAGGCAGCACGAAAAGAGTGGCGTGGCGCTGGAAATCGGGCGCCGCGTGTCCCAGGTCGTCTGCCGAGGTCCCTGTCTGGGGCGCACCGGATTGCTGGGTGAAGCCTACCACCGGCGTTTACGGAACGGCAACAAAGGCACCTCCCACGGGGATCTTCACGCGCTCACGGACACGGGTCACGCG
>CAZENL010000041.1:12456-16992 GCA_964513505.1 uncultured Anaerolineaceae bacterium
GCGCCAGGCGGCCCTGCGCACGAGGTGGCTTCTCAGGAACGGCACGTGGCCTCGCCGAAAGACCCCCTTCGGACAAGCGGCGGATGGGGCAGAATCGACCATGCGTTCGGGTGCGAGCTCGGCACCCGACGCGATCGCGCGGCCGGACTCCCGGCCCTGGCGTTCAGACTGACCACGGACCACAGGATCGAGGAGACAGCCAGCCACCATGCCGCGCCTGCTGCACATGGCCGACGTGCACCTGGGGGCGCGCCATCGCGACCTGGGAGCGGCGGCCCAGAAGCAGCGCGACCGCCAGTTCGCGGCCTTCCGGCGGGCCATCGACGTGGCCATCGAACGCGGCGTCGACGCGGTCCTCATCGCGGGGGACCTGTTCGATTCCAACGCCCAGCCGCGCCGCCTGGCGGACAAGGTGGCCAGCGAGCTGCGCCGCCTGGCGGATCGGCAGATCCCGACGGTGATCATCCCCGGCACGCACGATTGCTACGACCCGACGTCCATCTACCGCGCCCTGGACCTGGCGGAGCTGGCCGGCCTGCCGGACGGCGCCAGGCGCCTCATCACGGTCCTCACCCCGGCTCAACCGGACGTGGTCCTGGAGGCGGCGGACGTGGTGGTCTTCGGGCGCCTCTTCGACACCAAGAAGGCGCCGCGCAGCCCACTTGCTGGCTTCAACGCGGCCGACGACACGCGCGCCCGGCACCGCGTGGGCATGATCCACGGCACGTTGCTGATCCCCGGCGTCGTGGAGGCGGATGACGTGGCCTTCACGACCGACGAGGTCGCCGCGAGCGGGCTGCACTACCTGGCGCTCGGCCACTGGCACAGCTTCAAGCAGGGCCGCGCCGGCACCACCAGTTGGGCATATTCGGGCGCGCCGGAGCCGGTGGCCGTGGACCAGGACGGCGCGGGGCAGGTCCTGGTGGTGGAACTCGCGGACCCACACAGCGGCATCCCCCCGAGCATCGAGGCCGTGACCGTCGGCAAGACGCATTTCCGCGGCATCGACGTGGACGCGGGCGCCATCCACAGCCAGGCGGAGCTGGTGCGCGAACTGCGCGCCTACGCCGACCCCGACACGGTCCTGGAAGTGCGACTCTCCGGCGTGGCGCCGGACCAGCTGGACCTGCACGCGGACGAGATCGAGAAGGAGCTGGCCGACCAGTTCCTGCGCATCAAGGTCCGGGACGGCTCCGTGGCGCAGCTGCCGGATGGCCCGCTGCCGCCGGCGGAGACCATCGCGGGCGCGTTCATCCGCGACCTCCAGAGCCGGATCCAGTCCTCGGAGGCTGCCGGCGATGTCTCCGACGCGGCTGAGCTGCACGAGGTCCTGCACCTCGGCCGGGTGCTCCTGGACGATCCCGCCCGCGTCAACCTGGTCTAGGCAGGCGAGCAGCTCAACCGTGCGGATCACCCACCTGCGCATCCACAACGTGCGCCGTCATGCGGACCTGGCGCTGGACTTCGCGCCGGGCCTGAACGTGGTCTGCGGGCCCAACGAGGCCGGCAAGTCCACCCTCCAGAAGGCCATCGAGATGGGCCTCTTTCGCAGCGCCACCTCCACGGCCCAGGAGCTCACCGATCTGCGCAGCTGGACGGCGGGTCCGGAGGACGACCCGGAGATCGAGATCGACTTCGACGAGGAGGGCACGGCCGGGCACCTGGTCAAGAACTTCGCGCGATCCGCCGGCTCGGTCAGCCTGCGGCTCGGCGACCAGACCATGACTGACCCGCGGCAGGTCGACCAGTCGATTGCCGAGATCACCGGCCTCCCGTCGGAGAAGTTCTACCGCTCGACGGCCGGCATCCGCCACTCGGAGATCGCCACCCTCGACAGCGAGGACGGCGGGCTGCGGGACGAGCTCCAGAAGTCGATGTCCGGCGCGGACCGCGGTACGGCACAGGCCAAGAAACGGCTCCAGGAGGCTATCCGCTTCTACAAGCTGGAAGGGCCCAAGAACGTCGGGCCGCTGCGATCCACCCGCGATGAGATCGCGCGCCTCCACGCTGAACTGACCAGGGGTGAGACCGAGCTCGGGCGACTGGAGCGAGATCGCTCCGTGCTCGCGACCGCCAACGCCAGCCGGCTGGTGCTGGACGAGCGGCTGGCGGCGGAAGAAGGCCGCCTCGCGCACGCGGAACACGCCATGGAGTTGCTGACGCAGGAGCGGGATGCGCAGGAGCGCTACGACCGCTACCGGCGCGCCACGGACCTGCGCGCGGAGATCGATCGGCTGGACACCAGCCATCCGTCCAAGGTGCCGCTGGAGAAGCTCAAGGACGGCGTGGACCGCCTGCGGCAGATGGAATACGACATCTCCGAGGTTCGCGCCGAGCTCAGCAGCGAGCCGGATCCGTCGACCCATCAGGCGGCTCCGGTGCCGAGCCGCTGGACGCTCTGGGCCATCGTAGGTGCGCTGGTGCTGGTCGGCGCCATTGGCCTGGGGATCTTCGGGCTCGTCAGCGGTTCCATCTTCCTGCTCGTGATCGCCGTCCCGTTCGCCATTGGCGGTGTGCTGTGCCTGGTCCGGGGCCGGCAGATGCGGGCCCTGGCCGCGGACGTGCGGCGCGGCAATGAGTTGCTCGAGGCAGAAGTGCAGCGGCATGCCAAGGGTCGCTCGGAGCGGCGAGATCGGGTGCGTGCCGCCGAGCGGGAGCGCGACGCGGAACTGACCGCGTTGCATGTCGGCGACATGGCCAGCGCGGAGAAACTGCTGGAGGCGGAAACGGAGCACGTCGGAGCCATCAAGCGGCTTCAGGCCGAGGAACACGGCGTGATGGGGGACCTCCAGACGGACGGGGATCTCGCGGAGCTGCGCGACGCGGCCGCCGCGGAAGCCGCGCAGGCACGCCACGCGCTGGCCGGCATGGGCGAGCAGGGGCGCGACCCCGCCGCCGACCGGATCCGGCTGCGGGCCACGGTCGACGCGACGCGGCGGCAGCGCGACGCAGCGCTCGGGGAAGAGGGCCAGGCCCGCGGCCGCGTGGACGCCAACGACGTGGACGCCGAAGCAGTGGCCGGTGTGGCGGAACGGCTGGCCGCGGCCGAGGAGCGGCAGCAGCTCCTGGATCGCCGCCTGCGCATCTACCAGCTGACGCTGGACGCGATCGAAACCGCCGAGCAGCAGACCATGCAGAAGGCCGCGCGCTTCCTGGAACAGCACATGGGCAAGGACATCAGCACGTTGACGGACGGCCGCTACCGCCGCATCCAGGTGGACGAGCAGACGCTGGCCTTCAAGGTCTTCTCCGCCGAACGCGGCGATTGGATCCCGGCCACCAGCCTGTCGCGCGGCACGCTCGACCAGCTCTACCTTTCGGCCCGCCTGGGGCTGGTTCGGCAGCTGACCGGCGACCGCCAGCCGCCGCTCATCCTGGATGACCCGTTCGTCACCTTCGACGATGCGCGCGCGACCCGTGCCGTGGAGCTGCTCAAGCGCCTCACGGCCGATTTCCAGGTGATCTATCTGACCTGTTCAAACCGCTACGACCAGCTTGCCGACCGGCTCATCGAGCTGCCGGAGCCGACGGCCAAGGACACCGGTGACGGGTCATCGGCGACCGACGGTTCCGCGCCTCCGCCAACCACCGCGCCGGTGATCGTGTCGAACCCGGCGGCCGCCGGAGTCGCGGCAGCCGCGACCGTGCCGGAAGGCCCATCGCTCTGGGACAAGGCGGAGCCGGGCCACTGAACCTGCTCGGCCCGTTCTGGGCGGTCTGCTCGGCGCTGGCCTGGGGCACGGGCGACTTCTCCGGCGGCCTGGCCACGCGCCGCGGCCACATCGCAACGACCATGCTGATCAGCCAGGTGTTCGGGCTGGTGACGTGCGTGGTGATCGCGATCCTGTCCGGGGAGGCGTTCGCGTCACCGGATGCCGCGCTGTGGGCCGTTGCCGGAGGAGCGAGCGGAATCTTCGGGCTCACCGGCTTCTACGCCGCGCTCTCGCGCGGGTCGATGGGCCTCGTGGCGCCGCTGACGGCGCTAATTGCGGCCACCATTCCGTCGATCGTCGGCATCGTCAACGGGGCTGCGCCCGGGCCGGTGCTGCTGGCCGGCATGCTGGTTGCGCTGGCCGCGGTCGTGGTCATCTCGCTGCCGGAGTCGATGCCGGCCTTCGGCTTCGGCCGGCCGTCGCGGCCGTCCATCAGCGGATCGCGACTGGTGGAGATCGGGCTGGTGCTCGTGGCGGGGCTCGGCTTCGCCGGCTTCTTCCTCGGCGTGGCGGAATCGCACCGGCTCGGCGGCGGGATCTGGTGGCCGATCACGCTGGTGCGGGCCGCCGGCTGCGCGCTGACCGGCGTCGGCGTGGCGGCCTTGCGCCTGACCGGTCGCCTGCCCGTGACGCGGGTCAGTCGCGCCAACTTCACGCTGGCCTGCGCGGCTGGCGCGGGCGACCTGGGCGGCAACGTCTTCTACCTGGCGGCCGTGGCACAGACCACGCTGCCGACGGCAGTCGTGCTGTCCTCGCTCTATCCGGTGCAGACCACGCTGCTGGCGCGCTTCTTCCTCCACGAGCGGCTCACCCTGGTGCGCCT
>CAZENL010000041.1:17092-24376 GCA_964513505.1 uncultured Anaerolineaceae bacterium
GCGGCTTCTCCCCGCCGAGCGGCTTCTCCCCTCAGTGCGCCGCGACCTCTACGGCTTCCGGCGGCTCGCCGCTACCCACGCTCACCCGACGCGCTTCCCAGCCGCCGGCGGCGGCGCGACGGACCTGGAAACTGGGCTGGTCGTAGTCCGTGGGCCCGCGGCGGCGGAAGCCGGTGGCCATGTCGAAGCGGGACCCGTGCAGCGGGCATTCGACCGCCCCGCCGACCAGCTTGCCTCCGGAGAGCGAGCCGCCGGAGTGCGCACAGGAATCGTGGAGCGCCATGATCGTCTCGCCGTTGCGAACGATGACCAGCGCCTGGGCGCCGGCCTTGGCCTTCACCAGCGTGCCCTCGGGGATGTCGGTCACGTCGAGCGCCTGCCACTTGCCCGGCCCGAAGAACCGCCAGCCATGCCGGTTGACCATGTTGCCCAGCGTGTAGGCCACCTCGCCGCCCAGGTACGCGCCCGCCGAGAGCATCAGGTAGCCGACGACGTCCAGCGCAAAGGGCACGGTCCGGGACGCCCCTGGGGCCTGGCCAAGCCGCAGGACCATGGAGACGATGAAGACCACCAGTGTCAGGACCATGACGGTGGCGTGGACGGTGGCCACCATCAGCGGGTGGTCGTCCGTGTCCGTGTAGTCGGCGGCGCCGGCGGCCGCGGCCGCGAGCATCGAGAGGATGCCCAGTGCCAGGCAGACGTCGGCCGCCACGCGCTGGTCGAAGAAGTCGAAGATCAGCACCAGCGTGAACGAGCCCACCGGGACGTCCGTCAGCAGGGCATGCAGGGGGTGGCCAAGCCACGATCCGTTGAGGAAGTCCTTGGCGAAGCGCATCGGCCGGAAGAGTGCCGACAGCCAGCGCTGGTTGAAGCGCCCGAGCGGAGCGGCCCACCCGGCCTGGGCCGCGATCAGGCGCGTGATCAGTCGTGACAGCATCTGAGCCTCCCTCGATTCGACGCCGTGTCCCGTCGAAGGGTACGACGCCCGGGATAGGTCAGATCGCCGCGTCCGCCGGGGTGAAGCGCGGCTCGTGATCGGCGGCCGGTTCGTCGGCCGGCCCGGCGGCATCGCCGATCCAGGAGATCAGGCGGCCGTTGACGAGGAGCGCGGGCACGTCGCGGACCTCCGTGGTGCCGCCGCTCTGGAACGCGATTCTCGCTTCGGTGAAAACCACGAATGGGCTGCTTGTGCGCATTCCACCGAGCGGCGCAACCCCGGGACGTTCATGAATGCTGCCGACCACCGAATAGGGACCCACGCGGGCCCGGCGCCGGTGCCGCACGGTATGGAGGCGGCGCGAGCCGCTCGCATCTCCCAGCGCTGACACCCGCATCGGGCCGCCATCCACGGCGAGCAGCTCTTCCTGGTTCAGCACCACGCGAGGCAGGGAAATCCGGCTGCCGTCCGTCAGGCGCGTCAGCGTCGCCTTCAACAGGACAATCTGGTCCTGGCGGTTGAGCTCTTCGCGCAGCCGGTCCTCGGAGAGTTCGAACTCTCCTTCAACCGTGCAGTCGGCCGCGTATCCCTGGATCCTGGTCAGCATGGTTCCCGCGAGCTATGGCACTGAGCCTGCGTGATTGTGGGGTGTGCGTGCCGTTATGGGTACTCCATCGATGGTCCCGGTTTGGTCCCATTGATCTGCGTCCACCGGACGCGTTCGCTCAACGAAACCGGCGATCCGCACGGGCTTCGCGCACACGATCCAGACGGCCACTGAACCACCCGATGCGGGCATTCTCGCGGTCGTCGAACGCCGGCACGTAGGGCTTCAGGTCCAGGAGGGGCGTCCCATCGAGCATGTCGACGTCCTCGATCTCCAGCGCGGCACCCGCGACGCTGATGAGCCGGACCGTGGACAAGCCGATCGGATTGGGGCGTGCCGGCGAACGCGTGGCAAAGATGCCGTGAGGCGACACGTCCAGGAACGGAGTCACCGTCAGGCGCTGGTCCGTCATCCGGTGCAGGTGATAGATCAGCACCAGGTGGCTGAAGCCGTCGATGTCGCGGAGGCCTTCGGCGAAGCGCGCATCCAGCTCGATTCGGCCTGGCACCCCGGCCGCCGCGCTGGCCTGGACCGGCATGCCCTCGATGTCCGTGAACGGAGTCCGGATGACCCCGATCGGCTGGTAGGTCACCGGCTCCATGGGTCAGCCGTCGAGAGCGGGCACACGCCATCTTAGGCAGACGTGCCGCGGACGGCTGACGCGCGCGTCGCAATCCGGGCAGAAGACGCCGTCGATCAGGCTGCTGCCGCAGCGGACGCGACGTGTCATGTGACGCTGCGCAGCTGGTCCAGGCGGCCCCAGTGGAGGACGCGGACAGCGACCAGGACCCCGAATGCGGCCAGCACCAGGATGGTCGCCGCGGCGATCGATCCATCCAGGTCGCCGCCCTGGAATTCGCTGTAGACCACCAGCGGCAACGTCTGGGTCCGTCCCTCCACGTTGCCCGCGAACATGATGGTTGCTCCGAATTCTCCAAGCGAGCGAGCCCAGGCCATCACCAGCCCGGCTGCCAGCGCGGAGCTCGCCAGCGGGATCGTGATTCGCCGGAACAACTGCACCTCGGACGCGCCGTCCACGCGCGCCGCGTCCTCCAGGTCGTGGTCCACGCTCGCGATTCCGGTTCGAGCCGCCAGGATGAAGAACGGCGCCGACACGAAGGTCTGGGCAAGGATCACGGCCAGGGTCGTGAACGGGATCTCGATCCCCAGCGCGCTGAGCGGATGGCCGAGGAAGCCCTGCCGTCCCAGCGCCAGCAGCAGCGCCAGCCCGGCGACCGACGGCGGCAGGACGATCGGCAGGTTGATGACCGCATCGAGCATCCCCGACCCGCGAAAGGAGCGCCGTGCGAGGACGAGGGCGAGCGGCAGCCCAAAGCCGATGGTGAGGACCAGGCTGATGGCAGTCGTCGCCAGGCTCAGGCCGAGCGCGTCGAGGACCACCCTGGTGGTGAGCGCCGCCGCCAGCGAGCCATCGGCGACGGACCGCACGACCAGCACGGCGACAGGCAGTGCGAGGAACAGCGCGGCCAGGCTCGCCAGCCCGGCGAGGGACCATGCCCCGGCGCGCGTCACGGCGCGGTGCGGTCCGGCGATGGGGGCGCGGGTTGCCACCTGCGTGCCTGCGGTTCTGTCCTCCCGTCGAATCAGTTCGGCGGAAGGAACCCGAACGAGGCCAGGATGGCCTGCCCGTCCGGACCGGCGAACCAGGTCAGGAAGGCGGCGGCCGCGTCGGCATTCGCCGAGGCCTTGACCACCACACCCGAGTACGTGGCTGGGACGTTGGCCGTGTCGGGCACCGCGATCGTGGCGACCTTGGTGGAGGTCTTTGCGTCCGTCACGTACACGATCCCGGTGTCACCCTCACCCAGCTCGATCTTGGCCACGACCGCGGCCACGTTGTCCTCCTTGGAGACGATGTTGGCCGTGTACTTGGCCGCGAAGTCGGCCGGGTAGCCCGTCTCCTTGGCCAGGTTCGCGACGAGCATGGTGGCGTACTTGGTGATCGGGACCGTGTCGCCAGCCGCGATCACTTTGACGCCGGCGTTGGCCAGATCCTTGGGCGTCTGGATGGAGGCCGGGTTGGCGGTCGGAACGATGACCGTCAGGAGGTTGCCGGCGAACTTGACCAGGCTGCCCGCGGCCAGACTCTTGTCGACGAGCTTCTGCGGGTTGGTCGTGTCGGCGGACAGGAACACGTCTGCCGGTGCGCCCTGCTCGATCTGCGTCTCCAGGGCGGACGACGAATCGGTCGAGATGGTCAGGGTGATGCCGGCGTGAGCCGCTTCATAGGTTGTCTTCACCTTCGCGAGCACCGCCTTGAGAGAGGCGGCGGCGAAGATCGTCAGGCCGCCGCCGGGTGCTGACGTGGCGGCGACGGTTGGTGCCGCGGTCGCCGGAGCAGCGGTCGCTGGAGCCGGCGAAGGCGAGGCGGCCGAGGAACAGGCCGCCAGCAGGAACGCGAGGGTCGCGATCAGGACGACGAGGCGGGACTTCATGCCCGTGTCTCCTTCGATGATGGGATTTCGACGATCACATTGGTCGCCTTGACGACACAGACGGCTTCGTCGCCGACCTTGAGGCCGAGCTCCTCGACGGCCTCGGCGGTCATGAGGCTGACCAGCCGGTACGGCCCGGACATGACTTCCACGACGGCCGCGACGGTGTCCGCCTGGACGCGGGTGATGATTCCGGGGAACCGATTGCGCGCCGACTGAGCCACGATCGGCCGGTCGGTCGAGGAGCGTCGCTTCTCCTCCAGGACGCGGCTGACCTCCTCCGGCTCGATGAGGCGCTGGCCGCCGGACGAGCGCACGGTGGCCAATCGACCGGTGCTCTCCCAGCGGCGCAGGGTGTCCACGCTCACGCCGAGCATCGGCGCGAGCTCTCCCATGCGCAGTGCGCGACGTCGTTCAGCAGGGTCGGGCAATCGAGACATGCCGCGATAATATGCCAACACGACCCACATTACGCAGCTATAGCGGACAGCTTCAACGTGACCATGCCGCGCTTTGCAGAAACCGTCCATCTCGGCCAGTCGGTCCACGTGGTGAACGAGGCGGACGCGTGCCTGGCCGGGCTCGCCGCCGAATGGGATTCCACCCGCCGGACGCTGGCTGCCACGGCACTTCACCTGGGGAGCGCCGGATTCGCGGAGTGGGTGCCGCACCGCGGGTTGAGGCATGACCCGGCGGGCTACGAAGGCGGCACGTTCCATCTGCCAGAGGAGTGCCCCCGGCGGCGCTAGTGCCTTTAGGAGCTGCGCGCGGCTACGGCGCCGGCTCGAGCGTCTCCAACTCCGCGGCGGCCGCCCGGTCCAGCAGCCAGGTCGCGTTCGAGCCGGTGGCCAACTGCGCCGGCAGTTCCACCGGGTTGCGGTCGCCGGCCAGGATGCGGCGCACGACCTGCGCCTTGGATGCGCCGCCGACCATGGGCATGACGTGCCCGGCGGCGTCCAGCAGGCGCGGACTCAACGTGATCCGCGGGACCTTGGGATCCACGGTCGTCGGCGCGGGCACGGCCATGACCAGTGGCGTTTCCGGCTCCAGCGCCGGGCTCCCCGGAAACACCGACAGGATGTGCCCGTCCGGCCCGACCCCGAGCAGGATGACGTCGAAGGCCGGCAGGCCGGCCGAGTTCCGCGACAGGAACGTCAGCACCTCGTCGCGGTAAGCCGCGGCCGTCCATGTGGCGTCGCGGCCGTCCGCCACCGCGGTGTCCACGGGGATCGGATGGACGTTCTGGCGCGGCACCGGCAGTCCTCCATCCGCGAGCAGATCGCGGAATGCGGCGCCGAAGTTGGAATCGGCGTGGTCGCCGGGCACGTACCGTTCGTCGCCCCACCAGAGGTGCACGCGATCCCATGCGACCGCGCTGCGCCAGCGGGGCTTGAGCAGCTCCGCGGCCAGGTGGCCGGCGGACGAGCCGCCGGTGAGTGCCAGGTGGGCCGCGGGCCGCGACTCGAGCGCGTCACCCAGCCAGGCCACGAGCCGCTCCGCGGCGGCCTCCGCGATGCGGGCTGAATCGGCGGCCACCAGGACCTCGGCCGGGACCGGGAGCCCGTCGACCCTCCGCAGCGCAGGCATGGGACGAACGACTCCGGGGCGCGTCAGGCGCCGGCGCCCAGGGCGGGAGCCGCCGGCCGGGCATGCAGCGCTTCGTCCTCGACGGCAAGGTCGCGCATCAGGTCCGTAGTGCGATCGAGTGCCCGCTCGAACCAGCGGTCGCGTCCCGAACGGTCGAGCGCGTCGGCCAGGAAAGGCATCTCGTCGAAGACGTCCAGGCGGGCCGCCCGCCGCACCACCTGCGCGCCATTCCAGTCCGCGGTGCCCAGAAGATGGTCAGCCTGGCGCGTGACGCGGATGCGCGTGGTGGCGCGCGGATGCTCGGCCATGACGTCCACGCGCACGAGCGATCCAGCCGTCCGGACGCTGCCGTCCAGTGCCGTGCTCACCGGCCGCAGCTCCACGCTGATCTCGCGCTTGCCGCTCTTGAGCAGGCCGCGGTACGTGTCGCCGTCCGGGGCGATCGGCTTGACGAGCTCCCAATGCAGCACCGCGGCCATCCAGCCGAGGAACATTGCGCCGCGCGCGAGGCGCATCTGGTTGCCGGGCCGTGCCACGTCGATGCGGACGCTGCGAATCGCCGCCAACTCCGGTGTCAGGAGCGGATGGTCGAAGATCGCGGCCAGCAACTCGCGCCAGAGCATGGCGCGCATCCAGCCGATGTCGTGGACCACGAGTCCCTCGCCGACCGCCTTGCGCATGCCGACCAGGCGCGACGCGCCGTTGCCGCGGAACTGCCCGCAGTCCACCAGGAGGCGGTCGCTCTCCGTGGCCAGGCCGCGGAACATGGCACTGCCGAAGGGCACGTCGTCGGGCCACCACAGCACCACCGGCAGGTCGTGGATGAGCAGCGGGGCGACGGCCGTGGCCAGGTGCTGGGACAGCTCGCCGCCGGTGCGGATGAGGATCTCCTCCGTGCAGATCTCGGTGCTGCCGCCGCTGGCCAGCTGGCACGCGGCATAGATGTGGGCGCCGAAGGAGGACGGTCCGTCCGGGTCGCCCGGCGAGACCACGATGGCACGCGACGGGTGGCGCGCGGCCAGCGCCGAAACGGTCGCCATGGCCCGCTCCGTGGTCTCCGACCCCGGCGCGATCACGATCAGCGTCAGCACGCTGGTGCGCGTCCGGATGCGGACCTCGCGACCCGTCTCCAGCCGCGCGCCGAACTCCGTGCGCAGGTAGGACTCCTCGCGCAACAGGGCCTGCTCACCTTCGGTCATCTCGCCCGACTCGGCGCGGCGCGCGACGTTGCTCCAGATCTGGGAGAGCTTCTCCACCGTCTCCGAGATGCTGGACGCGCGCATGTGCCACCGTTCGGCACCCGGTGGCGTCGCGAGCGGGGGCGTGCCGATCATGGGGCTACAGGCGTCGCCAGCGCCGACCGAGCCGCTCGATGAGCTGGTCGGCGGCTTCCGGGCCCCAGCTGCCGGCCGGGTAGAAGTTGATCTGCTCGCTGAGCTCGCCGGCATCGTGCGCCTTGTGCGGCTTCAACGGCTTGCCCGGCTCCGGCGCCGGGTGCTCCGCGTCGAACTGCGCCCACATGCGGCTCAGGGGAGTGACGATGCTCCAGGCCGCCTCCACCTCGTCCGCCCGGGTGAACAGCGAGGCGTCGCCCAGCATGGCGTCCAGGATCAACGTCTCGTACGCCTCGGGCGCGTCCTGCATGAACGACGAGCCGTAGGTGAAGTCCATGTTCACGCTGCGGACGTCCAGGCCCA
>CAZENL010000042.1:0-24196 GCA_964513505.1 uncultured Anaerolineaceae bacterium
AGAACGGGTTCTCCATGAAGCGCACGTCGAAGACCAGGTCCGACTCCAGGGGGACACCGTACTTGTAGCCGAAGCTGATGACGTTGACGTAGACGCTGTCGGGCTCACGCGCGGAGCGCAGGGCCGACTGGATGCGCTCGCGCAACTGGCGCCCGGACAGGCCGCTGGTGTCGATGATCTCGTCCGCCTCGTCGCGGATGTCGTGCAGCATCTCGCGCTCGGCCTGGATGGCCACGGAGAGCCCCGCGCCGTCGTCCAGCGGGTGGCGATGCCGGGTCTCGCTGAAGCGGCGGATCAGCGTCTCGTCGCTGGCTTCCAGGAAGAACACCTGCGGCTCAAGGTCGCGGCCCTGGAGCGCACCCATGGCCGCGCCCAGCGCCAGTGGCGCATTGCCGGTTCGCACGTCAAGCACCAGCGCCACGCGACGGTAGCGCTCAGGGTCGTTGGCGACCAGCTCCGCAAGGTCCCGCAACAGGTCCGGCGGAACGTTGTCCACCACTGTGTAACCGAGGTCCTCGAAGAGCTTGCTGGCGGCCGTCTTCCCCGCCCCGGACAGACCGGTGACGATCACGACGTGCTGCGCACCGGATGAGGGGACCGGCGGCCCGTCCGGCGCCAGTGGCTCACCGTCGTGCGGGGTCACGGCCTCGTGGGGAGGGACATCACCCTGGGCCGTGCCGCCGGTGGGCGTCGCCGCATGCTCATGCTCGTGCTCGTCAGGCATCGCTTTCTCGCCTGGTGCGGGTAAGGAAGAAGATCGTGAACTCGTAGAGCACGTACATGACCGCGCTCATCACGCTCGGGCTGACCGGGTCGCCGCCTGGTGTGATGACCACGGAGAAGATCACGATCCCCAGGAACACGTAGCGACGGCTGGCTCGCAGCTTTTCCGGCTTGATGATGCCCAGCCGCGAGAGCAGCACCAGGACGATGGGGAACTCCATGACCAGCCCGAAGACCAGGAACAGCATGGTCACGAAGCCGAAGTACGCCTCGGCGGTCGGCGTGAGATCCAGCTTGCCCGGGATCTGGAAGCCGGCCAGGAAGGCCAGCGCGAACGGCAGCGTGACGTACGCAACTCCCAGGCCCAGCCCGAAGAAGACCACCGTCATGGGGATCAGGGGCAGGATTCCGCGCCGCTCCCTGGGCGTCAGCCCCGGGGCCACGAACGCCCAGGCCTCGTAGAAGATGACCGGCAAGCCGAAAGCGATGCCCGTGATCAGCGCGATCTTGAAGTAGAGCAGGAAGCCGGACCCGTAGGCCAGCAGGATCAGCCTCCCGTTGACCGGCTGGATCAGGAAGGTGATCACGTCTTCGGCCTTCCAGAAGCCGACGACGCCGCCGAGGATGACCGCGACAACGCAGACGAACACCCGGCGGCGAAGCTCGGAGAGGTGCTCCACGAGCGTCATCACGGACGGGTCGGGGGGTGCCTCCGCGGGAACGAGCTCAGGCGAGCGCTCGGCTGGGCGCGCAGCTTCGGTCATGCTGGGATCACTCGGCAGCCACGCGCCCTCGGGTCTCTGGGGTGCAGGCGGCTGGACAGTCAGGCGTCTTCTACGGGATCAGCGGGCGTGCCCCGCGGCGAGACGTCGCGCGCGGCGCGGACGGCCTCCGCTTCCTGCTCGGTGGCGAGCACGTTGGGAGCGATCGTCTCCCCGGAGATCCGGTTCGGCTTCGCGGTGGTGGTGGCCACCTCTGCCGTCTCCTGGATGTCCGACGTGGCCTTGCGGAACTCCTTGAGGGTTCTTCCGAAGGCAGAGCCAATTTCCGGGAGCTTGCCCGGCCCCACGACGAGCAGCAGCACGATCAGGATGATGATGACTTCGGGGGCGCCGATATTCGGCATGGATCAGGTCTCCGCTGTCCGCGTCAGGTACGGCTGCGGCCATCCTAGCACCGGAGCAGAGCGCTCCAGCGCTGGGCAGAGGCGGCAATGGCCGCCTCCGGGTCATCCACCTCCAGGGCCGCGGAGGCGATGCCGCGCGACACGTTCACCAGCAACCCCGCGCCCCGACGCCCGGCCGCCGGCTGCTCCGTCGCGCCGCCGTGCTGGAGCGCGGCATCGGCGTCGCCGCCCTGGCTGCCCACTCCGGGGACGAGGAACGGCAGGGCTGGCGCCACGGCGCGAATCTGGGCCATCTCCGAGGGCGCGGTGGCGCCGACCACCAGCCCGAGCGTGCCGGGGTGCTTCTGCCAGCCCGCTGCCAGACGCGCCACGCGCAGGGCGAGCGTTTCCTCCGGGATGTTGTGCTCCGGGCCCGCTCCGACGCGCAGATCCTGGAGCGTGCCGGCGCCGGGATTGGACGTCCGGCAGAGCAGGTAGACGAACCGGTCCGGCCGGTCGAGGAACGGCTGGATGGCGTCCGGCCCGAGATACGGACTCACGGTTACCGCGTCGGCCCCCAGGGCGTCGTAGGCGGCGGCCGCATAGCGCTCTGACGACGAGCCGATGTCTCCCCGTTTGGCGTCCAGGATGAAGGGGATGTCCCGCGGCACGGACGCCCGGACGCGCTCAAGCACCGCGATGCCGGCGCTGCCATACGCCTCGAAGAAGGCGGAATTGGCCTTCACCGCGGCCGCGAACGGCGAGGCGGCACGCACCAGCATCATGGCGAAGTCCTCGATGCCGGCCAGCAGGGGCGGCATGCGCCGCGGCAGTCCGCGCGCGTCCGGGTCGATGCCGAGGCAGAGGACGGATCCGGTCGCCGAGGACCGCGCCGCGAGGCGGTCGAGGTAGGTCTGGCTCATGGACCGTTACGTGCCGCGAACGGTCAGGGCGAACTGTCCGGGGTGTCCGTCGGCAACCCGGTCGGCGCGGCCGGCGGCTGGGGCGGCGGCGTGCGCTGGTCCACCGGGATGAACCATGCCGGCGGGGACGTGGCGTCCAGAGAGCCGTCCTGGGTGACCGGCTTGATATCGACCAGGGTGATGCCGCCCGTATCGATCTTCAGGCTCATGATCTCCAGGTCCACGCCGAGTCCCTGGCGATGCAGGAATGCGATCTGATCGCCGTCCGGTGACCAGACCGGCGCGAAGCTGTCGTTGTCGTTGGTCAGTCGCGCCAGTTCCGCACCCGTACCCGGATCCAGGACGACGACGTCGCGGCCGGTCGGGGTGGTCCTCTCGGCGGCGATCGAGGATCCGTCGGGTGACCAGGACGGGTTGGCATAGCCGGGCTTGAGCAGCGTCAACTTGCCGGATGCCACGGTGAGGATCCCGATCCTCGGCGCACCGTCCGAGCCGTCGTGCTTGTTGTACGTGAACGCGATCTGTTTGCCGTTCGGGCTCCACGCCGGGTCGTTGTGCCCGAGGTTGTTCGCCGTGCGGACATTGAGATTGGTCAGCTTGGTGCCCTGCGTGGTCATGGTTCCGAGCACGACGGGCTGATAGCAACTCTCGCAGCCGCTCACCGGCACGTACCCATAGTCACTGACAAGCGCGAAGGTCTTTCCGTCCGGGCTCACGTCCGGTTGGTACACGCCGGTGTACCACTGCCCACCGTTCTGCGAGAACAGGCCCTTGAAGACCTCCTGCCGGTTGGAGCCGTCGGCGTTCATCGACACGATGTTGGTGACGTAGAGATAGAACTTGCCGGACTTGAATGGCGGCTGGACGTCCGACTTCAGCTTGGTCTCGATCGCATAGACGGTGGTTCCGTCCGGCGACCACGCCGGCGACGAATCCGTGCCCGCCGTGGCGATCGGCGTGAGATTCAGGCCGCTGGCGGCCCAGATGTTGCCGGTTCGGGCGAAGAGCAGCGTGCCCTTGATCGTGGGCCGGAGGTCCGGCGGCGGCGTGATGATGATGGTGGGGTTGGGCGTCCGGAGCGGCACATCGGTGGCCACCGGCCCGGTGTCACCAGGGGCCGGTGTCGGGACCACGTCGCTCGAGGCCTGAAGTCCGAACGTGGAGAACACGAAGAGACTGCCCAGCACGATGACGATCAGGCCGACGACCGACACCAGCGGTGCGATCGGCGCGCCCGGGCCACCGCGCGAACGGCGACTCGGCGTGTCCGCCGGCCCTGCCTGGCGCCCGCCCGTCATCCGGGCACGGAAAGCGCTTGGGCTCGCTCCTCCGTGATCGGCAGCACGACCGCTACCTGTGCCGGCACTCCCGCTCCGGCGATGCGCTTCAGCCAACCAGCGGGCGCGACGTCGCGGATATCCAGCTGGAGCGACTCATAGCCGGCAAACGTGCGGGTCGAAAGGCGCGCCACCACATCGATCTCCTGGCCTTGGGTGAGGATTTCCGCCAGGTCCGATCGACCGAAGCAGATGGCGTCCAGCACTTCTGTTCCCCTGCGCAGCGTCAGCTGAGTGTGGCCACCCTTGGCCGGACGAGCTCGCGCGACCACGAACCCGGCCAGACCAACAAGCGGTGGATCGTCCGCACCCTCGTCAAGCGGCGACAACTCGCGCAAGAGTACGTAATCCGCCGATTCCGCGCGCAGGACCAGGTCCAGGGTCAACGGGCGCCGGCCGCGGGCGGCGGACGCGGCCGGTTCACGGGCCGCGGCCAGCGCACCGAAACGGTCCCGGAACGCCGCGTAGTGGCCAGAGGGCATGTGGCACCCAGCCGCTGCCGGGTGGCCACCGAACCGCTCGAAGAGGTCCCCGCAGGCCGTGAATGCGGCCGCGAGATCGAATCCGGGAACGCTCCGCGCGGAGCCGCGCCACGGCTCCACGGTCGTGGAGAAGACGACCGCCGGCGCGTTGTGCTCCTCCGCCAGGCGGCCCGCAACCAGGCCGATGATGCCGACCGGCCACGGCCCACTGACCACGATCAGCGGCACGCCGGCCGCCTGGGCCGCCGGGTCGCCAGGCGCGTGGGCACGCGCGTCCCCAGGCGCGTCCGCAGCGAGTTGGGCGGCGAGCGCGACGCGCGCCTCGTCCAATGCCACGGCCATCAGTTCGCGGCGCAGCAGGTTTGCCTGTTGGAGCTCCGCCGCCAGCGCATCTGCCTCCGCTGGATCCTCGGACAGCAGCAGTCGCACGGCCGCGCCGGCCTCTCCGATTCGGCCGACGGCGTTGATGCGCGGTGCGATCACGAACCCGATCGTCTCCACGTCCACGCGGCGGCGGTCCACGCCGGCCGCCGCAAGGAGCGCGGCCAGCCCCGGCCGGGGGTTGGAACTCAGCTTCCCGATGCCCAGCCGCAGGATGGCGCGGTTCTCGCCCGCGATCGGGACCACGTCCGCCACCGAGCCGATGCAGGCGAGGTCTGCCAGGCCCAGAGCCCATGCGCGGTCCTCCGCCGTGCCGTCTGCGAACAGCAGCTGGCCGAGCTTGAAGGCGATGCCCGCCCCCGACAGGCGCGGATCCGGGTACACAGACTCGGGCCGGTGTGCGTTGACGATGGCGACCGCCCTCGGCAGGACCTCCGGGATGGCGTGGTGATCCGTGACCAGCACATCGATGCCGGCCTCCGCGGCGGTCGCAATCTCCGCGACGCTGGTCGTGCCGCAGTCCACCGTGACGATCAGCGTGCGGTTCTCCGCGCGCGCCAGGTCCACGGCTGCCAGGGACAGGCCGTGGCCTTCGTCCAGCCGGTTCGGGACGTAGGGCTGCGTGTCGATGCCGAGACGGCGCAGGGCAAGTGTCAGGATGGCCAGGCCGGTCAGCCCATCCGCATCGAAATCGCCGAAGACCAGGGCACGCTCGCCGCTGGCGGCGGCGCGACGGACGCGCTCGCGGAAGCGGTGGGCATCCGGCAGCAACATCGGGTCGTGGAGTGCCGCTTCCGGCGCGTCGACGAATGAGCGCAGTTCCGCCTCGGTCAGGTCACTCCGGCGTGCCAGCACCTTGAGCAGCCGGCCGCTCAGCCCCCGCTCCGTGGCCAGGGCGCGCACTTCCGGTCTGAGGTCCGCGGCCCGCGGAACGAGCCAGTCATGGCGTGGTACGAGTGGCAGCGTCACGGCAACGGAGTCTGACCCCGGGCCCTGCACTGCGGCTTACGTCGCCCTTGCCTGGCCTGCCCGCGTCGCGGCCGCCTCAGCCTGTTTGCGCCGGTCCGACCAGCGGTGCCAATCGACGAGCAGCGGCGAGGCGTTGAAGATCGACGAGTAGGTCCCCGACACGATGCCGATCAGCAAGGCAAGCACGAACGCATGGATGGCCTGGCCGCCGAACAGGAACAGTGCCGACAGCGTGATGACCACGGTCATGGATGTGTTGATCGACCGGCCGACGGTCTGGAGGATGCTGTGGTTGACGATCTGCTCGAACGCCTCGCCCGCATGGCGCACGCGGTTCTCGCGGATGCGGTCGAACACCACGATCGTGTCATGCACCGAGAATCCGATGACCGTCAGCATGGCCGTCACGAACAGGGCGTCCAGCTGGAGACCCACCACGGTCCCGAGGATCGCGAAGATGCCAACGACCACGATCACGTCGTGGATCAGGGCCACGATCGCGGTCACGCCCATGCGGAAGTCGCCGAAGCGGAACGTGATCCAGATCATGATTCCGAGGGTGCCGAACAGGATCAGGATGATCGCCTGCTGCACCAGCTCGGCGCTCACCACCGGGCCGACGTTGGTCTCGATGAGCACGTCGTCGATGGGTCCGAACTTGGTTTCAAGCGCGGTCTTCAGCTCCGCCAGCTTGCCGCTTGCCTGGGCGGCCGACGGGGGAACGCTGGCACCGGGCGAGGCACCGACGGCCCCGGCCGCGGCGGATGGCGCAGGTGTCGCAGCGGGGCACGGCGGCAGGCTGGCGGCGGGCGTGCCCGCCGGCGAGACGGCCGGGGACGGCGATGCGCTCGGCGACGGTGACGGAGTCGGCTGGGGTGACGGAGTCGGTCCCGGCGACGTGGATGGGCCCACAGATGCGCCGGCGTCGGGAGACCCGCTCGCCAGCGGCGATGCACTCGGCGACACCGAGGCCGACGGCGCGGGCGTTGCACACGGCGCGTCGACGTCACGCAGTCCGATGGGCTCGGTCTTGATCAGGATGAACTGGCGCCCGTCGGGTGACTTGGTGACCGTGATGGTGCCCGTGAGGCCCTGGTCGGTCAGCACCTGCTGCACGGCCTCGGAGGTCGGGAGCCCGTTCGCGAAATGGATCTCCCACTCCGTCCCGCCGGTGTAATCGATCGAGAACTGGAGGCCCATGTGGCTGCCGGGCATCAGCGTGAGCAGGATGAAGATCAGTCCCGGGACGGTAACGGCGAGGCTCAGTCCGTAGAACCACTTCCGCTTCCCGATGATGTCAAACACGTGCGCCGGCTTCCCTCGAGCGGACACGCGGCGTCTGGGTCAGGAACTCTTCCTCGCGCACGCCATACAGGCTGGCCTTTCGGGCCCACGGCTGGCGGACCACCCAGCGCAACAGGATGCGGCTGAAGGAGATGGCTGTGAACATCGACGTCAGCACGCCGATGATCAGCACCAGGGCGAAGCCGCGGATGGTCGATGAGCCGAAGTAGTACAGGATCGTGGCGGTGATGAGGCTGGACACGTTGGAGTCCAGGATGGAGTTCCAGGCGCGATTGAAGCCCGCCTCGATGGCCGCGCTGAGGGTCTTCCCGGCGCGCAGTTCTTCCTTGGTGCGTTCGAAGATCAGGATGTTGGCGTCCACCGCCATACCCACCGAGAGCACGAAGGCCGCAATGCCGGCCAAGGTCAGCGTCACCCCGATCACTCGGAACAGCGAGTAGACCACCAGTGAGTAGAAGAGAAGCGCGACGCAGGCCACTGCGCCGGGCAATCGGTAGAAGACGAGCATGAAGATGAGCACGAGCCCGATTCCGATCGCACCGGCGAGGATCGTCTGCTTGAGGAAGTTCTCGCCGAGCGTGGGGCTCACGGTCAGGAAGCCGACTTCCTTGATCTCCAACGGCAGCGAGCCGTAGTTGAGCACGGTCACCAACGCCGTCACCTCGGCGGTCGTGAAGCTGCCCGAGATCTGCGCCTGCCCGTTGAATTTGGTGGCGTTGATGGTCGGCGCGGACTGCACGATGCCGTCCAGCACGATGGCGAACTGCTCACCGTAGTGCGCGGCCGCGTATTGGTCGAAGAGCGCCGCGCCCTGGCTCTTGAGCGACAGGTCCACCGCGAGCAGGCCGGTGGATGTGGTGCCCGGCCGCGCGGCGTCCACCTGATCTCCCCCGAAGATCGGCGTGGCATCCATGCCGGCAGGGAGTGGCTGGCCCTCCGTGACCTGGCCTGAGAAGGTGGATGGCACCGGGATGAAGACCAGCTTGCCGGTCTTGCCGACCAGGCTGCGGATCTCGTTCTCGTCCACGGCGCCGGGCAGCTCAACGCTGATTCGGTCGGCGCCCTGGGTGGTCACCACGGGCTCCGTGACGCCGGTCGCGTTGACGCGGTTCTCAATGATCGTGCGGGTTTGCTGGAGGATGGCTGGCGTCACCGACTGGGAGTCGGTCGCCTGAATCTGATACTCGCCGCGCAGGCCACCGACCAGGTCCAGACCCAGCTTGGTCTCGAATCCGGGCAGGATGGCCACGGCGAGGGCAGCCAGGAAGGCGGCCACGACGAAATAGGGAAGTACCCGTTGCATTCGGCGGGGATTGTATCGGAAGCGGCCGGGATTCCTGACTTACCCGTGAATCGGCATGCGATTGGGGCGCTGGAGAGCCTGCCGGGGCATCAGGAGCCGATGGCTGCGCAACTTCCCGGCACTGACTGGACCGACGTGACCGGCAGCGGCAGCGCGCCAAAGGTAAGGACAGCCACGAGCAGATCGACTTGTGCCTGGGTGAAGCTGCCGGCGATCTGCGCCTGGCCGTCGAAGTGCGTCGCGTTGATGGTCGGCGCTGACTGGACGATGCCGTCCAGCACGATGGCGAACTGATCGCCCAGATGAGCGGCCGCGTAGGCGTCGAAGGCTGCGGCGCCCTGGGTCTTGAGCGACAGGTCGATGGTGGGCAGACCCGTTTGGGACGTGCTCGACCGCGCCGAAGCGATCTGGTCGCCGGCGATGATGGGCGTGACCGGCATGCCCGCTGGGACCGGCTGTCCCTCAGCGATGGTGGTCTCGAACTCGGTCGGCACCGGGATGAAGAGCAGCTGACCGGTGTCGCCGACCAGGTTGCGCACCTCCTCCGCATCGGCCCATGCCGGCGACGTGACCGAGAACTGGTCCGGCTGGTGGAGGCTAATGGCGGCCGGGATCCCGACCGCCGCGAGTCGGTTCTGGACGATCGTTTGCGTCTGGTCAAGGACGTCCATGTTCACCGGCTGGGATGCCGTATGTACCAGCGCCCACGTCCCGATGACACAGTCGGTCGAGCCGGACCCGAGGCTGGGCGCCGGTGTTGGCGGAGCGGATGTCTCGACCGGCAGAGGGGCCGGCACCGGCCGTGCGATCAGGAAGCCACGGACGAGCCCGCAGCCAGAGACCGCAAACACCAGGCCGACGATCACCGCAACCCGAGCAAGTATTTTCATGATTCAGAGTCTACGCGTCCAGATACTCGCGAATCTTGTGAGCCAGCGTGCGGCTGATGCCGGGCACCGAGCTGATCTCGTCGATGGTCGCGTTCCTGAGCTGCTTGGCGGAACCGAAGACCCGCAGCAGCGCGCGCTTGCGGGCCGGGCCGATGCCGGGCATCTCGTCGAACACAGACTTCGTCTGCGCCTGAGCACGCAGCTTCCGGTGGTAGGTGATGGCGAAGCGGTGCGCCTCGTCGCGCAGGCGCTGGACCATGTAGAGGGCCTGTGAGGTGGCCGGCAGCACGATCGGCGCCGACTCGCCGGGCCGGAACAGCTCCTCTCGTTCCTTGGCCAGGCCGACCAGCGGCAGATCGTGGAGGCCCATCGCGTCCATCACCTCGCGCGCCGCGCTCACCTGGCCCTTGCCACCGTCGATGATCACCAGGTCCGGCATGCGCCAGCGCAACTCCTCGGCACTCCCCTCCTCCGCCGCCATGCTCCTGGCAAAACGGCGCCGCAGCACCTCCTGGTGGCTGGCGAAATCGTTGGGCCCCTGCACGGTCTTGATGCGGAAGCGCCGGTACTCGCCGGAGCGCGGCCGGCCGTCCTCGAAGACGACCATGCTGCCGACCGTGTAGGCACCCTGGATGTTGCTGATGTCGTAGCACTCGATGCGCAGCGGCGGCGCCGGCAGGCCGATCGCGTCGGCCAGCTCTTCCAGCGCGGCGAGGGTCTTGCCCTCGTCCGCCATCCAGCGCGCCTGCTCGCGGCTGAGCGTCTCGCCGGCGTTGCGCCCCGCCAGGTCCATCAGGGCGCGGCCTTCGCCGCGCTGCGGCACGCTGAGCGCAACCTTGGTCCCGCGGCGCGCCTCCAGGAAGGCGGTCAGTTCCTCCGCGTCCGGCAGGACGCTGGGTACGAGCACGCGCGGCGGCACCGAGCCGGCCGTTGCGTAGTACTGCTTGATGAAGGCGGAAATGGCTTCTTCATCCGGCCCGTCGCCCAGGTTCTCCAGCAGGAACACATCACGGCCGATGGTGGTGCCCTCGCGGATGGCGAACAGCTGCACCGCCGCTTCGTTGCCGGCGCGTGCGTAGCCCAGCACGTCTTCGTCCGCGCGCTTGAAGGCCGCCATCTTCTGGCTCTCCATGGTCCGCTCGATGGCCTTGACCTTGTCCCGCAGCGCGGCCGCCCGCTCGTACTCCATCAGGTCGGAAGCGACCTGCATTTCCTTGTGGAGTGCCTTGGCCACGGTTTCCTTGCGGCCCTCCAGGAAGAGCATCACCTGGTCGATGTCGGCGCGGTATGCGTCCTTGGAGATGGCCTCGATGCACGGGCCCTGGCAGCGCTTGATGTGGTACAGCAGGCACGGCCTGGGGAGGGCGCGCTCCCCCTCCTTGATATCGATGGTGCAGGTGCGGAACGGGAACAGGCGCCGGATCAGGTTCATGGCCTCGTCCACGCTGCTGGCCGAGGCGTACGGGCCGAAGTAGCGGCTGCCGTCCTGGGGTAGCTTCCGGGTCCGTTCGATGCGCGGGAAGTCGTCTGTCAGGGTGACCTTGATGTAGGGATAACTCTTGTCGTCCTTGAGGCGGACGTTGAAGCGCGGCTGGTGGCGCTTGATGAGCGTGCCTTCCAGCAGCAGCGCCTCGCTGACCGTGTCGGTGAGCGTGTACTCCACGTCCGCGACGCGGTCGATCGCCTGCTCGATGCGCAACGGGGCCTGGGAGCCACTCCCGGCACGGCTCTTCTGCCAGTACTGCCGCACGCGGTTGCGGAGGCTCTGCGCCTTGCCCACGTAGAGCACGCGGCCGCGTGAGTCGCGCATGAGATAGACGCCCGGGCGATCGGGCAGTTTGGCGAGAATGGCCTTGATGGCGGGGTTCGTGACGGTGTGCGTTGCCACGTGTCGATGCTAAGGGTTCCAATCAGCCGAGCGGTGACTCAGACTGATCGCCGAGCGTGCCGCACGGGGAGGACATGACGTTGGACCGGTCTCGCGCAGGGAGCGGCCGTCGACGGGTTGTCCGGTGGGCCTCCGTCGCCGCGGCTTTGTTCGCGGCCTTCCTCGCGTTGCCGGCGCTTGCCTCAACACCGCTCGCGCTGCCGCCGACGCAGACGGGGCAATACGTCTACGACCTCGCCAACGTGTGGCAGGGCGCCACGATCCAGGAAGTCCAGTCGGAGATCGCCGGTATGACGGCGCGGACGGGCGCCGAGATCGCGGTCGTGTCGTGGCCTTCGGGGCTCTCCAAGGTGGGGCTGGACACCGCGAAAGCAGACGCGCTGACCATCATGAACACCTGGGGTGTCGGCCGGAAGGGCATCGACGACGGGCTGGTCGTCCTCTTCGACCTCGATACCACGCTCCAGCACGGCCAGATCTACCTCTACGGAGGCAGAGGGTTCCTTGACAGCTATCTGTCCGAGGCCGACCTCCAGGGGCTGGTCAACGACACCATGCTGCCGCTCGCGAAGAACGGCGACCTCGACGGAGCCCTGTTGGCTGGGATCGCCCGCGTCGACGCGGCGGTGGTCGTCGGCGGCAACCCGGCCCGAGGCCAGCAGGACACCGTGGACCTTGCAGAGGATGGACTCGTCATCGCCGTCGCCGCGCTGGCCCTCGCTTGGTTTGGGCTGGCCTGGTGGCGGCGCGGGCGCGATGCACGCATCCCTCTGATCGACGACTCCGTCCTCCTCCCCTCGCCGCCGCCCGGGCTGACCCCGTCCCTCGCCAGCGTCCTGGCCAATGACCGGGTCGACGACCAGGCCTTCACCGCCGCGCTCGTCGACCTCGGCCACCGTGGACTGGTGACCTTCCGGCAGGACGACACGTTTCCAAAGCACCCGCGGGTGGATCTGGTCGTGCCGCCTGCGCCGCTGGTCGACCCGTCGTCGGTCGACGCGCGGCAGCGCCCGCTCGGCGGACCCGAGGCCCAACTGGCTGCTTCGATCGCCAGCCAGAGCATCGATGGTGTCATCACCAGCGATCGGCTGCGTCTCAAGGGCATGGGCATGAAACTGAGGTCGGGATTCAAGAAGGATCTGGGGCAGGCGGCGCTGGCTTCCGGCTGGTTCCGTACGGACCCGATGCGAATCGTGGGGCGCTGGCATGCCGTCGGCGGAGCCGTGGCAGTCGTCGCCGTGGTCCTCCTCTGGGCCTTCGTACTGGACACGTCCGGGAGTAGCGGACACACCATTCAATACCTTCGTGGGTACCTCCTGACGCCGGTGCTGCTGCTGCTCGGCTCCGGTGTGGCCATCGCCGTGCTGGCACGCTACATGCCCGCACGCACCACGGAAGGCGCCCAGACCCTCGCGATGGCGCTCGCCTACCGCAACACGCTGCGGTACGAGATCGCGCGAGCGGCCACCGTGGACGAGGCGGTGGCAGGGACGCAGAGGCGCCTGCCGTGGATCACCACGCCAGATGAGCTGACCGTGTGGAGCGTCTCCTTCGGGATGAGCGCCGCGATCGACGCCCTGGTCAAGCGCAGCCTGGCATCCGATGCCACGCGAAGCACCGTGTGGGCGCCGGTCTGGTACAGCGGCTCGACCGCGTCCGTCGGGGACTTCGCAGGCATGGTCAGCTCCATCAGCACGACGGGCGTCTCTGCCTCGGGTGGCGGCTACGGCGGCGGTGGCGGAGGGGGCGGCGGTGGAGGCGGCGGGGGCTTCTGATCGACCCGTCCGGCTCCCTAATGCGTGAGCACGACCGCCCAGGTCGAAGGCGTGTTGGGATTCACGTCGTACGTATGAAAGCCGATCTCGTCGCCCAGGTTCCACAACAGGGCGCCCGACGAGCCATAGGTGGCCTGCTCGGCGTAGAGCCACTGGTAATAGCTCGCCCGCTTCGCGTCTCCGTAGGACTGGGTCCAGCCGAACTCCTCCGTGAACCAGGGCTTGTTGAGCGAGTGTGCGAACAGCCCGAGATTGGGCGACTGGTAATCGATCGGGGTTCCATCCGAGGCGTACGCAGGTGGGTACGTGTGCAGCGACGGGAGCGTGTTGGCGGTCAGGGCGAAGATGGACTGGCCGTCGATGCCCGAGTTGGCGGTGCCTCCGTAGACCTGCTGCCAGTCCGTCTGGGTGAGGCCACCGTTGGAACGGAGGTGGTTCGGGTCGATCGAGGCGAGGTAGCCCAGGGTCCGGGCATAGAAATCGGTCAGGTCTGAGGTGGAGACGGCCTTGCCGCAGTCCTCGGTCCCAGACCCATGAGGCTCTCCGGCGACCGAGATCACGGCAATCGTGGCGTCGTCGCCATAGCGCACGCCGGTCATTGTGTTGACGCGGTTGACAACCCAGGAGAGGAACGTTTCCCACTCACTTTCGAGTGCCGGGCGGTACGGATCCACGGCCAGGTAGTCGGCCGGGGTTCGAACCGCCCCACCGCCGCAGTTCACACCGCTGAGGCGGATGTCGCGGTTGACCAGGTAGTTGCGGAACGAGGAGAGGTCCAGGACCACGCGCATCCCGGCCCCGCGCGCCCGTGCGATGAGTTCGTCCTGGATGGCCCAGTTGGTTTCCGAGTAGGGGTTGCCGTTGGCGCTCTCGTCGAAGATGTCGGTCAGGCGGACGATGTTGAGCTTGGCCTGCGAGGCCAGCGCGATCGCCTGCGCCGGCGTCTGGGCAGGATTGCCCGAGCTTGCGTGGTACACGGCGGCACCGTCGAACACAAAGGTTTGGCCGTCCATCTTGAGTTGCGTGCCGTTGGCCACCACGAACCCAAGCGGCGTTGATGCCGTGACGGTGAAGGTCTGGTGGGCTGTCGCCGCAGCCCGATGGGCGACGTCGCCAGGCTGGGTAGCCGTCAGCGCGCACGACCCGGCCGCGTGCAGGGTGATCAGGCTGCCACTCACGGTACAGACCGGCAAGGTCGTGGAGGTCAGCGTCACCGGCAGGCCGGAGCTTGCCCAGGGGCTGGCGAGCACGGTGGGCACGAGCATCGATTGCGGGCCGGGATTCGGCAGGACGATGGTCTGGGTCACCTGGTCGACCACCGTGAACGTCCGTGTGACCGTGGTTGCCGCCCGGTAGTTGGCATTGCCCGGCTGCGTCGCGCTGATCGAGCAGGTGCCGAGGGCGAGCAACGTGATGGTGGTGCCCGACGCGGTGCACACGCCCGGGCTGTTGGAGCTGAGGGTCGCCGGCAGGTCGGACGTGGCCCACGGGCTCGCATTCACGGTCGGCAGGTGAATCGACTGACTGCCCGGGTTGACGAAGGTGATGGTCTGCGTGACCTGGTTGACGGCGAAGGTGCGGGTGATGTTGGGAGCCACTTTGTAGGTGACGTCACCGACTTGGCTGGCGGTCAGCGAGCAGGTGCCGGCACTCAGCAGGGTGACCGTGTAGTCGCTCACGGTGCAAACGACTGAGTTGTTGGAGGTGAGTGTCACAGCCAAGCCGGAGGAGGCCGTGGGGCTCGTCACCACGGTCGGATGCGATGCCGGATCCGAGGTCGGGGGCAGCAAGGTCCTGGTCCCCGGGTTCGCGAAGGTGATCGTCTGAGCGACTTTGCTGATGGTGAACGAGCGATTGATGGAAGGGGCTGCGTTGTAGGTGTTATCGCCCCCCTGCGAGGCCGTGATCGTGCACGTGCCGGCACCCACGATGGTGATGGTCGTGCCACTGAGCGTACAAATCACAGCGGCGCTCGTCGTGCTCAGCGCGACCGTCAGGCCGGATGAGGCGGTCGGGGCGAGGGCCACCGTCGAGGCGGGCAGCGTCTGATTTGGGATGGCTGCGAAGGTAATCGTCTGCCCCACCTTGTTGACGGTGAAGGTGCGGGTGATGGCAGGGGCGGCGTTGTAGCTGGCATTCCCGGCCTGGGTCGCCGTGATGGAGCATGAGCCGGGGATCACGAACGCGATCGCGAAACCCGTCACGGTGCATACAGACGTGGTCGTTGAAGAGAGCGTCACGGGAAGGCCCGAGCTGGCCGTGGCGCTGACCGTCAGCGGCGACTGCAGCATGGTCCGCGTGCCCGGGCTGGCGAAGGTGATCGTCTGGTTGGCCTTGTTGACGGTGAAGGTGCGCGTGATGGGCGGGGCAGCGTTGTAACCGGCGCTTCCTGCCTGGGTCGCCGTGATGGAGCACGACCCGGGGATCACGAGCGTGATCGCGAAGCCAGTCACCGTGCACACGGAAGGGGTCGTTGAAGAGAGCGTCACGGGAAGGCCCGAACTGGCCGTCGCGGTCACCGTCAGCGGTGACTGGATCATCGTCCTGGTGCCCGGATTGGCGAAGGTGATGGTCTGACTGGCCTTCACCACGGTCAGCGTCGCGCACGCCGAGCCGTCACTTTCATTGCCGAGCGCATCGTTTGCGCGGAGGCAGATGTGGTGCGAGCCAGCCGCCCCGGGGGCTGCCAGGGACGCACTGATTGCCTCTGTCGCATCGCCGAACGACCCGTCATCGGGGGACGCCACGAACCACTGACCGCCGTCGATGCTGTATTGAGCCGATCCGACCCGCCTCGGATCGGACGCCGTCGCATGTATCGACACAGCCGCTCCAGGCGTCACGCTGGCATGGTTCAGGCTCACGTTGGTGATGGCGGGCGGGCTCTGGTCGCTGATCCACACAGGCAAGCTGATGGCGGCACCGGAGACGTATCCGTTGAGGTCCGTCGCCGCACCCGCCGCGACGGTCGTGGAGATTGACCCGTCGGCAGTTGGCGTGACGGTCCACGTGTATGCCGTCCCCGATCCGCTGAAGCCGGACACGACGGCGCCGGTTGCGCTCACATCGGAGACCGTGAAGTCGGTGACCGGCTCAGACCACGTGGCCGAGATCAGGAAGCTCGCCGCGTTCGAAGGACTCACGTCGGGGAGTCGCGCGAGCGTGACAGCTGGCGTGGTGTGGCTTGCGACGGAAAAGGTCTGCTGGACCTGCGGCGCGGCCGCGTAATGCGCGTCGCCAGCCTGATCTGCATCAATCGTGCACGTGCCGGCCGCGGCGAACGACACAGTCGAACCGCTGATCGTGCACACACCGGAGGACGCGGCGTCCACGCTGAACACGACCGGACTCCCAGATGCGCCCCCAGTTGCGCTCAGCGCGTAACTCGGGCCCCCAACGTATGCGGCGGTAGGCGGGCTCGACGTGAATGTGATCGTCTGGGGGGCGAGGCCGGAAGCGATGATGGCGAGCGCTCCGTCCTGATTGTCGTCCACCGCGATCGCTGCGCCGAGATCCAGGATCGGTCCGTACGTGGCGCTGTCAGTCCTACCCTGATCTGGGCCGCTGCCCCAGGTCCAGATCGAGCGGTCCGCCTGAGCGATCACGGCGCCGCCGGAGCCGGCCTTGAGATCGGACGCCAACGGCAGACCAGTCAGCCGAGTTGGCGCCACAACGGTCCCGAAGGGCAGGCCGAGCGCCGACGAGGGTCCCCATCCCCAAACCTCGCCGGATCTCGTAAGCATGAAATTGTCGTATCCCCCTCCGTCCACCGATGCGGCATCCTCGATGCCCGGCACGAGCCGTGGCGAGCTGCTGTACGGCGCGCTGAAGTCAGGATCACCAAGCGCGCCCTGTTCGTTGATGCCCCAGGCGTAGACCGATCCATCCTCGGTAATCGCGAACGAGTCGAAGTCCGCGGCGCCGACGGAAACAATGGTCACCCCTTGCGGGAGGGGCACTGGCACCGCCTGCGAAGCGTCCTCCAATGAACCGTCGCCGATCTCACCGTAGAGGTTCTTGCCCCACGTCAGCACCTGACCCCCGGCCAGGACGACATCGTGGCCGTATCCCTGGGCAATCTGGGTGACGCCGCGCAGGATCGAGCCGCCGGTGCCACGAACCGGTGCCGGTGTGAGGCCGTCACCGGGGTGACCCAGTTCCCCGAAGCCCGGATAGCCCCACGTCCAGACCGTCCCGTCACAGCGGAGGGCCACGCTGTAGCCCCAGGATGCGTCGACACTGGTGACCTGGGTCATATGCGGCACGATCTGCGGCTCTGGCTGAGGGTCGATCCCGGGCCGCGTGCCGAGTTCTCCATACGTGTTGTCCCCCCAGCCCCAAACCTCACCCAGACCCACGGGGCGGACGGCAAGGTCATGTAAACCCCCAGCTGCGATCGACGAGACGCCGGCCACATTGATCGGCGCGGGAGTCGCTGCCGGCGTGATGTCAACGGTGCCATTGCCGAGCTGGCCTCGATCATCGCGACCCCATGTGGACACGGTTCCGGTCGGGCCGGGTGTGTCGGAGACGTTGCAGGTGGTAGTCGTCGTCGTGATGGTGTTGTTGGACATGTCCGGGTCGGCCGCGCTCGAACTCACCGTCACCGCATTGGTCATCGAACCCGCCTGGCCGATATCGAACGTGATCTGGACGTCGGCCTCGTCCCCTTGGGCCAGGGTGTGGAATTCGCAGCTGAGAGTCCCGTCGCTCACGGAACACGTGCCCTTCGAGGGTGCTGCCGTGACGAACGTTTCCGTGGGTGGCAGCAGATCGGTCAATACGACATCGGCCGCTGAATCGGGACCCGAGAGGTTGGTCACCTTCAGGTTGTAGGTGACCTGGTCGCCGAGCGGGACGATGGTTGGAATGTCGTCGGTCAGAACCAGGTCAGCGACCGCCGGCGGCCCGGTGATGACCCTGACCTGATCGAAGATGTTCTGGACCACGAAATGGACGGTCAACCTCATGCCGTCCTGACTCAGGACGACCGCATCTGACGCCCCGTCGGCCGTCAGTTCAAGCCCGCGCAATGAAGATCCGACCGGATAGAGCGTCCCGACATGGGCAATCCCGGATGCCTCTGCCGCGTCCAGGCTCTCTGACCGGAGCTGGACTCCCAGGACCGGGTACGGGAACGAAAAGGTCGCGTCGAAAGGCAGCTGGTCAGAGGGTGCGGCATGGCGATCCGCGTGAAGGAAGAATGTCTCTGTTGGCGTACCGGGCGGGATCACCGACGGAGTGAGAGCGTGCCTGCCGTCGTAGGTACCAGGCTGGTCGACGTCCACGGGAATACCCGCCGCCGGAGACTTGAACACGCCTTCTTCGAACATGCGGATCGAGCAGTCGCTCGTCAGCTGGTCCTGGCGCACGGATGCCGGCGGCGCCGTGAGGACATCGGCTGCGGCGCCCGGACAGTCTCCACCGCCCCAGTGGCGCAGCGAGTCCAGCACCGGGTCACCAGGACCAATCTCGTAGCTGCTTGCTCCTGACGGCGTGTTGGACCAGTTCCAGGCCACCGCCCCGACCACGCCATGAACGTATTCGGCGCTGAGCTTCGCGTCCATGTCGCTTGCTCGCGTGGGTAGATTGAATGGACTGGTCGATGTCCCGTCGATGTTGCGTGGAATCCCGACTTCCCCGAGGAAGAGCGGCTTGTCCAGCCCGGCGCATTCCTGGAGACGAACCAGGAGACCGTTGTATTGATCGCCAGGGAGAGGGTCGCCCGGGTTGACGTCATCGTGGTATTCGCACAGGTCGATGCTCGGGACGCTCATGACGTCCTGGTAGTCATCGGCCTCTGCCCCGCACTGGCCGCTGCCGATCGTGCCGAGTGAGACAAGATGATTCGGGTCCGCGGCCTTGACGGCTCCCGACACGTCGGTCGCGAATGACTTGAGCAGCGACGTCGCGGTCGACTCGGGAACAGTGCCGCAATCGCCGACTTCGGCTTCGTTCATGAGCTGCCAGGCAAGGATCGTCGGCTCGTTCGCGTAGTGAGCCGCGATTTCGGCCGCCCAATCTCGATACGAGACGGTGCCACCTGGATCGGGGTTCTTGTAGCCGGTCTGGTACCAGGCTGGGTCCTTGTAGCCCGCGGCGGGTTCACAGTCCGCCCACTGGTTGGCGAGCGTGGCAATGACGCGCACGCCATGTGCCTTGGCAACCGCGATCGTGTGGTCGAAAGCGCTCCAATCGCGCTGGCCAGCGTTCGTCGCGAGGTCTTGGAAGAACCAGGCACGGATCACGCCGATCCCGCTGCCGATGGACGTCAGGGCCTGGTCCAGCCCCGTGCCGTCCACGAAGTCACCGCCACAACTACCGGCGCTATTGGCCTGGTAGATGTTCAGGCCCGAGAATCGAAACGGCTGGCCATCCACGACCAATCCCTGGCCGTTCCTGGTGACGAACGAATTGGCGGGAGCGGCGTTCGATTCGGGGCCCGCAGGGCTCAGGCCCGGCGCATGCGCTGCCGCCGCGGCGCTCGCAGAGGGAAGCACCCCGGCGACCGCGACGGCGACAATCGCCGCCCAGAGCCTCTGCTGCCCACGCCCTCTGTTCCGCCGCGAAACGAAATGAATCGACCGACCTGAGACTCCTGGACCCAGCACGACCCAAGCCCTCTCAAGCGTCACCCAGCGAGCTCAGCACCGGGCAGGCTGCCCGATCGAAGGGGGGTCGCTCTCCGGCCGGATCATATCCAGTTGATCGCGGTTTACACCGTCGATTTTTCCCACAACAGCGCGAATACTCGGTGCGTCGGCCAAGCGATGGCCAAGTTCCCGGTAATCATCCGATGATCGGTTGCGCTCATCCTCATCACATGAGCGACATCACATGAACCGCCTGCCCGCTGCGGTCGCCGAACGCCTGGCGCGTCTGGCGCCGGATCAGCGCGACGCGGCAACGGCCGCGGCCGGCCCGGTGCTCTGTGTCGCGCCGGCGGGAAGCGGCAAGACCACCACGCTTGTGGCACGCATCGCGTGGCGAATCGCCACCGGGACGGACCCGGCGCGCATCTGCGCACTGACCTTCAATAAGCGTGCCGCCGACGAGCTGGCATCACGGCTGAATGACGCGTTGGAGCCGCTCGGGGCGGAACCCGGCACGGTCAGGGTGCGCACGTTCCACGCGCTGGGCCGCGAGATCCTGGCCGATGCCGGCGTGGACGTGCGCCGCCTGGTGGACCGCGCGTCGCTGCTGGCGGAGATCGCGGGCCGGCCACTGCCGGCCGCCCAGCTGCGTGTCCTTGATGACGCGTTCTCCCGTTTCACGCTTGACCCGGGCGCCGCACCACCGGCTGACGGCACGGAGCTGGACGCAGCCATCCGGGTCGCCTTCGCTCGCTATCGCGCTGCCCTGCGAGAACGGAACGCCCTCGACTTCGACGACCTGGTAGCGCGCGCCCTGGCGCTGCTGCGGGAGGACGCCCGCATCCGCGACCGTTGGCGGGAGCGCTGCTCCACCCTGCTCGTCGATGAGGCACAGGACCTGGATCGTTCGCAACTGGACTTGGCGCTGATCCTCTGCGAGCCTGCCCGCGACGTATTCCTGGTGGGTGACGACGACCAGACCATCTACGCCTGGCGCCTGGCGGACGTGCGGCGCATCCTCGGCCTTGCGGCAGCCCTGCCGGGCCTCAGACGGGTGGACCTGGAGACCAACTATCGCTGCCCGGCGCCGGTCGTCGAGCGCGCGGTGCGGCTCATCGAACACGGCCAGGAACGCTTCGCCAAGGTCATCAAAGCTGGGCCGAAGGCGGCCGGCCGCCTGGTCCTGGCTCCGGACCCCGGGGACGCACTCGCGCGCGCCCGCCGACTGTTCGACGCCTGGTACGGCCATGAAGACGGTGGCTACGCGGTCCTGGCGCGGACCAACGCGGAGCTCGCGCCGTTTGCGGCCATTGCCATCGAGCGCGGCATTCCCTACCAGGCGGCACAGGAAGGGCTGTTGCTGGACGAGGCCGCCCTTGACCGATTGGTCAGCGGACTTCGATCCCTACCCGTTGCGGCCGGCCTGCCACTGGATGCGCTCGACCGGACGCTGCGATCGATGACAGACGTCTCGACCACGTTGCGCCGATCGATCCTCGGATGGGCCGCTCCACACGGGTCCGGACCGGCATTCGCGGAGGCCATCGAGGCGGCCCGTCGCCGGCGCGTGGAGCTCCACCAGGAAGGCGCCCGCCTGGTCCTGGCCACCATGCACACCACCAAGGGCCTGGAGTTCGACCACGTGGCCGTGATCGGCCTGGACGAGGGCGCGTTCCCGAGCGAGCGGACCTTGACCGAGGCCAGCGACCCGGCCAGAGCCCTGGAGGAGGAGCGCCGCCTGGCGTACGTGGCCTGGACCCGGGCGCGAAAGTCGCTGCTGCTGCTCTACGACCCTGCCGTGCCGTCGCCGTTCCTGCGCGAGGCGTTCGACGAAGCGGAGCTGGCCGCCTGAGGTCTCACCTGGAGGAGGAGGACGCTCCGGACGCGGGGGCAGGCCGAATGTCGACCGTGAAGTCGAGATAGGCGCGCAACCCGGCAAGGGCTTCACCCCAGCCTTCGAGCGCGCCCGCATAGGCATCCAGGACGCCCGGATGCGTCAGATCGAATGGTCCATCCGTCAGCGTGAGCGTGGTTCCGTAGCCGCGTGGCTGGATTCGGACGAGCACCTGTGTCACGTAGCCGTCGCCGGGCAACCAGAACCAGCGGAACCGCAGGTGCTCGTCCGGCTGTGCCTCCAGGACCTCGACGCTGACGCGGCGGTCGTGCCAGATGAGCTCGCTGCGAGCACCCACGGCCAGTGAGCCCTCGACGCGCGGTGCGAACCAGCGCGCCAGCTCCACCGGGTCGGACCAGGCGCGGTAGACACGTGCAGGCGGAGCCTCGAGGGCGCGCCGCATGGTGATGATCCGGTTGTGCCAGCCGGCCGGGACCGTGGCAGATGGCTCACTGACGGCGGACGAACTCATGCATCCAGCTCCGAAACGCGCTCCGGAGGGGATCCTGCGACCGTCGCCTCCAGCTCATCGAAGGATACGCCGCGTTCTCGCAGCGACCTCAGGGCGAGGAGCGACGCCGGCGACCGGGCATGCCGAGGCGCCACCAGACGAACAGGACCGCGGCCAGCACGACCAGCACCAGGATCAGGGTGTCGAACGGCTTCAACTGGTCGCGGATCTGGGTCCAGCGCGAGCCAAGCCCCTGCCCCACCCACACCAGGAGCACGCTCCACACGAACGCTCCGGCCGTCGAATAGAGGATGAACGACCGCAGCGGCATGCGCGCCACGCCCGCCGGGAAGCTGATGAACGTCCGCACCACCGGGAGCAGGCGACCGACGAACACCGTGATCCGTCCCCAGCGGACGAAGAAGACCTCTGCGAGTTCGATCTCGTGGGGCCGGATCAACAGGTAGCGGCCGTAGCGCTGGAGAAACGGACGGCCGCCGTATGCCCCGATCCCGTACGAGATCAACGAGCCAAGCGTGTTCCCGATGGTGGCCACGATGACGACCACCCAGAACCCCCACGGAGAGCGCGTCAGCGGCTCCAACTGCGTGGGGTCCGAGATCAGGAAACCCGCGTACGGCAGGATCAGCTCGCTGGGGAGCGGGATCATCGCCGATTCGATCGTCATGGCAAACAGCACGCCCAGGTAGCCCACCGCGCCATACAGCGAGTTGAGGAACGGGATGACGAACTGGTCGATGAAGGCAAGCACGGTCGCAGAGTCTAGGTGAGCGGCCGATTGCCGGCCGCGTCGGCGTCAAAGCCGCTCGGGTGCGCCTCCACGCCGGTCTTCGAACCACGATCGAGACGCTGCGTGCGCAATCAGGAAGATGGCCAGCCCAATCGCCACGCCGAGCCAGTTCAGCGCCACGTCGTTGATGTCCACGGTTCGGTATTCCGCGCGGTAGATCACGTCCTCCACGAACTGGAAGCCTTCGATCCCCAGGCCAAGCCCGAGTCCGAGCACGATCACCTTCCAGGCAGACCGGACGCCCAGCATGGGCAGGAGCAATCCGAACGGGAGGCCGAGCAGGATGTTCGGCAGCGCCTGGCTGCGCGACGTTTCGCTCCGCACCAGGTCCTCGAACAGCCGCAGGTGGATCAGGCTCCGCAGGCTGGCCACCTCCGGCCGGGACACGGCTCCAAGCGTGATCGGGAAGAGGGTCAGGCTGACTACCAGCCCCAGGTATGCAAAGAATGCGACCACCGTCGCGACCCGGAACCAGGACGCGCCGTTTCCGCGGAACCAGACGCCGGCTCCCAAACCGATGATCGCGGCCAACGGCACCACGAAGTCGCCGTCGACCGTCATGGGCAGAAGCTTTCGGAGATCGTGTAGGGCGTCAGCGGCTGATCGCAGGTGCGGCGCGCTTCCGGGAGTTCCGGACGGCCGTGGACACTTCGATGGGGATCTGGACGCTGCGGTCGGAGCGGCCGGACGCCTCGGCGAAGGTCACGTCTGACAGCGGCACCAGCGGCTCGCCGCGCAGGACGCGAGCCAGGTACTCGCCCGTGGCGGACCCCGGCGTCCTGGCAATCTGCTCAGGGGTGCCCGCCCCTATGACCTCGCCGCCGCGGGCGCCGCCCTCCGGCCCCAGGTCGATCAGCCAGTCGGCGGTCTTGATCACGTCAAGGTTGTGCTCGATCACCACCACGGTGTTGCCGTTGTCCACCAGCCGGTGGAGCACCTGAAGCAGCTTCTCCACGTCCGCAAAGTGCAAACCGGTCGTCGGCTCATCCAGCAGGTAGACGGTCTTGCCGGTCGCTCGCCGCGAAAGCTCCGTGGACAGCTTCACGCGCTGGGCCTCGCCGCCGCTCAACGTGGTCGCGGGCTGCCCGAGGCGGATGTACCCGAGGCCAACGTCCACCAGCGTCTGGAGCTTGGTGCGGATGGAGGGCACAGCCTGGAACACCTCCAGTGCCTCGTCCGTGGTCATCTCCAGCACGTCCGCGATGGAGTGGCCGCGGTAGTGGATCTCCAGCGCCTCGCGGTTGTAGCGCTTGCCGCCGCACACCTCGCAGGGAACATAGACATCCGGCAGGAACTGCATCTCGATCTTGAGGATGCCGTCGCCCTTGCAGTTCTCGCAGCGGCCGCCCTTGACGTTGAAGCTGAA
>CAZENL010000043.1:0-23346 GCA_964513505.1 uncultured Anaerolineaceae bacterium
ACGGGCGATCGCCCCGTGGACAGCCGCGGCCGGCTGCGCGTCTACCTGGGCATGGCGCCTGGAGTGGGCAAGACGTTCCGCATGCTGGAGGAGGCGCACCGGCGGCTGGAGCGCGGCACGGATGTGGTCATTGGATTCGTGGAGACCCACGGCCGGCCGCACACCGCCGAGCTGTTGGAAGGACTCGAGCAGATCCCTCGGCGCCGCATCGAGTACCGGGGCGTGGTGATCGAGGAGATGGACACGGACGCGGTCATCGCTCGCCATCCGCAGGTGGCCATCATCGATGAGCTCGCGCACACCAACGTCCCCGGCTCGGCACACGAGAAGCGCTGGCAGGACATCGCGCTCATCCTCGACGCCGGCATCGACGTGATCAGCACCTGCAACGTGCAACACCTGGAGTCCGTGGCGGACGCCGTGGCCACCATCACCGGTGCGCCGGTCAACGAGCGGTTGCCCGACGCGGTCCTGGACACCGCCGAAGAGATCGAGCTGGTGGACATGAGCCCACATGCGCTCCGCCAGCGCATGAAGCACGGCAACGTCTACCCGCCCGACCGAACCACGCTGGCGCTGGACCGATTCTTCACCGAGGCCAACCTGACCGCGCTCCGCGAGTTGTCGCTGCGGTTCGTCGGCGGGCAGGTGGATGCCGAGCTGGATGATGTCTACAGCAGCCAGGGCGTCCGGCCGGCTGCCCAGATCGTGGAACGCGTCGCGGTCCTGGTGTCGTCAGACCCGTCCGCGCGGCGCGCCATCCGCCGGGCGGCCTCGCTGGCGTCCGCGCTGCGCGCGCCACTGATGGCCGTGGCCGTGACCACGCCGGAGACCGCGCGCCTGTCCTACGACCGGGCCCGCGACCTGCGCGAGAACCTGGATTACGCGGTCGACCTGGGCGCAAAGATGGTGCAGGTCGAGGCACGCTCCACGGTGGATGCCCTGGCCGATGTCATCAAGACGCGCCGCATCACCCAGCTGGTCGTGGCCCACGCCCGCCGCGGCGCCCTGGACCGACTGCGCAATCCGTCGCTCGCCACCACCTTGTTCGAGCGGGTCCCGGAGGTGGAGCTGCACCTGGTCGGGGAGGGGCCGGAGACGCCGACGTTCACCCGGCCGGCTCGATGAGGTCCAGCAGCGACGCGACCGAGTGGTCGGCCTGCGGAACGGGATTGTCCGGATCGGACGGCACGCCGATGCAGGTGAGGCCCGCGGCCTTGGCGGCACGCACGCCGATGGGCGAATCCTCCACGGCCACGCTCCGCCCCGGATCGATGCCGAGCTGGCGGCACGCCTCCAGGTAGATCCCCGCGGCCGGCTTGGGCTCGGCTTCGTCTCCCGTGACGATGGCGTCGAAACAGCCCGACAGGCCTGACTGCGCGAGCGTCTGCGTCACGATCTCGCGTCGCGTGTTGGAAGCGAGCCCCAGCGGCACGCGACCGCGTAGTGACGTGACCAACTCCAGCGCACCCGGACGCCGGGGAACACCCTGCGCGAACAGGGCCGTGGCATGGCGGAGGTAGGCGTGCAGGATCTCCGGCTCGTGGTCCGGCGTGAGCCCGAAACGGCGCGTGAACACCATGGCCGTGTATTCCTCGGACGTGCCGAGGACGGCGCGGTGATCCTCGATGCTGAACGGGACACCGCGCTCGGCGTAGAGGACGCGCTTGGCTTCGGTCCAGATGACCTCGGTGTCCACGAGCAGCCCGTCGAGGTCCAGCACCACGCCCTGGAATGAGCCGGGCAGCCAGCCGAAGGCGCCGAGGCCCAGACCGTCGAGCACGCGCTGGGTGACCTGCCAGGGAGCCAGTCCATCCACATCGACGGTCAGGCGTGCCACGTCGGCGTAGAGCGGCGCTCGCGCGGCGGCCTGATCGCGCAGCCAGGCCGGCATGTCGTCCCTGGCCTTCGGACGCCACGTGCTCCCGTCCGCAGCCAGCCGGCTGACGAGCATTTCCGGGCTCGCGCGGAGCCAGACCACGGTCCCCGATCGGCCCAGCGTCGCGCGGGTCTCGGCGTCCAGCGCAGCGCTCGCGGCGGCGCTGATCACGGCGCCACTGCCGGCGGTCTGCCGCAGGACGTCGTGGAGTGCCGCGGTCTCCGCTGCGTGCAGCGCGTCCGTTCCAACCGTCCCACCGGGCGCGCGGCCGGCGGCTGTTGCGCGCCGGCGGAGGTGCGCGTCATTGTCATGGAACGCGACACTCAGGCGCTGCGCCAGCAGCCTCCCGACCGTGGACTTGCCGCTGCCCATCATCCCGATGAGCAGGATTCGCGGCGGCATGTCGGTTGGGCTGGCAGGCATATCGGCGATTCTGTCCTCAATGGGGAGCCGGCCGGGGCCGGCGAGACGGATCGGAGTGGAACGCGAAAATACCTGAGCCGGCATGTCGATTCCAGCCACGCCTCGTTCGACGCGTTTGTAAGAGCCGGACTCGGGCCGATCGAGACAGGTCGGCCGAGATCCTGGCACGGCAGCGATTTCAAGGAGACCGGCGATGCGCTTCTTCATGTACACCCTGGGCGATGAGAGCATTCCGATCCCGCCGCCCAGCCCGGAGCTGCTGGTGGAGATGGGCGCCTTCATGGCGGAGGAGGCCCGTTCGGGCCACCTCATCGAGACGGGCGGCTTCGGGCCGTCGGCGCTCGGCGCCAAAGTCGACTATTCGGGCGGCACCTACACCGTCACGGACGGTCCGTTCTCCGAGGCAAAGGAGCTCATCGGCGGCTGGGCGCTGGTGCGCGCCGACTCGAAGGAAGAGGCCATCGAGATGGCCAAGCGCTTCCTCAAGATCGTGGGCGGCGGCGAGTCCCGCATCCGCCAGGTGTTCGGGGCGGAGGACTTCGGCTGACCGCCGAACCCGGCTACCGCGTCACCAGGATGCCGACGAAGACGAGGTAGCCGGCCAGGATGGTCGCACCGCCGCGCCGATCCAACCCCCGCCCGCGGATGGCCAAGGCAATCGTGATGGCCGTCAGGGCGACGTAGCACAGGACCACGATGAGCCGGTCACTCGACGGCGCTCCGGCGCCCAGGATGGCCGCTGGCAGCAGGAGACCGGCGACCACGTTCACGGCATTGCTATTGAAGGCGGTGCTCAGGGTTGCGGCACCCCGGCCCCGTGAGGCGAGGTAGACGGCCGCCACCGCGTTCGGCAGGCTTGTCACGCCCGCGAGGACCAACCCACCGACGACGATCGGTGGTACCCCCGACTGATTGCCGAGGTCCGTGGCGGCCTCTTCCATCACCACGCTCGCCACGATCACGACGACTAGGGAGACTATCGCGACCAGCGCGTCCCGTCGGTCGCCTCGACGCGGGCGAATAGCCGTCTTGAGGTCGTGCTCCTCCTCCGCCAGGGCGACCGCCAGCCAGACCGACCATCGCCTCGGGAGGCGAAGGCGCGAGCGGACGTCGGACGCGGCCGCACTCAGGGCGACGTACGGCACGAAAACGATCAGCGCCAGCAGCAGCCCCAGGATCGGTCCGACCAAACCGGTCACGAAGGCCAGTGCCACCAGCGCGATCCATATTCCGACCACGCCCTCGATCGCGACGGCGCGCCGACGGAACCGGATGCTGCCGGCGACGATGGCGCCGACTCCCAGCAGCGCTGCCAGGTTGAAGACGTTGGAGCCGAGCGTCACGCTGACGCCCACGGTCCCGTGGCCACCGCTGATCGCAGCGACTGCAGCGGTGATCTCGGGTCCATCGGCGGCCAGTGCGGCCAGCAGCCCCAGCAGCGCCTCGGAGAAACCCAGGCGCTCGCCGACCCGTTCGAGGCGCGTCACAAGGAGCACGCTCGCGGTCAGGCTCACCGCCGCGCTGAGGACGAACACTCCGATCTGCACGGCCCATTCTTACCCGTCGCGGTGGGGTCATGCCGCCCAATCGGCGTGAGACCGGCTGTGCCAATCCTCGGCGTCGTTCCAAACTGCTACGCTCGGCGCTCGCCGATGTCAGGTTGCGACCGGTCGGAGAGCCGCCTGGGCGTCATGCCCGGGGCCCGACGGCTGAGGAGCGTCAACCCTGACCGATCGGTTCGTTGCCCTGTACCAAGGTCTGGTCATCGTCGCCTCACAACCAACGTCTGCCTGTTCGTGGTCTCTGGCACGTGAGTGATCCGCGCAAGGTCCTGCCGGGACTCAAGCCCGGCGATCGTCGCGTGCGCGTCGACCGTCCGCGTGCCAAGTACTTCCGCTATCAGGCGTCTGGGGCGCTGAGCGCCAAGCTGGCCACGGAAGAGCCGGCCACGCGGCTTGGACGCACGGCGGCGCGTTCCCGCCGGATCCTCTTCGGCCGCCCTCTGTCCAACGAAGAAGAGCTCGTCGAGCGGCTCCCGAAATGGAAGGCGCTGCCTGTCTTCTCATCGGACGTCATGTCATCGGTGGCATACGCCACCGAGGCGAGCCTCTTCACGTTGCTCGCAGTGGGCCAGAGCGCCTTTGTATGGCTGATCCCGATCTCCTTCGCGATCGTTGGCGTGCTCGCCCTGGTCACACTCTCGTATCGCCAGACCATCCGCGCCTATCCCAACGGTGGTGGCAGCTACATCGTGGCTCACGCCAACCTCGGTCCGTTGGCAGGGCTGACCGCGGCCGCGGCTCTGCTCACGGACTACGTCCTCACCGTGGCAGTCAGCGTGTCCGCCGGGATCCAGGCCATCTACTCGGCATTCCCGGGGCTGACCTCCATCGCCGTGCCATTGATCGTGATCTCCATCCTGGCCGTCACGGCGGTGAACTTGCGGGGCATGCGGGAGAGCGGCACGATCTTCGCCGCCCCGACCTACATCTTCCTCGGCAGCGCCCTGCTGATGATCGGGCTGGGCGTGGGACGGACGCTCCTCGGGCAACCGCCGCAGGTGACCGACGTCCTGCCCGCCCACGTGCCGGTTGAGGCGTTCGGGGTGCTGATCGTCCTGCGCGCATTCGCCGACGGATGCTCGGCGATGACCGGAACCGAAGCGGTGGCCAACGGCGTGCCCGCCTTCAAGCCCCCCGAGTGGCGGAACGCACGCACCACCATGCTGACCATGTCACTCCTGCTCGGGACGATGTTCCTGGGCACGTCCTTCCTGGCGCACGTCTCGGGGGCACTACCGGCGGCAAGCGGCGAGTCGGTCCTCTCGCAGATTGGGCGTTCCGTATACGGCGCAGGGCCGCTCTGGTACCTGCTCCAGTTCTCGACCATGGGCATCCTGGTCCTGGCGGCGCAGACCAGCTTCGCCGACTTCCCGCGCGTGGCCTCGATCCTCGCCCACGACGGCTACATGCCGCGCCAGTTCGCCTTCCGCGGCGAGCGCCTGGCGTTCAACGTCGGGATCATCGCGCTCGCTGCGGTGTCGATCGTCCTCGTCGTCGCCTTCAACGGCAAGGTGGAGGCCCTGATCCCGCTGTACGCGATCGGCGTGTTCACCGCGTTCACGCTGTCCCAGGCGGGCATGGTGCGTCACTGGTTCGTGGAGCGAGGATCGGGCTGGCGCACCAGTGCGTTCTTCAACGGGCTGGGCGCAACCGTGACGGGAATCGTCGCCGTCATCTTCGCGGTCGCGAAGTTCTCGCAGGGCGCCTGGATCGTCCTCATCATCGTGCCGGTCCTGATCGTCCTCATGCTCTTCGTGCATCACGAGTACTCGCAGGAAGCGAAGGGCCTGGCCGTCCACCCGGAAGCGATCATCCACAAGCCTCGTCGCCGGCAGCGCGTCGTCGTTGCCGCGCCGGGGTTCAACCGGGCCGTCGTCCAGGCGATCCGCGTCGGCCAGACGATGTCCGCCGACCTGGAGGTGCTGCACGTCACGGCCGACCCGGCGGCGGGTGAGCGTTTCCGCGAACAGGTCGAGCAACAGGTGCCGGACACCACGGTGGTCATCGTGGAATCGGCCTATCGCTCCCTGGTGAACCCGATCATCCGGTACCTGGAGACGGCTCAGCGCGAGCACGCCGGCGACGTCACGATCGTGCTCATCCCGGAGTACATGCCGCTCCACTGGTGGGACCGTCTCCTCTACAACCAGAACGGCAACCGGATCCGCGAAGGGCTGGTTGGCCGCCGTGACATCGTGGTGCTGGATGTTCCCTATCGCCGCGAGACGGAGCTGCGCGCCAACTGACGCAGGCTCGGCCTCGACGCCGAAGTCGATCCCGGCGAGCCGAGGTGGGCCGCTCGGCAGGTCACAACGGGACCTTCGGAAGTTGGAGCTCCGCGAGCGCGTGAGATACTACCGGGGAGTATGCCGAACCAGGGTGCCGACCCCGCCTCCGCCCAGCCGATCGAGATCGTCCTGCCCATCGAGGGCATGACCTGCGCGTCGTGCGTCAACCGCATCGAGCGGTTCCTGCGCAAGACGGACGGCGTGATGGAGGCAAACGTCAACCTGGCCACGGAGCGCGCCACGGTCCGCGTGGACCCCACCATCACGGGACGCGGCGAGTTGGTGACGGCCGTGGAACAGGCCGGTTACGACGTCCGGCCGGAACCGACCAAAGAGGAGCTGGACGCGATCGCGGCCCTCCAGCTGGACCCGGAGGCGGACGCCCGCAGCCGCTCCCAGCGCAAGCTGCTGCTCAAGGCCGGCGTGTCGATCGCCGTGGCCGCCGTCCTGATGGTGGTCATGTTCTGGCCGCAGACGGTCGTGCCCATGACGACCATCAACTGGCTCGCCCTGGTGCCGGCGACCTTCGTGCAGGCCTGGGCCGGCCGGCGCTTCTACGTCGCGGCGGTGCGGGCCGCGCGCCATCGGGCGGCCAACATGGACACGCTGGTGGCCCTGGGCACGAGCGCTGCCTGGGCATACAGCGTGGTCGTGACGGTCTTCCCGGAAACGGTCCATCAGGCCGGCCTGCACCCGGAAACGTACTTCGACACGTCCACGATCATCGTGGGGCTGGTGCTGCTGGGCCGCTGGTTGGAAGGCCGTGCCAAGGACCGCACCACGGGCGCCATTCGCCGGCTCGCCGGGCTCCAGGCCAGGTTCGCGCACCGTGTCGACGGGCTCGCCGACACTGACATCCCGCTCGAGCAGGTCCGCTTGGGCGACCTGCTCCGCGTGCGCCCCGGCGAGAAGGTCCCCGTGGACGGCGTGGTCGTGGAGGGCGCGTCCGCGGTCGACGAAGCCATGCTCACCGGCGAGGCGGTGCCCGTCGAGAAGCAGGCCGGTGACCAGGTCATCGGCGCGACCCTGAACACGACCGGCACGCTGGTGCTGCGTGCGACGCGCGTTGGGCGTGACACCGTGCTGGCCTCGATCGTGGACATGGTCCAGCGCGCGCAGGGATCGAAGGCGCCGATCCAGCGCCTGGCGGACCGCGTCAGCGAGATCTTCGTGCCCATCGTGATCGTGACGGCCATCGCAACCTTCGCCATCTGGGCGCTGTTCGGCCCCGAGCCGCGCGTGACGCTGGCACTGACCGCGTTCATTTCCGTGGTGGTCATCGCCTGCCCGTGCGCGATGGGCCTGGCCACGCCGACGGCCGTGATCGTGGGCACGGGGCGCGCGGCAGAGGCCGGCATCCTGGTGCGCAACGCGGCCGCCCTGGAACGCGCCGGCCGCATCGACACCGTGGTCTTCGACAAGACCGGCACGCTGACCCGCGGCCGTTTGACCGTGGAGCGCCTGCTGGTCGCGCCCGGCTTCGATGAGCGGGAGGTCATCGACCTGGCCGCGTCAGCGGAGCGCGGCAGCGCCCATCCCATCGGCCTTTCGATCGTCGTGCTCGCCAATCGGGAGGAGCTGGGCTTCGCCAGGCTCGAATCGTTCGAGGAGATTCCCGGACACGGCATTGCGGCGCGCGTGCGCGGCAGGGACGTCCTGGTCGGCACGCAGCAGTTGCTGGCCGATCGCGGCGTTACGGGCGCGAATCCGGATATGGCGGCGGACCGCGGAACCGCAGCCACCGAGAGCAATGCAGAGCCCGACGAACTGGCCGCCCGCAGCCTGGTCCAGGTGGCCGTCGATGGGCGCCACGCAGGCACGTTCGCCATCAGCGACCCGGTGCGCCAGACAGCGGCCGAGGCCGTGCGCGACCTCCGTGCCGCCGGAATCGACGTCTGGCTGGTCTCCGGGGACGCTCCCGGCACGGTCCAGTCCGTGGCTCGACAGGTCGGGATTCCCGCGGAGCAGGCCCTGGGGGCAACGCTGCCGGGTGACAAGGCCGGCATGGTCGCCCGCCTCCAGGCGGCCGGACACCGCGTGGCCATGGTCGGCGACGGGATCAACGACGCGCCCGCCCTGGCCCAGGCGGACCTTGGCGTGTCCATTGGGACCGGCATGGACGTGGCCGTGGAGTCGTCGGACGTGACGCTGATCGGCGGCGACCCGCGCTCCGTGCTAGCCACGTTCGTGCTTTCGCGGCGGACCACGTCCGTCATCCGCCAGAACCTGTTCTGGGCCTTTGCCTACAACGTGCTGCTCATCCCCATCGCCATGGGCGTGCTGTTCCCGTTCTTCGGCATCCTGCTCAACCCGGCGCTGGCCGCCGGCGCCATGGCGCTCTCATCGGTGACCGTGGTGACCAACTCGCTGCGCCTGCGCACGGTGGACGTGCGGCCGGGCTCACGCGATGCCACCGAGCTCCGGCCCAGCGGCCTGCGTCGCCTGCGCGAGCTCGGCTACCTGGCGTCGGTCGGACTGGCGGTCGTGATCGTGGTGGGAGGCGTGTTCGTCGCCCAGCAGCAGATCGAGGCCGGTGCCCAGCACCTGGACCTGAGCGCTCGGGACCTGGCGTTCTCCACGCCCGAGATCGATGTCACCAGCGGCAGACTGGTGGTGGTCCGTTTCACCAACGACGGCGAGGTGTTCCACGATTGGATGGTGGACGGAATCGCCAACGTCGATGCCGCGGCCCGTCCCGGCCAGACCGAGGAGATTCGCTTCTTCGCGCCGGCACCCGGCCGCTATACCTACCGTTGCACGGTCGAGGGCCACGCCGCCGCCGGCATGACCGGCGTCATGGTCGTCGCGCCGGCCACCTGACAATGATCCGCCCAATAAGGAGAAGGAGAAGCGCGCCATGAACATGACCCACGAGCCGACGCCCGCATCCGGCGAGGCATTGGATCCGGTCTGCGGCATGACCGTGGACATGTCGGAGGCCCGCACGCGGGGCCTCTCGATGTTCCACAAGAATGTCGATTACTACTTCTGCGGCAAAGGTTGCATGCTGGACTTCAAGGAAAACCCGGGTCGCTTCCTGGATCCGTCGTACGTGCCCTCCATGTAGCGCCGCGGACCGTCACCATGGTGGTGCCCAACCGACGGGCGCCCCGGTCGCTGAAGGAGATCCGTTCATGACCCAGTTCTTCGAGACGGTCACCGAGCCGATCCGGTTCGGGGGGCCTCAGGCGAAAAGCGCTCTTGCGTACCGGGTTTACGACGCCGACCGCGTGGTCCTCGGCAAGCGCATGGAGGACCACCTCCGGCCTGCCGTTTGCTACTGGCACTCCTTCAACTGGCCGGGATCCGACGTCTTCGGGTCGGGCACCTTCGATCGCCCCTGGCTCGGTGACGTCGCGGACCCGATGGCCGCGGCACACCAGAAGATGGACGTGGCCTTCGAGTTCTTCACCAAGCTCGGCGTGCCCTTCTGGACGTTCCACGATCGAGACATCGCGCCCGAAGGGGCGACCTTCCGGGAGAGCGTCGCGAATCTGGACGCGATGGTCGACTACGCGGCCGCCAAGATGGCCGAGACCGGCATGCGCCTGCTGTGGGGCACGGCCAACCTGTTCAACCATCCGCGCTACGCCGCCGGTGCTGCCACCAACCCGGACCCGGAGATCTTTGCCTACGGAGCGGCCCAGGTGCGCCGGGCGCTGGAGGCCACCCATCGGCTCGGTGGCGCCAACTACGTCCTGTGGGGCGGCCGCGAGGGCTACGAGACGCTGCTCAACACGGACATGCATCGCGAGCTGGACCAGCTGGCGCGCTTCCTGCACCTGGTCGCCGAGCACAAGCACCGCATCGGATTCACGGGCCCGCTGCTGATCGAGCCGAAGCCCTGCGAGCCGACCAAGCACCAGTACGACCACGACAGCGCGGCCGTCCACGGCTTCCTGCAGCGCAACGGCCTGGCGGATGAGTACAAGCTGAACATCGAGGCCAACCACGCCACGCTGTCCGGGCACTCGTTCCATCACGAGATCGCCTACGCGACGGCCCACGGCATGCTGGGCAGCGTCGACGCCAACCGCGGCGACCCGCAGAACGGCTGGGACACGGATCAGTTCCCCAACTCCGTGGAGGAGGTGTCGCTGGCGATGCTGGAGATCCTCCGCGCCGGCGGCCTGACCACCGGCGGCTTCAACTTCGACGCCAAGCTGCGGCGCCAGTCCATGGCGCGCGTGGACCTGTTCCACGGTCACATCGGTGGCCTGGACACGCTGGCGCAGTCCCTGCTGGTCGCGGCGGAGATGCTCACGTCAGAGGTGCTGGAAAAGATCCGGCACGAGCGGTACGCGGGCTGGGACGGAGAGCTGGGTCGCTCCATCCTGGGCGGCGACCGCGATCTGGTGTCGCTCGCGGCGGACGTGGAGTCCGGTGCGATCGATCCGAGGCCGGTGTCCGGTGGCCAGGAGCTGGCCGAGAACCTGGTGAATCGCGCCATCTGGTCGGTGTCCTAGGGGGATGAGCCTGGTCCTGGGCATCGACAGCTCCACCACGGCGACCAAGGCCGTCCTGCTGGACGAGTCGCTCTCGGTCGTCGGCGTGGGCTCCTCCGAGTACGGGTTCGAAACGCCGCGGCCGCTCTGGTCGGAGCAGGATCCCGAGCTCTGGTGGACGGCCACGCTGGCCGCGGTCCGCGACGTGCTCGCCTCAACGGGCGCGGCCGGCGCGGACATCGCCGCCATCGGGCTGACCGGACAGATGCATGGCGCGACGCTGCTGGACGTCAAAGACCGGGTCCTGCGCCCGGCCATCCTGTGGAACGACCAGCGCACCGCCGCCGAATGCGATCTGATGCGCCGGGTGGTCGGGCGGGAGCGCCTGATCGCGATCACCGGCAACGACGCGCAGACCGGATTCACGGCCTCCAAGCTGCTCTGGGTTCGCGACCACGAGCCTGAGCTGTGGAAGCGCGTGGCGCACGTGCTCCTGCCAAAGGACTACGTGCGGTTCCGCCTCAGCGGCGACCATGCCACGGACAAGGCCGACGGCAGCGGCATGCAGCTCTTCGACCTGGCGGCACGCGACTGGTCACCCGAACTCCTCGAGCTGCTGGAGATCCCCGCCGCATGGTTGCCGTCCACGCACGAAGGTCCGGAGATCACCGGGGTAGTGTCCGCGGGAGCCGCGGCGGCCACCGGATTGCGCGCCGGGACGCCGATCGTGGCCGGTGGTGGCGACCAGGCAGCCGGCGCCGTGGCGTCCGGGGCCGTGGTCGTCGGCGTGGTGTCCGTCTCGCTGGGAACGTCCGGAGTGGTCTTCGCCACCACCGATGGCCTGGCCATCGAGCCGCAGGGCCGCGTGCATGCCTTCTGCCACGCGGTACCCGGCAAGTGGCACCAGATGGGCGTGATGCTCTCGGCGGCCGGCAGCCTGCGCTGGTTGCGGGATGCCGTGATGCCGGGCCTCGGCTACACGGAGCTCACTGCCATGGCCGCGGAGGTTCCCGCGGGCAGCGACGGGTTGACGTTCCTGCCCTATCTCACCGGTGAGCGCACGCCCCATGCGGATCCGCTGGCGCGCGGCGCCTTCGTTGGGCTGACCGTGCGGCACGATCGGCGCCACCTGGCGCGTGCGGTGCTGGAAGGGGTGAGCTACGGGCTGCGCGACAACCTTGAGCTGATGATCTCCACGGGGCTGCCGCGGCCGACGGAGGTGCGCCTTTCCGGCGGCGGCGCGCGCAGCCAGCTGTGGTGCCAGATCCTCGCCGATACGCTCGGGGTGACCGTGGTGACGGTCAATGCCGATCAGGCGGCCGCCCAGGGGGCCGCGCTCCTCGCGACCGTCAGCGCTGGGTGGCAACGTGACGTGGAGTCGGCCAGCGCCGCCGGGGTGACAACGTCTCCGGCCGCTTCCCCGTCAGTGGACCAAGCGCGCTACGAGGATGGCTTCACGGCGTTCCGGGACCTGTATCCCGCCCTCGCGCCGAGCTTTCACCGGGCTGCGCCGGCGTGAGAGGTGCGGGCGCCGACCTGGCGTTTCTCGCCGATACGCGGGCGCTCCTCGAGCGCACGCCGCGCGTACTGCGCGACCTGCTCTCCGGAATGCCCGCCGCGTGGCTGGAGACCGCGGACACGCCGGACGGCTGGCGGCCGCGCGACGTGGTCGGCCACCTCATCACGGCCGAGCAGACCGACTGGATCCCGCGCGTCGAGCGGATCCTGGACAGCGGCACCGCCGTACCCTTCGATCGCCTCGACCGGTTCGCGCAGGTAGGTCGGGACGACGGCAAGTCCCTGGACGACCTCGTCGCCGAGTTTGCGGCGCTGCGTGCAGCGAGCCTGGCACGCCTCGATGAGCTCGTTTCACCCGCGGATCTCGAGCGGCGCGGCACGCACCCGTCACTGGGTGAGGTGACGCTGCGCGAGCACCTCGCAACGTGGGCCGTCCACGATCTGGACCATGTGTCGCAGGCGTTCGCCGGCATGGCCGGCAGCTATGACGCCGAGGTAGGCCCGTGGAAGGTGTACCTGGGCATCCTGCTGCGCCGTGAGGATCCTTCCGCCGTCGCAAGCTGAGCGGATCGGGTTTGCCGCCCGCGTGGCGGCAGGTCCGTCGGCAGCTACGTCGGCTGCGTCCCCGAGCGCACCGAGACCGGCAGGTCGTCGTACTTCTTCCAGCGGTAGATGGCCGTTGAGATCGACCAGCTGAGCACGAAGATGGCGATGATCGCGATGCCGATCAGGCCGAAGTCCAGGTTGCCGACCAGGTCCCAGAGGCCGCCGCGCAGGCCGAACTTCTCGGCCACGATGCTGAGCACCTCGATGCCGCCGATGACGAAGGCGATCAGCACGGACACGAGCGTGATGTTCAGGTTGTAGTAGAGCTTGCGGATGGGCTTGACGTACGCCCAGCCGTAGGCGCCGAGCATCATCACGCCGTCGGTGGCATCCACGAGCGACATCCCGGCCGCGAAGAGCGCGGGCAGGATCAGGATGTAGACGACGGGAATGCCGGTCGCGCCCGACGTGGCCGCCAGGCCGAGCAGCGCCACCTCGCTGGCCGTGTCGAAGCCCAGGCCGAAGAGCACGCCCAGCGGGTACATGTGCCAGGACTTGCGGATGAGTCGCAGCGCCGGCCGGAGCATCCGCGCCAGCAGGCCGCGGTTCTGGAGGTACTCGTCCAGGCTCTCTTCGTCGTAGCTTCCGCCGCTCGAGACGCGCCGGAACATCCGGTAGATGTCGATCAGCACCATCAGGTTGATGAAGCCGATCAGCAGCAGGAAGCCGGCCGAGACGGCCGTTCCGATCAGGCTGCCGACCTCCTGCATCTGCGGAATGGAGCTCACCAGTCCGGCCGAGATCGCCAGCAGGACCGACAGCCCCACCACGATCGTCGAATGGCCCAGTGAGAAGAAGAGGCCCACCGCCACCGGTCGCTGCCCGTCCTGCATCAGCTTGCGGGTGCTGTTGTCGATGGCCGCGATGTGGTCGGCGTCGACGGCGTGGCGGAGTCCGAACGTGTAGGCCAGCAGCGCCGAGGGGAGCAGGACCGGGTACTGCGCGGATGCGAGAAGTGCCACGCCCCAGGCGATCACGTTGAACGCGATCAGGAACCCGTACAGCCCGAAGATGCGGGTTCGCATGGGGCTGGGGGTGAGCAGCATGCGCCGGGCCGTGGACAGCACCGCGGGTCCTCCGTTGAATGGGTCGCCAGGACGGATCGTATGCGGTCCCGAGGCTTGTTGCAACACGTTGCAACTCCGTGACCTCGCTACACCATTCCTACGCGACAGCCCTCAGCTTGGATGTACGCTGCGGACGTGATCGAGGCACTCCCGTTGAATGGACCCATGGCCCGCGCCCGCGACGCACTGCACGCGCGCGGGATGCGCTGGACGCCGCAGCGGCGCGCGCTCCTGGAATTGCTGTTCGAGTCGGAAGGTCACGTCACCGGCGCGGAGTTGCTGGAGCGTGCGCGTGCACGCGACCCGGAGACGCAGCCGTCCACCGTGTACCGGACCCTGGACGCGATCGAGGAGATCGGCCTGGTGGTCCATTCGCATGCCGCCGACGGACGCGAGGAATACCACGTCCTCCCGCATGACAAGCACGGCCACCTCTCCTGCGAGATCTGTGGACAGAGCTGGGAGCTCACCACCGATGAGGCGCGCGACCTGGCCGCCGACCTCCTGGCGAACCGGGACTTCGAGCTGGACGTGTCGCACCTGACGCTGGTCGGGCGCTGCTCGGGGTGCGGGACCAAATAGCCGCCGTCGCAGAAATGGAGAACCGCGGCCCGGGATGACCGGACCGCGGTTCGAGCCAGAGAGGCCGCCGAAGCGCGGCGTCAGGTGATCCGCTTCGGATCAGGCCTCTGCGTGCGAGATGAACACCTTGGCGGCGTTGATCGGGATGGCGAAGCCGATTCCCTGGCCGCTGGCGTCGGTGGCGTCCACGATGCCGATGACCTCGCCGTTGGCGTTGAGCAGCGGTCCGCCGCTGTTGCCCGGATTGACGGCCGCGTCGGTCTGCAGCAGCCCGGTCATCTGCTGACCCGCGCCGCGGCCCGTCTCGGACGCGACGGTGATGGTGCGGTCCGTGGCGGAGATGATGCCCGCGGTGACCGAGTCGGCGTATTCGCCGAGCGGCGTCCCGATCGCCACGACCGCGCTGCCGATCTTGATGGCGTCGGAGTCACCCAGCTTGGCCGGCGTCAGCCCGGTGGCTGTCACCTTGATGAGGGCCAGGTCTGCGGTCGTATCGGAGCTGACGACCGTCGCGTCCACGTTGTCGCCGGAGGGGAGCGCCACGCTGATGCTGGTGGCGTTCGCGATCACGTGGGCATTGGTCAGGATCCGGCCGTCGGCCGTCAGGATGATGCCGGTTCCGACTCCGGTGCCGTTCACCGACCCGCGACCCAGGCCCTGGCCGTTGACCGTGATCTGGGTGGTGATGGTCACGACCGACTGCTTGGCGGTGGCGATCATCACGGTCGGGTCGATGCCCAGCGCCGCGGAGACCGTTCCGGGCGTGGCCGCCGCCTGCGGCGCTGACGTCGCGGCGACCGGTGCAACGGTGGCGGCCGGTGTCGGCGTGGCGACGGCGCCAAATGAGAACAGCGCATACGTCGATCCGGACGCCAGCGCGGCCGAGAGCACCGCCACGGCCACGAGCGAGCGGATCGCTCCGGGTCCGCGCCGCGGGCGGTTGACCGGCGCGGTGACCACCGGTGGAAGGTACGGTTGTGTGGACGTGTCCGGATACCACGCCTCTGCCGGCGGCAGCGGGCTCGGAGCCGCGGCCGGCGCATCGGACGCGACGGGTGTGCCCATCTGCCAGGCGGGCTGCGCGCTGAGTCCTGTCTGCCAATACGGGTTGGGTGCGGCCGGCTGCCAGTCCGCCGGTGGCGGCTCGGGATGCCAGTCGGTAGGGGTCGGCCAATCGGGCGCCTGCGGTGCCGGATCGAGCTCGGGGTCTGGGGTCATCGAGAAGAACTCCTTGCCATGGCCGGGTCAACGCTTCTGGAAGGCAACCGGCCCAAGTTGGGCGGTACGTTGGACCGCCGACCCTTTCGGATTGATTACGTGTCAGGCATGCCGGCGGTGTCCGGCGGCCGCGCGCACGTAATCGAGCTGAAAGGTTGCCTGCGACAGACTCCGGGCATGCAGAAAGCCACTCGACTCACTGCGGCGCAACGCAACCGTGCGCTGGGCCGGTTGCGCAGCTTCACGGTCGGCACCGCTCTCGCGAGCGCCGCCGCCACGGGTGCGTTCGGCTACCTGGCCGTGACCACCAATCCAGGCACGCAGGTGACCGACACCACGTCCGGCACCACGACGACCGCGGACTCCCAGTCGACCACGACCTCCGATTCGGGCTCCGGCACCACGTCCAGCACGGCGACGACCAGCCCCGTGGCCACGCCGGGCCTCCAGAGCTCCACTTCCGGCATCACGACGACCAGGCACCGAGCACACGTCACGACAGGCGGTTCCTAGCCATGATTCGATCCCGCTCCTGGGACGCGATCGGGACATCCGTTCGCGTCGTGGTTTCCGACGGCGACGTGCATGCGGCGCGGGCCGCCGTAGCCGGCCTGATCGATGAGGTTGACCGGACCTACAGCCGCTTCCGGCCGGACAGCGAGCTCAGCCAGGTCAACGCCCACGCGACGGAGACCGTGACGCTCAGCCCACTCCTGGCACTGGCCACCGAGACCGCCCTGCGGGGTGCGCTGCTCACGGACGGCCTGGTCGACCCGACGGTGGGCCGGCACATGCGCCTGATCGGCTACAACGATGACTTCGCGCGGATCCGCGGCCGGACGGAGCGGATCATGCTGCGGCTGGAGCCGGTGCCGGGCTGGCAGGCGCTCCAGTTCGATGTGGCTCGACGCGCGCTGCGCCTGCCGCGCGGCGTGGAGCTTGACCTTGGCTCGACCGGGAAGGCGCTGGCCGCCGACCTGGCGGCGGACGCGGCGCTGCGCGCCAGTGGCTCGGGCGGCGTGCTGGTCAGCCTGGGCGGTGACATCGCGGTGGCGGGAGTGCCGCCGAGAGGCGGCTGGAGCGTGCTGGTCTCCGAGGACAGCCGCGCCCCGGTCGACGGTCCGGGCGAGACCGTCTCCATCCGCGATGGCGCGATCGCCACGTCCAGCACCACGGTCCGCCGCTGGATCCGCGGTGGCGTGGACCTCCACCACATCGTGGATCCGCGCACCGGCCTCCCCGCCGAGTCGAATTGGCGCACGGTGTCCGTGGTCGCGGCGTCCTGCGTGGACGCGAACATCGCGGCCACGGCCGCGCTCATCCGCGGGGCGGATGCCCCAGATTGGCTGGCTGGCCTCGGACTCGCCGCTCGCCTGGTTGCCCAGGACGGCGGCGTGACGCGCGTCGGCGGCTGGCCGATGCCGGCGGGACTGGCCGCGGCATGATCGAGGCGCTTCCCTGGTACGTGACGCGCGCCACCGGCATGGTTTCGCTGGTGCTGCTCACTGCGGTCATGTGCCTGGGCCTGCTGACGGTGTCTCGCGTCCAGGCCGCGGGCTGGCCGCGTTTCCTGACCGCGCAGCTCCACCGCAACATCGCGCTCCTCAGCGTGGTGTTCCTGGTCGTCCACGTGCTGGTGGCGGCGCTGGATCCGTACACGGCCCTGGGCCTCCTGTCCGCCCTGATTCCCTTCTCGTCGCCGTATCGGCAGGTCTGGCTCGGGTTGGGCGGCGTCTCCATGTACCTGGTGGCCGCGATGATCCTGACCAGCCTGCTGCGCGGCCGGATCGGCCAGCGCACCTGGCGCGCGATCCACTGGACGGCTTACGCGTGCTGGCCGATGGCCGTGCTGCACGGCCTGGGAACCGGCACGGATTCCGTTGCGGCGTGGAGCTGGGCACTCAACGCGGCCTGCGTGCTGGCCGTGGTGGCATGCGCCTCCTGGCGCGTGATGGCACGCCGGAGCGCCGCACTCCAGATGGACGCGGCCCTTCCGGCAGCGCCCGGAGGCTTCCGGTGAGCACCGGGACGGCACGCCTGCTGGCGGGTCCGGCGCTCGCGAGCGGTGCCGAGCCGTGGTCGGCCCATGTCGCGCGTCTCGGTCGGCTCCCGGCGTTCGGATCCGGTGCCGATCTCATCCCGGAGCTGGAGCGCAGCGGCCTGCTCGGCCGGGGCGGAGCCGGGTTTCCCGTGGGGACCAAGTGGCGGCATGTCGCCGAGAGTGCGTCGGACGGCGCGGTCGTGGTGGCCAACGGCGCCGAGGGCGAGCCGCGCAGCCACAAGGACCGCCTGCTGATGGCCACGCGCCCACACCTGGTCATCGACGGGGGTCTGCTGGCGGCGCGCGCCGTCGGCGCGGACGAGCTGATCCTCTACGTCGGATCGGATCACCATGCGGCGATCTCGGCCATGGACCATGCCATTGCGGAACGGCCCGGGTCGCCGGGCATTCGCGTCAGCCTGGCCCTGGCGCCGGCGCGCTACGTGTCCGGCGAATCGTCGGCCGTGGTGCACTTCCTCAACGACGGCGACGGCCGGCCCGCCGCCACGCCACCTCGTCCGTACCAGCGTGGTGTGCGGGGCAAGCCGACGGTGGTCCAGAACGTCGAGTCGCTGGCGTACGCCGCCCTGATCGCGCGCCACGGCGCGGACTGGTATCGCGGCGCCGGCCGGCCCGGGACCCCCGGCACAGCGCTGACCACGGTCGTCGGCGCTGGTCGCGCGGGGACGCCGCGCGTCTGCGAGATCGAGTACGGGACCACGCTTCGCGAGCTGCTCGGCGCTGCCGGCGGTGAGGCCAACGCCCACGAGGCGGTCCTGCTCGGCGGCTACTTCGGCGGTTGGGCGCAGGTTCCGGCCATGCTGGACGTACCGCTCGATCCGGTCAGCCTGGCGCAGCAGGGCTCTGCCTTTGGCTGCGGCCTGGTCGCGCTCCTGCCGGCAGGCGCCTGCGGCGTGCAGGCCAGCGCGGACGTGCTGCGCTACATGGCTGCGGAAAGCGCCCGCCAGTGCGGACCGTGCGTCTTTGGACTCGGCGCGATCAGCGCCGCGATGGAACGGCTGGTCGCCGGCAGGGTGGAACGCGACGACCTCAACAACCTCTCCCGCTGGGCCGGCATGGTCCGCGGACGCGGCGGCTGCCACCACCCGGACGGCGCGGCCGGCCTGCTCGAATCGGCGCTGCGCGTCTTCGATCGCGAGTTCCAGCTCCACCAGAGACGCCGCTGCTCCGGCCGCGTCGCCACGGCCAGGGCGGCCTGAGATGGCACGCGACGAATCGCTGGCGCTGGCGGTGGATAGGATTCGCTGCGATGGCTACGGCATGTGCGCAGAGATGCTGCCCGAATTGATCGAGCTCGACGACTGGGGCTACCCGATCCTCGTGCCCGGGGCGGTCCCCCCGAAGCTGATCTCGCTTGCCCGGCAGGCCGTGGACATCTGCCCGGTTCTCGCCCTGCGCCTGGTCGGCGCGACGGCATCGCCGGAGCGCGCGAACCTCGCCCGCGGCGTGGTGACCAACCCGGTCTTCGTGCGGAGCCGCTAGATGCGCATCCTCGTCGCCGAAGATGACCAGGCCCTCCAGGACGTGATCTGTTTCGGCCTGCGCGACAGCGGCTACCAGGTGGATGCCGTGACGCGCGGGGACGACGCCATCGACCAGCTCAAGTGGTACGACTACGACGTGGCCATCCTGGATTGGCGGATGCCGGGAGGCGAGGGCATCGACGTGGTCGCGTGGGCTCGCAAGCACGACAAGCCGACCGCACTGCTGATGCTCACCGCGCGGGACGCGGCGCAGGACCGGATCCGCGGCCTGGACACCGGCGCGGACGACTACCTGGTCAAGCCCTTCGACTTCGGGGAGCTGCTCGCGCGGGTTCGCGCTCTCCAGCGACGGCCACGCGGCGTGGCTGCGCCCATCCTGCAGCAGGGTCGCGTGACCCTCGATCCGGCGCGGCGCCTGGTGACCACGGAGGGCCGCGAACTGAGCCTCACGGCCACCGAGTACCTGATCCTGGAGCTGCTGATGCGCCGCTCCCCGGCGGTGGTGGATCGCAAGCACATTGCCGAGCACGCCTGGGAAGACGAGACCGACCCGCTTGGCAGTAACGCCATCGACGTCCAGCTGAGCCGCCTGCGGGCCAAACTGCCCAACGCGGGCATCCGCATCGTCACCGTGCGCGGCGCGGGCTACCGGCTGGAGGAAGCGTGACGGCGGGCTCGGGCGCCATCCGACTGACCGATGTCCGCAAGCAATCCCTGCGCGTGGCCTTCGCGACCACGGCCATCGTGGCGGTGGCGTATCTCGTGATTTCGGTGGCCGTGGTCCTCCTGGTGACCAAGAACCTGACCGAGCAGATCGACACCCGGCTGACCGGCGCCATCACCGGCATCCAGTTCCGTGCAGGCACTGGAGGCACAGCACCAGACGGCGACGGGGGCTACTCCGCGCCGCCGGACCGGGCCATCCCGGGAGCGCAACTTTTCCTCTGGACCGTGTTCCCGGATGGCACGATCCAGACGAATGCCAGCTACGCCGGGAAGCCGGTCTCCCTGCCGTCCGAGTACCTGACCATCACGGATCCCATCACGGCAACCGTCCAGGGGAGCTCCGTGCGCCTCGCCGGCGGTGCTGTAGGCAGCGCATATTTGATCGTCGGCCAGACGCTCCAGAGCGTCACCGACACGCAGAGCACCACCATCGGAACCGAGATGTATATCGCGCCGGTGCTGCTCCTCATCGTCTTCCTGGGGGCGGTGGCCATCGGCCGTCGCGTGGCCACGCCCGTGGAGCGGGCGCGCCGCCAGCAGCTGGAATTCACGGCGGACGCCTCCCACGAGTTGCGCACGCCGCTGTCGGTGATCGAGGCGAACACCAGCCTGGCGCTCGCCCAACCACGCGACGACGAGTGGTACCGCTCTGCCTTCGAGCGCGTGGACAACGAATCGAAACGCATGCGCCGGCTCCTGGAGGACATGCTCTGGCTGGCGCGCTTCGACACGGCACATGGGCCACCCAACGCGGAACCCGTGGATGTCGGCGTCCTGGCATCGGCCACCGCGGATCGTTTCGGCGCCGTGGCCGAGGCGAGGAAGTTGACCCTGGCCGTGAACGCGAACGCGACCGATTCGGTCATCAACGTGCCGCCGGACTGGCTGGACCGGCTGCTCGGGGTGCTGCTGGACAACGCCTGCAAGTTCTCCGCCGAGGGCGGGACCGTGAACGTCAGCGTCACCTCCGATAGCGGCCGCGTCAGCCTGACCGTGGATGACGCCGGCCCCGGCATCCCGGAGGAAGAGCGTCCCCGCATCTTCGACCGCTTCCACCGCGCCAGCGAGACCAAGTCGGGAGCTGGCCTGGGCCTGGCGATCGCCGATGCGATCGTGCGTGCTACGGACGGCCGCTGGAAGGTGGGCACCTCAGCGGCCGGCGGGGCCAGCATGTCCGTCAGCTGGCCGCGCGCGTTCGCCGGTCCGAAGGAAACGGCGCCGAAGCGCGCTCCTCAGCCGACTGACAAGCGGGCGGAGCTACCGCACTAGCCCGAGTCTTGCGCGGCGGCGGCGCGTTTGCGTCCGCCCTTAGCTTGCGCCGTCCTTCTGTGCCTGGATGTCGATGGCATCGTCCGGAAGCGGCCCAGGCTGCAGTTCTGGCGCCCGGAGTGGCCCCCCCGGCCTTCAATAGCCATCGAGCCGACCCTTGAGGCTCGGGATGTCGATCCCATCGACCAACCGAGCGACAAGGCGGGGACGATGGTGATGGTCGCGCCGTGGAGCCTGCTCTGAGCGCATGGATGACGACGCCATCGACATGTCGCCGCGCAACGGGCGCCGTAACTGATCCGAAAGGGAGCCGCCGCCACAGTCCGCGGCATGAGCGAAGTGCGCCGGTTCGTGGCCATCGGGGTCGTCAGCACGCTGGCATACCTGGTCATCTACGCGGTGCTACGGGAGTTCACCTCCGCGACGCTCGCCAATGCCGCCGCGCTGCTCATCACTGCCGTGGGCAATACGTATGCCAACCGGCGTTTCACGTTCGGAATCCGCGGTCGCGATGGAGCCGCCAGGGACCACGTCGGCGGCCTGATCGCGTTCGGGATCGCGCTCGTGATCACCACCTCGTCGATCGGCATGCTCCACCTGCTGGCTCCGAACGCCGGGCGCGTCACCGAGCTGGCCATGCTGGTGGCCGCCAACGTGCTGGCCACGGCCATCCGTTTCGTGGTCCTGCGCAGCTGGATCGTGCGCAGTCGCAGCACCTCTGCCAACCTCCGGCTGGAAAGGCCACCTCATTGACCACTCTCAGCCCGCCCGGCGCAAGCGCCGAAGCTCCCTCCACGCCGTCGATCCCGCGGATCGGCGGCTTTGAACGAGTGCGCCCAAACGAGCGCGCCTGGCCCTTCGCGGCACAAACGGCGGTGGGGGTGCTTGCCGCGGCCATCTACCTGGTCAACCTGACCGTCAGCGGCTTTGCCAACACCTACTACTCGGCGGCCGCGCTGGCCGCCTCGCAAAGCTGGTCGGCCTGGTTCTTCGGCTCGTTTGACGCCGCCAACTTCATCACGGTGGACAAGCCGCCCTTGAGCACCATGCTGATGGGCCTCTCGGTGCGCCTCTTCGGCCTCAACTCGTGGAGCATCCTGCTGCCGGAGGCACTCTGCGGCGTGGCGACGGTGGTGGTCCTGTTCGCCATCGTGCGGCGCTCCTTCGGAACCGTCGCGGCGACCATTGCCGGCGTGGTCATGGCGCTCACGCCGGCCGCGGTCCTGATCTTCCGCTTCAACAACCCGGATGCGCTGCTGACCCTGCTGCTGGTGCTCGCTGCCGGCGCCTTCCTGCGAGCCCTCGAACACGGGCGCCTGCGCTGGGTGATCGCCGCCGCCATCCTCGTCGGCTTCGCGTTCAACACCAAGTACCTCCAGGCCTACCTGGTGCTGCCGGCCTTCGCGATCACGTATGCCGTCGCGGCGCCGGGAAACCTGCGCAAGCGCGCCTTCGACCTGGTCTGCGCGCTCATGGCCGTGCTCATCAGCAGCGGCTGGTGGGTGATCGCGGTGGAGCTGATCCCCGCCGCCAATCGCCCGTTCATCGGCGGCAGCACCAACAACTCCGCGCTCCAGCTCCTCTTTGGCTATGACGGCCTGGGGCGCATCTTCGGCGGCAGCGGGAACCCGGGTGGCGCCGCGTTCGGGGGCTTTGGCGCGGGTCCCGGCGGCGGCGGGTTCGGCGGCGAAAGCGGGCTGCTGCGCATGTTCAACGACCAATTCGGCGGACAGGTGGCCTGGTTGCTGCCGTTTGCCGCCATTGCCCTGGTCGCCGGGCTGGTGATCCGCCGGCGCGCCCGCCGGACCGACCTGGCCCGCGCCTCATACGCCATGTGGGGGCTCTGGCTGGCGGTCCACGTGCTGGTGTTCAGCCTGATGTCCGGGATCATCCACAGCTACTACGTGGTGGTGCTGGCGCCCGCGATCGCGGCGCTGGTCGGTGCTGGCGCGGTGGACCTCTGGGCATTGCGGGCCCGCCATCGCCTTGGCGGAATTCCGCTCGCCCTGGCCATCGCCGCCACGGCCGCACTGGGCTGGAGCCTGCTCGATCGAACCCCGGACTTCTTCCCCGGCCTGTCCGTGATGGTGCTGGTCCTTGGGCTCATTGCGGCCGCGGTCGTGGCAGTTCCCTTGCCGCGACCACGCACCGTGCAGCTTGCCGCGGCCGCGATCGGACTGGCCGTGCTCCTGGCAGGGCCGGCAGCCTACGCGGCGC
>CAZENL010000044.1:0-23117 GCA_964513505.1 uncultured Anaerolineaceae bacterium
CGAATCGGTAAAGGCCACCGCGCCCCAGCGCGATGGCCCTTCCGAGTGTTCGATTGTCGCGTTGCCGTGCGCGTCAGGGCTGGCGGCGGAGGCGGCGGAGGCGAAGGACCTGCAGGGCCCCGTCGCGGCGACGGTAGGCGTAGATCGCCTGGCGTCGCTCGATTCGGCTTGCGAGTTCCTCGTACTCCTGCTGTCGTGCCCGGGCGAGCTCGGCGGAGGTGCTGATCACTTCTGGTTCCTCCTTTCTCCGCACCGGCGTGCGGCTGTTGGAGGAAGTAAAGCGCGGCGGGGTGCCTGCGGCCATCGGCCGGCGGTCCCGAATCGTCGTGCGACAGGCGTGCAGGCCGCCTACGTCATTCGTCCCGGTTGCCCGGTCGGACCGGGTGCCCGCTCAGGCTGGCTTGGTCACCACCAGGTTGTGGTCGACCGCGTAGAGCGCCGCCTGCGTGCGGCTGGCCAAACCCAGCTTGCCGAGGATGTTGCTGACGTGGGTCCTGGCGGTGCGCTCCGTGATGAACAGCGCCGCGGCGATGTCCTTGTTGCTGGCACCCTGCCCGACCAGTGAGAGCACCTCCAGCTCGCGCTGCGTGAGCGGCTCCGCGGCCGGCGGTGCGGCGCGTCGCTCCCGCATTCGCCGCGCAAGCATGCGGGCCACGGCGGCATCCAGGTGCGTTTCGCCGGCGAAGGCGGCACGGACGGCCGCCGCGACCTCTTCTGCCTCCGCGTCCTTGAGCAGGTAGCCCGTGGCCCCGGCCTCGAGCGCGGCGGTGACCTTGTCCTCCTCGATGAAGCTGGTCACGGCCACGATCTCGATCTCCGGCTGGGCCTGCTTGATGGCCGCGATGGCCGTGAGGCCGTCCGTCCTCGGCATCATCAGGTCCATCAGGATCACGTCGGGCTTCAGGCGCAGTGCCTCCGCGATGGCCTGCTCTCCGTCGGCCGCCTCGCCGATCACCTGGATGTCGTCCGTGAGATCGAAGAAGGTGCGAAGGCCGCGCCGGACCACGGTGTGATCGTCGACCAGCAGCACCCGGATCGTCTCGGGGCCGCCCGATGCCGACTCGCCGGATTCCGCGTCCGTTGAATCGCCTCGCAACACCCCTACACCATAGCCCCGCGCTGGACCCCCCGTGTGAGTGCTGCGAACAGATCCTCCGGCTGGCCGGACTTGCCGACGAACGCGATGGCGCCGTCCCGCAGTGCGGGCGGAGCGAGCTCGTCCGATCCGGCCATGGCCACCAGCGCCAAGTGCGGCCAGCGACCGTGAGCCGCCTCCATGAACGCAAGGCCGATCTCCACGTCGGGCAGCCGAGGGTCGATCAGCACGGCATCGACCGGCTGGGATTCGAGGACGGCGAAGGCGTCCGCAGGTCCGGCACAACAGGACACGCAGGTGAACCCGTCTGCGACCGAGATGAGCGCCTCCAGGCTGCTCCGGACACGCCGATCTGCATCGACGACGAGCACGCGGATCGGGTCGGGCGCCTCGGACGTCGCGGGGTGCATGGGCTCAGCCTGGGCCACGTCCGGCGTCCGGCGCATCGGTCCTGCGCCGCAGACGCTCTACGACAAATGACGTAGGCCGCGGTCAGGCGCGGGTCGGCACCGTCACGGCCACCTTGCTGCCAAGCCCGGGTTCGCTGGTGATGGCAATGGTTCCGCCGAGGAGTTCCGCGCGCGACCGCATGCCTGCCAGCCCAAGCCCGCCGGGCCCCGTGGCCTGGGGGTCGAAGCCGATGCCGTCGTCCTCGACGGTCAGACGCACCTCGGTCGGGCCTCCCGCGATGGCCACCCGGACGTGGTTTGCCGAGGCGTGTTTGACCACGTTGTGGATCGCCTCCTGGCAGATGCGATACAGCCCGGACTCGACCTCCAGCGGCGCGCGATCGACCAGGTCGCTCTCGACCGCGATGGGGATGCCGGTCCGCCCCTCGACGGCGGCTGCGTGGGTGCGCACGGCCTGGAGCAGCCCGTCCGCCTCGATGTTGGCCGGCCGGAGCTCGAAGATGAGGCCGCGCATCTCCGCGAGCGCGTCCCGTTCCAGCTCGCGCAGTTCACCCAGCCGGGCACGGGCCTGGCCCAGGTCGCGGTCCAGCAGCAACTCGATGCTGCGCGTGGTCATGGTCATGCTGAAGAGTGCCTGCGTCACGGAGTCGTGGAGCTCGCGTGCCAGGTGCGCGCGTTCCTCGCCGGCAGCCAATTCGGCGGCCTGCCGTTGCAGGTCGTGCTGGAGACGCATCTGCTCGCGCAGGTCGCGGACCCGCCCGTGCGCACCCTTGAACACGCCGTCCTCGACGATGGGCACCGCACGCATGTCGGCCGGGATTCCGTGGCCGTCTCGATGCGGCATCTCGAACTGGAACGCCTGGCTGACGAACGGCGGGGTCCGGAGCAGGTCGAATGCACCCTGGAGCCTGCCACCGGAATCCGGGCGCACCAGCATGGAGAAGTGCCGGCCCAGCACCTCATCCGAGCGCCAGCCGGAGATCCGCTCGATGGCATCGCTCACGAACGTGAACACGCCGTCCGCGTCCAACGCCCAGGCGACATCCGGCGAGTTGGTCAGCAGGTAGCGATAGCGCTCCTCCGATTGCCGGAGGTCGGCATACAGGCGGGTGTTGGTGACCGCGATCGCGGCGTGATCGGCGAGACCCTGGAGCAGGGCCAGTGACCGATCGTCGATGTCGTGCGGCTGATCGTGGGTGATGGCCAGCGTGCCGATCACCCGACCGTGCTGCGACCGAAGCGGCGCCGCGGCCATCGCGCGGATGCCCATGCGGGTGGCACTCTCCAGGTCGCCTGGTTCATGGGGGATGCGTGGTTCCTCCAGGTAGTCGCTCGTCCGCACGGCACGGCCAAGGTGGGCCGCGAGACCGTTCATGCCATCGCCGACCGGAAACCGCTGCGAATGCAGCCAAGCGCTCATCTCCGGATCCGTCTGGCCGGCCACCACCACCGGCGTGAGGAAGGCGCCGGACTCGGACATGAGACAAAGGTGGGCGGCATCGGCTCCCAGCAGGCGCCGCGATTCGTCCACCACCTGTTGCAGGACCACTTCCTGGTCGGTGATCGCAGCGATGCGTCCGGCGATTTCGCGCAGCGTTCGCTCGGACTCGGCCTGGAGTGCCAGCGCCCGCTGCGAGCTGGCCAGCTGCTCGATCAGCTCCGCGTTGGCGAGCGAGGCACCGGCGTGCTCCGCGAGCGCCCTGAGGAGCGCCACTGCGGCTTCATCGAACGCGCCCGGGCGCGACGCGTACACGCCGAGCGCACCGATGATCTGGTCGCCGACCGTCAATGGGGTCACCGCCATCGCGCGGATGTCCGCGCTGCGAACGACCTCGTCCAGCATCCAGGCATGGGCAAACGACTGATCGCGCGGGTAGTCGTCGGTGATGCGGACGCTGCCATCGGCCACGGCCCGGCCGTACATGCCGGTCCCGATGGGCAGGACCAATGAGCGCATCCAACCGCGCGCCTCGGCCGAACTGATGCCGGCGTCGTACGCCCAGCGCAGGTTCTTGCCGTCCGGCTGGACGAGATACAGGATCGCCCCGTCCGCCCGGAGCAGGCGCGCGGCCTCGTCGACGGCGTGCGTCAGCGGCGCGTGGACGGGCGGGGCATCCAGCGCGAACGATGCCGCGTTGGCCACCGGCGGGACGGCCCGCAGCGGATCCCCGTTCGCTTCGGTCATCGATCGAAGTCTACCGGCGCAGATGCTCGCCAGAGCGGCCCCTGAAGCGCCTCTGCACGAGGACCGCCACGTTCCGCAGGACGGGCCATCACACGACCGGAGTTCTGGGTAGCCTTGTGTTGCAAGGCACGTCCGCCCGAGCGCCGCCGCCGCGCCTGCCTGCCCATCCAACCGTGAGGGGACAACGCATGAGGTTGACTCGCCATGGCCGAGCCGCCGGACTCGGCCTTGCCGCCGCCGTGGCCTTCTCCGCATGTGCCGGCAGCTCCGCTCCGGCCACGCCGTTCCCGTCGCTCGGCGCGGATGCGGTGGTGGTGACTGCCAGGAACACGCAGTTCACGACCCAGAGCGTGCACGTTGCGGCTGGCAAGGCCTGGACCCTGGCGTTCGACAACCAGGACAACCTGCCTCACAACGTGGTCATCAGCGACCAGAACAACACCACCGTGTTCGCGAGCACTATCGTCACAGGGCCGACGCTGAAGGTGGAGGCCGCGCCCGCCCTGGCAGCCGGCGAGTACCACTTTGTCTGCGCGGTCCACTCGGAAATGCACGGAACCTTGACCGTTCCGTGACGCTCGCCGCCGCCAGCCCGCGGGCTCGAAGAATCTTCGTCCAGAGACTTGACAAACCTCCTGACCGACGCGCACCATCACTTTGTCAGGTCACCTTGCAAAGCCGTGCTGCGCCGGCTCGGGCGGGAGCGACTGACGGGAGGCGAATGGGCGAGGAAAGACTCGGTTGCAGGTCCCGACCAAAGCGACGCACCAGCAGACGCGCGACTACAACGAGCGCCTGATCCTGCGCACCCTGTACGACTTTGGCCCGATCAGCCGCGCCGAGATCGCCCGCCGCACCCACCTCACCCGGACGACGGTTTCCGACGTCGTCGGTGAGTTGTTCGGTCGTGGCATGGTCCAGGAGATCGGCCGCGGACCGTCCAGCGGCGGCAAGGCTCCGATCATGCTGGGGCTCGTCGCGGAAGCTCGGCAGGTGATCGGGCTGGACCTGGGTGAGAACCAATTCACCGGAGCACTGGTCAACCTGCGCGGCAGCGTCCGCCACGCGTCCCAGTTGCCCGTCCAGGGACGTGACGGCGACGACGCGTTGCAGCTGGTCTACCGGCTGGTGGATCGCCTGATCGGTGAGACCGATGGCACATTGCTCGGGATTGGGGTCGGGACGCCGGGTGTCATCGACAGCCTGGCGGGCACCATTCGCTGGGCAGTGAATCTCGACTGGCAGGACCTGCCGCTCGGCTCACTCCTCTCCGAGCGGTATGTCCTGCCAGTCAGCCTCTGCAACGACAGCCAGGCGACGGCCCTGGCCGAGTTCGCGTTCGGGGAGGGCCAGCGGGTCCAGAACCTGGTGGCCATCAAGGTTGGCCACGGCATCGGCTCCGGGATCCTGATCGGTGGCGAGCTGTTCCGTGGCGACGGCTTCGCCGCAGGGGAGATCGGCCACATCGGGGTGGTGGATGACGGCGACGAATGCCGCTGCGGCCGTTTCGGCTGCCTGGAGACGGTGGCCAGTGGCCGAGCGATCGTCAATCGGTGCGCCGCACTCGCGCGCGAGACGCCCGATTCCCTGCTCCACGGCGCGCCGCTCGGCCTGGACGGGCTGACGCTCCAGGACGTCCTGGTGGCCTTCAAGGCGGGCGACGAGACCGCGGTGGCCGTCGTCCTGTCCGCCGGCCGTTATCTCGGCGAGGTGATCGCCACGCTGATCGGCATGCTGGACATCCATCGCGTGGTGCTCCACGGCAGCGTGACCGCGTTCGGACAACCGTGGCTGGACGCCGTCCGCGACGAATCCCGCCGGCGCACCCTGGCGCTGCTTTCCTCCTGGGTGGACATCGACATCACCACGCTGGCGGACAATGCCACCCTCCTGGGCGCGTCCGCGATGCTCATGACCACGCAACTCGGCCTGAGCCTCGCCCGATGACGGCAACGCCCGAACCCCGCCCGGCGACTGATGCCTCCGGGGTTGCGCCCGGCCAGGCAGCCGGCGAGTACCCCGGCGACGTTCGTGACCTGCTGGCGGGCGTGGATGTCGGTGGCAGCACCATCGCGGTCCTGGTCACGGACCTGGAAGGGCGGCCGATGGCACGCGTGGTGGTTGAGACCATCCGCGATCAACCCCAACAGGCTGCCGAGCAGGTTGCCGCCGCGATCCGCGCGGCGTGCGCCACGGCCGCTCTCGATCCGCGCCGGCTGGTCGGCGTCGGCGTCGGGGTCCCCGGTCGCATCGACCCGGAAGAGGGCGTGGTCTCGCTGGCCCTCAACCTGGGCTGGCACGACGTGCCCCTGCGTGCCGGCCTGGAGTCGCTCCTGGGTATCCCATGCGCGGTGGCCAATGACGTTCGCGTCGCGGCCGCCGGACTCGTGGAACGCCGAGTCCTCGGGGACGTGGATGACCTCATCTACCTCAGCATCGGCACCGGCATCGCCGCCGGAATCGTGCTCGACGGCAAGCTGCACACCGGGATCCGCCACCTTGCCGGAGAGATCGGGCACGTGGTGATGCGTGACGACGGCCCGATATGCACCTGCGGCCTGCGGGGCTGCCTGGAAACGTTCGCCGCCGGACCACAGATCGCCCAGCGGGCCGTGGCGGCCCTGGCAACCGGGGAAGCGTCGACGCTGGCAGGCATTGCCGCCATTCGCCCGATCACGGCCGTCGATGTCTATGCCGCGGCCCGTGCCGGAGATGCCCTGGCATGCCGGATCGCCGACCAGGCTGGCCGGGCGGTTGCCCGGGTGATCTACCAGCTGGCGCTCGGGTTGGACGTGGAGCGCGTCTGCATCGGGGGCGGCGTCTCCGGCGCCGGCGAGGCGTTTTTTGCGCCTGTCCGGCGGGAATTGGACCGCCTCCGAAGCCAATCACCATTGGCAGCTGAAGCGCTGCCGAACGACATGGTTCAACTCATGCCACCCGGCTCTGACGCCGGCGTGTGGGGGGCGTTAACACTTGCCCGCCGTGAGCGGACGCAGAGGAGCGTCCGCAAGGCCAGTCGAAAGGAGGTGAGTGACCGATCTATGTCGTCTTCACTCACATCCTGACATGGCTCCCCGCCTGGGAACGCGGCGGAAAGCTTTTAGGGAGGCAACAGTCGTAATGGAGGAGTCGCATGCTTAGGTCTCGGATCACACCCCTGGTGGCCGTCACGCTGCTCGTCGCAGCGTGTTCGAGTGCCGCCACGCCCGCGCCGGTCGTTCAGCCGACGCCGCAGACGATCGTGATCACTGCCCCGCCGGTCGTTCAGCCGACGCCGCAGACGGTCGTCATCACTGCCCCGCCGGTCGTTCAGCCGACGCCGGAGATCATCACGCCCGCGCCGGTCGCCACGCCTGAAGTGACGCCCGCGCCGACGCCGGGCCCGGCCGCAGTGCCTGCCGTCCCCACGGGCTTCACCGCGCTTGACAGTGCGCTCGGTGGCGCCTACAAGGGCAAGGCGATCGACATTCAGACCCAGTGGATCGGTGGCGAGGGCGCCAACTTCGCGGCCTCCGTGGCCGATTTCCAGGCAGCCACCGGTATCACCATCAACATCGAGGGCGTCGGCTCGAGCCACGAGACCGTGCTCCGCACACGCATCGAAGGCAACTCCCCGCCGGATATCGCCATGCTCGCCCAGCCGTCCGCAATCGTCGCCTACGGTGACGAGGGCAAGCTGGTCGACCTGGCCTCCTTCCTGTCCCCGGCCGAGATGACGAAGCTCTCCGGCGAGCATCCGGCCACGATCGGCCTGCTGACCGAGGGCTCCAAGCTCTGGGGCATCCCGTACAAGGTCGACGTCAAGTCCACCGTCTGGTATCCCATCAAGGCCTTCGCAGCCGCCGGCTACGACGTTCCCAAGACCTGGGACGACCTGATGGCGCTCTCTGACAAGATCGTTGCCGCAGGCAGCAACCCGTGGTGCATCGGCATGGAAGCCGGGACCGCGACGGGCTGGCAGGCCACGGACTGGCTCGAGGAAGTCGAGCTCAAGACGCAGGGCGTCGACTGGTACAACAAGACCGTCACGAATGAAGTGAAGTTCTCCGACCCCGGTGTGAAGGCCGCGCTCGACAACTACGTCGGCAAGATCTTCTTCACCCCCAACTATGTCTACGGTGGCGTCCAGGCCATCGCCGCCACGCACCAGACCGACCCGATGGACCCGATGTTCCCGACGGACGGATCCGACAACTGGACTGCGACCACGCCCAAGTGCTGGATGCAGAAGCAGGCAACCTGGTACGGCCCCGACTTCTTCCCGGATGTCAAGGCCGGTGCCAAGACCTCCCAGTTCGTCCTGGGCCAGGACATCGGCATCTTCGAGTTCCCGACCATTGACCCGACGCTGGGCCAGGTTGTCGAGGGCTCCGGTGACAGCCTCCTGATCCCCAAGCCCGCCAGTGGCGACGTTCGTCCCGAGGTCGAGGCGTTTGCCGAGTTCCTCTCGACGCCGCAGGGCACCCAGCGCTGGATCGAAGCAGGCAGCGCCATCTCTGCCAACGTTTCGACTCCTGCCGACTGGTATGCCGGCGCCTACAAGCTCCAGGTCGCGTCCCAGATCGTGGCGACGGCCAAGGGCTTCGGCTTCGACGCTTCTGACCTCATGCCGGCTGTCGTCGGCGCGGGCAAGGAGTGGAGTGAGCTGACCGACTGGATCAATGGCGGCGGGACCAATCCCACCACCACCGACGCACTCAAGGCGATCGACGACGCCTGGCCGACCAAGTAGCGGCCTGAACCCGTCCTAGCAAAAAACGGGGGCGCGGCACGCCGAAAAGCGTGACGCGCCCCCGTTACCATTCCACGTAGCCGTAGTCAGAGGAGAGGCGGTTATGGCGGTTCAGGCGGCGTCGGCGGATCGCGCCGACCGGGCTCGGCGGTATCTCGTGCCCCTCGGCACCGTGGTCGGTCTGGTGATCCTCGCCGTCGGGACGGTCTTCCTTGCCGATCCGAAGGGCGCCGCGAACCTGCTGGCCGGCATCTACGACGCGACCGGCAACGCAACCGGCGCGACGGCCCTGCGCAACGGCCAGGGCGACACGTTCCTCGCCAAGCTCATCCTTGCCGGCGTCGCGCTGATCGTTGGCGTCGGTGGCATCTGGATGGTCTTCAGCGGTGCGAGCGCCATCGTCGGCCTGCTCAAGCCGAAGATGCAGGCGCGCATCATCCCGTGGGTCTTCGTCCTGCCGGCGCTGACTCTGCTGGGCATTTACCTGGTCTACTCGACCGGCGTAACGATCTGGGAAAGCATCGTCGGCGACAAGGGCTTCAGCGACAACTACGGTCAGATCCTGAAGCCGGACGGGCTTGCCGCCATCCGCAACAACATCATCTGGCTGGTGCTCGGCACCGGCGGCAGCGTGGGCCTCGGGTTGGTCATCGCGGCCATGTTCGACCGGGTGCGACGCGAGGCCCTGGCCAAGACCTTCGTCTTCCTGCCGCTCGCCATTTCCCTGGTTGGCGCGTCGGTGATCTGGCGCTTCGTGTACGAGTGGCGCCCGGCCAGCCAGCCGCAGTATGGCCTGCTCAACGCCGTGTGGACCTCCTTCGGTGGACAACCCATCAACTGGGTGGCCACGCCGCCGATCAACACCTACCTGCTGGTCCTGATCATGGTCTGGCTCCAGACCGGCTTTGCCATGGTGGTGCTGTCGGCGGCCATCAAGGGCGTCTCCACCGAGGTGATGGAGGCCGCCCGCATGGACGGCGCCAATGAGCGGCAGCTTTTCCTCAAGGTAGTCGTGCCGATCATCAAGGGCTCGATCATCACCGTCGCGACGACGGTCGCCATCGTGGTGTTGAAGGTCTTCGACATCGTCTACGTGATGACCGGCGGGCGGTATGACACGGACGTGCTCGCCGTCCAGATGTACTTGGACAAGTTCCAGTTCTTCGAGGACGGCCGCGCGGCGGCCCTGGCGGTGGTGCTCTTCGTGGCCGTGCTGCCGATCATGTTCATCAACCTGCGCAACCTGCGCCAGCAAGGAGTCGGCAAGTGACCGCCACCAGCACGGCCAAACCCGTCAAGGGCGTGGCGTCGGTCCGCGCCTGGCGCCCGATGATGCTGCAGAGCCTGCCGCTGAAGGTCGGCGTGTTGGTCATCTGCCTCCTGTGGACCCTGCCCACCTTCGGCTTGCTGGTCACGTCCGTCCGCGACGGGCGCGACATCACCGTGACCGGTTGGTGGGATGCCCTGATCCATCTCTTCAACACACGCTGGACCTTCGACAACTACGCCCAGGTGGTGAACGCCCAGGGCATGGGCAACTCCTTCCTCAACAGCCTGATCGTCACCATCCCGAGCACCGTGATCCCCATCACCATGGCTGCCTTCGCCGCCTACGCCTTCGCGTGGATCCGTTTCCCGGGCCGCGGACTGCTCTTCACCATCGTGGTCGGCCTGCTGGTCGTGCCGATCCAGATGGCCCTCATCCCAGTGCTGCAGATCTACTCCGTGCTGCACCTGACCGGGACGTTCCTGGGCATCTGGCTCGCACACACCGCGTTCGGCCTGCCGCTGGCCATCTTCCTGCTCTACAACTTCATCTCGCAGTTGCCCAAGGACCTGTTCGAGTCCGCCGATATCGACGGCGCCACGCACTACCAGATCTTCACCAAGATCGTCTTGCCACTCTCGGTGCCGGCACTCGGCGCGTTCGCGATCTTCCAATTCCTGTGGGTCTGGAATGACCTGCTGGTGTCGCTGGTCTTCCTGGGCGTCAACGCAAACGTGCAGGTGATGCCGGTGGCGCTCTACAACCTGGTGGGCAACCACGGCGAGCAATGGCACATCCTGACGGCCGGCGCCTTCGTGACCATGATCGTGCCGCTCGGCGTGTTCCTGCTGCTCCAACGCGCCTTTGTGCGCGGAATCCTGGCGGGCTCGGTCAAGTCATGAGCCCGGTGGTCGGGGCTGGCACGGCCCGCGACGTACCGGTGATCGATTCGGCCGGCCGGCGTCCGGGTGGCGCCGACCGGCAGATTCTCGGGACGCTCATGCTCGCCTTCGACGGGCGTGAGGTTCCCGCCGCATTCGCGGCCCGCCTCCGGGACGATCCGGCGGCTGGCGTCACGCTGTTCCGCTACCACAACGTCGATTCGGCAGGGCAGGTCCGTGAGCTGACCGCTTCGCTGCAGCGTGCGGCGGCGGGCCAGGGGAGTGCCTCGGCCAGGGTGAGTGCCCGGGCCGAAGGGAGTGCCCCGGCCAGGGCGAGTGCCGCGTCGGAGGGGAGTGCCGCGTCCGAGGGGAGTGCCGCGGCCGGCGACCTGCCGCTGCTCATCGCCGTTGACCAGGAAGGCGGGCAGCTCCAGGGTCTCGGAGACGACCTGACGCCGTTCGCCGGGAACATGGCGCTCGGCGCGGTCGGCGACGAGCAACTGGCCGAGCTGGTGGCACGCGCCAACGGCCTGGAACTGCGGGCGCTCGGCGTGAACGTTTCCTACTCACCCAGCTGCGACGTGGCCACCAATCCACGCAACCCGGCCATGGGGATCCGCTCGTTCGGCGACGATCCCGTGGCGGTGGCGCGCCTCGCGGCCGCCACCGTCCGCGGCCTCCGTTCCGCGGGCGTTGCCGCAACGGCCAAGCACTTCCCGGGCCTCGGGGACCTGGCCGTGGACAGCCACGAGGCCCTTGGAATCGTAGGTCACGCCCGCCCGCAGCTGGAGGCGGTGGAGGTGCCGCCGTTCCGCAGCGCTATCGAAGCGGGCGTGGACATGGTCATGTCCGCGCACGTCGCCGTGCCGGCAATCACCGGCGACCGGCGCCTCCCGGCGACTCTCTCGCGCAAGGTGATGCACGATTTCCTGCGCGCGGAACTTGGTTTCGGGGGCCTCTCGATCACGGACGCGCTTGATATGCGCGCCCTGCCACAGGGTGATGGGCAGGCCCCGGCGGTCGTGGCCGCGATCCGGGCGGGCGTGGACCTGCTCTTGTGCGCACCGGATGACGAGGCTCGCGGGCGGATCGAGGCAGCCCTCCTGTCCGCCAGTGCCGATGGCCGCTTCGAGAAGAGCGCCGTCCGCGAATCGCTCGACCGGCAGCACAGTCTCCGTCGCCGGCTCGGCGCGGTGCAGCAGCCCGGCATGGAGATCGTGGACAGCCCGGAGCACTGGGCGCTGGCACGGGAGCTTGCGCGTCGATCGATCACGCTCGTCCGCGATGATGCCGGCCTCCTGCCGCTCCGCCTGGGCTCGGACGCAAGGGTTGCGGCGATCATGCCGCTGCCGAAAGACCTGACGCCCGCCGACACCTCCAGCACGGTGGTGCCCATGCTGGCCCAGGCCCTGCGCCTGCACCACAGTCGCGTGGAATCGTTCGTGACCGGACATCCGCCGCTGGTCGCGGAGATCGCGGGACTGGTTGGCCAGGCCCGCACCTTCGACCTGTTCGTAATCGGGACCATCTCCGCCTCGCTGGACCCGCAGCAGGCCGCGCTGGTCAACGCCCTGTTGCGGACTGGGGTCCCCGTGGTGACCGTGGCGTTGCGCACGCCGTGGGACCTTGGCGCATACCCGGCGGCGAGCACGCACCTGTGCACCTACGGAATTCACCGGCCGTCGCTGGATGCTCTGGCGGACGTGTTGTGGGGCGCGGCACCTCCGGTCGGGCACCTGCCGGTGTCCATTCAAGGGATCGCGGCGCGCGGCCACGGCCTGTCACTGACGCAGAGGGCGGATCCGATTCTCGTGGGCGCCGCTCACGCCAACCCGGCGCCATGACGCTGCTCGACGAGATCCGGGAGCAACCGGAGGTTGCCGCCCGGCTGCTTGCCGAGAAGTCCGGGCACCTCGCGAAGATCGCAGCCGGACTCCGGACGCGAGAGATCCGTGGCGTGATGATCGCGGCACGCGGTACCTCCGACCACGCCGCGATCTACGCGCAGTACCTGTTCGGCGGGTTTCATCGGTTGCCCGTGGCGCTGGCCGCGCCCGCGCTTTTCTCCGTGTACGGCACGCCGCCCAGGCTGAATGACTGGCTGGTGATCGGCATCTCGCAGTCGGGCGCCTCGCCGGACGTGGTGGCTGTCCTCGCATCCGCCAGGGAACAGGGTGCGGCCACCATTGCCCTGACCAACGTTCCGGACTCGGATCTCGGAAACGTCGCCGATTGGGTGATCGACCTTTCCGCCGGTGCGGAGCGCGCGGTGGCCGCGACCAAGACCTACACGGCCGAGTTGTTCTCGATCGCCATGCTGGCTGCGGCGCTGGATCCGGCGAAGGCGGCCGAGCGGCAGGCCGCGCTGGCCCTGGTCCCGGACGCGCTGCGGCGCGCGCTGGAGGCCGAGGCGGACGTGGAGACGGCGGCCGGAGAGCGGGCCGGCATCGAACAGTGCGTGGTGCTCGGTCGCGGCTTCGAATACGCCACGGCCCGGGAATGGGCACTCAAGTTGAAGGAGCTGGCGCAACTCGGTGCGGATCCGTATTCCGCGGCCGACTTCCAGCACGGACCGCTCGCGCTGGTAGAGCCGGGCTATCCCGTACTGGCCGTCGCCACACGCGGCGCGACGCTCGCCGGTATGGCCGAATTGCTCGGTCGTCTGCGCCGGGACTACGGCGTGGACCTGCTGGTGATCTCTGACGACGAGGCGATCCGGGCACTGGCCAACGCCTCCATCGCGGTACCGGGCGTCCTGCCCGAGTGGCTGACGCCCATCGCGTCGATCGTGCCGGCGCAACTCTTCGCGTATCACCTGACGCGCGCCAAAGGCCTCGACCCCGACCGCCCGCGCTGGATCTCCAAGGTGACGCTTACGCGCTAGCCCGTTCGCCGATCACGCGAGGTCGGCTGTCTTCAGCGCCGCGAGTGTGTCCGCGTAGCCTCGATATCGCGGGTCGACCGAGCGCACCTCCTCTAGCCGGATCCAGCGACGCCGTGAGCTGCGCAGGCCCGGCAACGGATCGAACACGATCAGACTGGTGCGGGTGCCGGGTTCCGGGCGCGAGCCGGACCACCACGCCTGGAATGCGGCGGCGTCTTCAGGACAGGCCGATCGGAACGTCTCCGTGCGGAGCCGGAGCGCGTGGAGCACCTCGGAGCTCCACAGGGCCACGCCACATGATCGAGCGAACGCCACCCACCACGAATGCCCAGCCGGCCGGCCAGGTCGTCGGCGAGATAGGCGCGCTTCGCGTTCCAGCTTCCAAGAAAGCCCTGGATGTCCGGGAAGCGCGTGCGATTCTCCAGGTGGAGGAGCGCGCGGCGGTCTCGATCGACGGTGGCCACGTCGGCTCGTCCGGCGAACTGGTAATGCTGGTACGGCTCGTCCAGTCTTACCTCAAGCCCGAGCTTCCGGAAGTGCGCTGCCTCGATCTCGCCCATCGCGGCATGAACCGGGTCCGCGTCGCGTTGCGTTCCGACTTTGGGCTCCGGCAAGAACGTGAATCGCGGATCCAGTCCCAGCGCGACGCCGACGCGAACGTAGGTTTCCAAGCCGCAGACCTTGCCGCTCTCCAGCTTGTGGACCTCGGACGTGGAGAGTCCCGCTTTGGCCGAGAGAGCGGTCTGAGTCCAGCCCCTGCGGATCCGCTCGGTGCGTGCTTCGCGGCCGAGTTCGGCAGCTTTGAGCGTCAGGGTCGAGGAGACCCGCAGCGGAGGTTCTGACTGGGCCTTGCGAGGTGACATTGCACAAAGAGTCAAGCAGACGACCCTTGCCGGGCTCTTACCGCGCCATAGCGCGGCGTTTCTGCCGGCCAACTTGGACACTTGGTGCACTTGAGGCGGCGGATTCCGTCGGAAGGCCGGCGCACAACGCCTGACTCGGGCTATCGACGCCGAGGCACGGACACTTTGTGGAAAGCTCCGACGTACGGCATGACAAGCCGCTTCCCGCGGCCGAGCCGCTTCCCGCGGCCGAGCCGCTTCCCGCGGCCGAGCCGCTTCCCGCGGCCGAGCCGCTAGCCGACGACTTGGCCGGGCTCCGGGCTGACCACCTGGATGTTGCCGGCGCCGATCGTGCCCAGCGCCGCGCGCAGTTCCGCGGGGGTGCCGGCAAGGGCCGGGAACGTGCCGTAATGGATCGGCACCACGGTTGACACGCCAAGCAGCGTCGCGGCGCGCGCCGCACCCCGCGGATCCATGGTGTAGTGGCCACCGATGGGCAGGAAGGCTACGTCCGGCTTGTGCAGCTCACGGATGAGCGCCATGTCGCCGAACACGTCGGTGTCGCCGGCAAAGTAGACCCTGCGGCCGTTCTCCAGCTCCACCACGAAGCCGACCGGCTCGCCCAGGTAAAGGGGCACGCCGGCGTCCGCGTTCCAATCCCCGGCCGAGTGCTCGGCGTGAACCATCGTGACGCGCAACCCGGCCACGGCAACGGTTCCACCCTTGTTCATGCCCAGCACCTGGTCGGCGCCACCGGGAAGCTGCCGCGCCAGCCAGAGGCTCAACTCGTGGATGCACGGCCAGGCCGGACGAAGCCGGCTGGCGATGGCGATCGAATCGCCCAGGTGATCGCCATGCCCGTGCGTCACGAGCATCAGGTCGCAGGCGGTCACCTCGTCTGCCGTCTTGGTGGAGCGGGGGTTTCCGAACCAGGGATCGAAGACCACGTGCGTGCCGCCACGAGTCTCCAGCTCCACGGCCGCGTGACCGCTCCAGGTGAACCGAAAGCCAAGGTCTTCGCTCATTGCGGGCTCCTCGTGGTGTGTCCGAGACGCGGATCGGTGGACTCGTCCGGGATTCGCCGCCGCGCGGCCTATGCTGCCTATGGTGTCACGCTTCTGGGCGCGCGCGTTCCGCGGGCTCTACCGTTTGCTCGGCTTCGCCGATCCCCTCATTCGGGCGGTCTGGCGGCGCCGTGGAATCGGGAACGTGGTGGAACTGCGGGTCGCGTCCAGGCGCAGCGGACGGCCGCGCAGTCTCATGCTCGGCCTTCTGCATGTCGGCGACGAGCTCTACCTCGGTCACCCGAACGGCGAGTCCAGCTGGACCCGCGATCTGGACGCGGCTCCCATGGCGCAACTGGTGCTCCACGGTCTCCCGCCGCTCGACTTCCGGCCGCACCTGCTGCCGGCTGGGCCGGAACGCTCTGCCGTCATCGGACAGACCGGCCAGCACCCGTTCCCCGGCAACCTGGTCTACCGGCTGGCCCGCCGGCATGTCCTGGCCATCGGGCGCTACTACCGGCTCGAACCGCTGACCGGCACGGGACGCGAACCCGGCAGTTAGCGGGCCGCGCGCGTCCTGATCTCGCAATGGCGGTTTAATCGCCATGCGTCCCGGTCACGCGCACGCGAACAGCCGCTCAACGCAGACTCCCGTGCATGGCCGAACGAGACGCACCCACATCCTCCGGGCGATTGCGGTTTTCCAGCGACACCAACCCGGGCTGGCATCGGGTTCGCACCGGTCACGGGTTCCGCTACCTGGTGGCCGATGGCACTCCGCTCCACGATGAGGCGGACCTCGATCGAATTCGCGGCCTGGCCATCCCGCCGGCCTGGGAAGACGTCTGGATCTGTCCCGATCCGAACGGCCACATCCAGGCCACGGGCCGCGACGCCCGCGGCCGCAAGCAGTACCGCTATCACGACCGCTGGCGGGTGGCGCGTGACGAGGAGAAGTTCGACCGCATGGTCGAGTTCGGCCGGGCGCTTCCCCGCCTGCGCAAGCGCGTGGACCGGGATCTGCGCCGGCACGGCCTTGAGCGCCCGCGGGTGCTGGCCACGGTGGTCCGGCTGCTGGAGACCACGTACCTGCGCATCGGCAATCAGGAGTACGCGCGCGAGAACCGCTCCTACGGACTGACCACCCTGCGCAACCGGCACGTGAAGGTCCAGGGCTCGCAGATCCACTTCCGATTCCGCGGCAAGTCCGGGCTCCAGCACGAGGCCGGGGTCACCGACCGGCGGCTGGCTTCACTGGTATCGCGGATCCAGGAGCTGCCCGGCCAGGAGCTCTTCCAGTACCTGGATGCGGATGGCGACCCGCATCCCATCACGTCCGATGACGTGAACGAGTACCTCAGGGAAGCCTCAGGCGCCGACGTCACGGCCAAGGACTTCCGCACCTGGGCCGGCACGTTGCTCGCGTTTCGCGCCCTGCGATCGTCAGGCCCAGCGAGCCAGGTGGGCCTGGCCGGCAAGCGCGCGGTCCGCGAGTCCACGGAACTGGTGGCCGAGGCACTCGGCAACACCGCGGCAGTGAGCCGCAACAGCTACATCGCGCCGCGCGTCGTGGACGCGTTCCTCAGCGGCGACCTGCCGCGGGACCTGGTGCATGCCACCGAGAAGGCCGGCCAGCTGAAACCCCGCGGCGACCGGCGGGAGGAGCTGGCCCTGATCCGCACCCTGGAGTCGGCGCGTGGAGGCGGCCACGGCGGTCGTCGGGGAGGAGCTGGCAAGCGCGGCTGTTAGGCTCGCGACGCATGGAAGTGCTGACCCGCGTGACCGGACCGGTCGCGACCAACGTGTACGTCCTCGGCGACGAAGCCAGTCGTGAGGCGCTGGCGATCGACACCGCCACGCCGTCGGTCGCCTGGATCACGGCCAGCCTGGCCGAGCGCGGCTGGACGCTCAAGCTGATCGTGAGCACGCACCGCCACTGGGACCACATCGGCGACAACGCGGCGGTCGTCGAAGCGACCGGTGCCAGGCTGGCGGCCCACATCGCCGACCGTCACGGCCTTGAGCATCCCGCGCCGCTGATGAACCCGCCATTTCCACTGATCCCGAGCGTGCCCGCGATCGACCTGGAGGAGGGCAGCCGGATCCGCTTCGGCGGCATCACCCTGGACGTACTTCACACGCCGGGCCACACGGAAGGATCGGTCTGCCTTCTGGCGCGCAGCCAGGGCCTCCTGTTCAGCGGCGACACGCTCTTCCGTGGCGCCTGGGGTCGGACGGACCTGCCGGGCAGCTCGGACGAGGCCATGGTGGAGTCACTGACGCGGCTCGCTTCGCTCGACCGCACGTTGCACGTGCTGCCCGGCCACGGTCCGGACACGACCATCGAGCGTGAGCTGCCATGGCTGGAGATGGTCGCCCGCGAGCACCGCCTCCTGGCCTAGGCCTGCTCCTGGCCTAGGTCCTCAGAGCGCGGGCTCGTCCAGGCTTTCCCACTCCGGCCCGACGGCCGGATCCCACGGCTTCCGGTAGGCCGTGGCGCGCTCGGCAGCCGCGAAGCCGCACGACTCGTACAAGGGGAGGGCAGCGTTGGGGTTGGAGGCATCGACGCCGAGCGCGGCAGTGGTCATGCCACGCTCGCGGAACAACACCAGTGAGCGCGCGATCAGCGCCCTGGCGATGCCGCGCCGCCGCCACGCCCGCCGCGTGAAGACCTGGTCCAGGAAGCCGCGCAGAACGCCGAGGCCCGCGTTCTCCTCCGGGTAGATGCCCCCGACCACGCCGGCCACGATCTGGTCGCCGTCCCAGGCGACCACGCACAGGGAGGGATCGAAGCTGGGCGACTCGGTCCACTGCCGGAACGTCTCCTCGCTGTCCTCGATGCCACCCCAGTGATCCTTGAAGGCATCGATGTCGGCGTCGTAGAGCTGGCGGGAGTGCGCGGCCGTCACCGGCCTGACCTCGATGCCGTCCGGCAGCGGCAGCTCCGGGACGTCCTCCAGGCTCGGCCGCACCATCAGGTAGAAGTGGCGCACCGGGACGTAACCCTCGCGGTCCATGAGGGCGCGCATACCCGTATCGTCGTCCGGTCCCCAGCTGCTCAGCCAGCGCGGTCCCTCGTAGCCGTCGGCCGCACCAACGGCGTGGAGGCGGCGCTCGTTGTGCGCGAGCATGGCGCCACCGATGCCGCGGCGTTGCCAATCCGGGTCCACGGCGCCCCACGAGTTGTAGGAGCGGCCGCCCCAGTTCTGGTCGACCCAGTCCACCTGGCCCCAGCCGACCATGCGGCCGTCCACCTCGGCCACGATCACGTCCCGCTCCGGATCCATGTTGACCGGGTGCGCGAAATCGTTGTCCTGCTCGGCCACGGACTTGACGCGCGACTCTCCAACGGCCGCCGAGTGCGCGTTGGCCACGCGGACCAGGTCCGCGTGATCCTCGGGCCCCCGGTAGTGCCGGAAGCGCAGGCCGGGAATGGGCGGTGCGTCGGGCAGCTGAATGGTCGCGCCGGTCGCGGCCGGCGCGCTGTTCGCGGTCATGGCGTGCTCCTGTTGGTGTCTGGCCCGGCGGGACGTACCCAGGTGCGGAACGATGTGAAGCGTGCGTACCCGAGCTGGCGGTAGAGCGGCTCCGCCATGCTGCTCGGCTGGAGAACGGAGGGGAGGGACGGGTCGGCGCTAATGGCCGCCCTGGTCAAGGCCGCGGCATATCCGCGGTGCCGGTACTCGGGCAGGGTCGAGACGCTGTAGACACCCACCACACCTGCCGCGACGAAGCTCATGGAGGTGGACACCGTCCGCCCGTCGAACCGTCCCCGCCAGATGTGAAGCCGCGGGTCCGCCAGCACGGATGGGGCGTGCCAGGTGAAGGGCGGCTGCGGGGCGCTGCCGAAGCCGATCGCGCTGGCCTGCTCGAAGTCGGCCAGGCCATCAGCGTCCAGGACGCGCTGGACCTCCAGCCCCAACGTCGCGGCAACGTCGACCGCGCCCGGCTGGCGGACCATCCAGGGATGGTCGCCCTCGACCAGGAAGCCGCCGCCGGACAACGCAAGGTCCGACCACGGGTCGCAGGCGGCGATCCACGATGAGGTGTCCGTCCTGGTCGAGCAGGCTTCCGAGGATGCATCGGGGCGCATGGCGATGGCGCTGAAGAAGATGTGCGGCACGCGTTCCGGGGTCAGCCACAGGCCGGCCTCGTGCTCGGTCGCGTGCCCGAGGGACCGCAGCATGAGGTCGTGCCAGCCGGCCAGGTTGGCCGCCGTGGCCACGGCCAGAGCCGCGGTTCGACGCGAGTCCGATGTCATGGCATCCACCGTGCTGCCCATCAGTCGACGACCCCGTTCTTCCAGAGCGCAACCTTGGCGTTGTGCTTGACGGCCTTGTGGAATGCGCGGCTGGCGGCCCGATCGGTGGCCACCGACGCTCTCCGCTCGAGCGACTTGAGTTCTCGCTCCAGCTTGTCCCGGCTGGCCAGCCGGTCGGCCGTCAAGGTACCGTCCGCGAGTGCCACCCTGATGGCGCAACCGGGCTCGGTCCTGTGGCGGCAATCCGTGAAACGGCAGGTGGCCTCGATCGCCTCGATGTCGGCGAAGGTGGAATCGAGGCTCTCCTCGCCGCCCCAGAGGCCAACGGACCGCAGCCCTGGCGTGTCGATCAGCAGCGCTCCGCTGGGCAGCACGAAGAGGTGACGCCCCGTGGTGGTGTGGCGTCCGCGGTCGTCGTCCTCGCGAACGTCGCGCACCAGCTGGACGTCGTGACCCATGAGCGCGTTGGTGAGCGTGGACTTGCCGACCCCGGACGAACCGAGGAGCACCACGGTGTGTCCCGGAACCAGGTAGCGCCGCAACTGGTCGAGGCCGTCGTGGGTCAGGGCGCTCACCGCGTGGACGGGCACGTCGGCGGCAATGGCATAGACCTCGGCCAGGCGCGCGTCGACGTCGTCGGCCAGGTCCGCCTTGTTGAGCACGATGGCCGGCTGCGCCCCGCTGGACCAGGCCAGCGTGAGGTACCGCTCCAGGCGGCGGACGTTGAAGTCGCCGGTGAGCGCGGCCACCAGGAGGGCGGTGTCCACGTTCGCGGCCAGGACTTGCTCCTCGATCGTGCCGCGCCCGTCGTCGCGCCCACGCGAGAACAGGCTGGAGCGCGTGAGCACGGCCTTGAGCGTGTGCACGCTGCCCTCCGCCGGACGCCCGAGTGCCATCCAGTCGCCGACCGCGGGATAGTCGGTGGATGAGGTCACCGTGTGATGGAAGCTGCCCTGGATGGTGACATCCGCGAATCCGTCCGCGGTCACGGCGTGCAGCACGCCGCGATCCTGGGCCAGGACTCGTCCGGGCACGAGTGCGGCCGCCGCGTGCGCGGCGAACGCCGCCTCGCGCTCGGGAGTCCAGCCATACGTGGCAAGGTCGGTTGGCAACACGGAAGAGTCTGGCAGTTCCATGTCGCTCACCCGACCCGCTTGAGCTTGCCGGTGCGCTTGGCGTACCGCTCGGCGCGACCGAAGACCCAGACCCCGGTCGGGATCAGGACCACAGCCATGACCAGCAGCGGCCAGATGTCACCCCACAGGGCGGTGACGGGCGCTCCGTCGATGAGGCCCTGGCGAACCCCGTCCAGGACGTAGGTCGCCGGCGAGAAGTGCGAAAGCACCTGCATCCACGCGGGCAGGATGGAGATGCTGTAGTAGACGCCGCTGACCAGCAGCAGCACCGATTGGAGCACGAAGGTCATCTGCGCTCCGCGTTCGACCCAGATCAGCGGCAGGATGGCCGCCATCATGCCGATGCCAACGAAGCTCAACGAACCGACCAGCATCAGAACGGCGGCCGTTGCGAAGTTGGCATGCGACAGGTCCACACCGAAGAAGAGCACCAGGATGGTGAGGATTGCGGCCGTGTGGATCAGGCCGTAAACCACGGCGAAGCCCACCGATCCCAATAACTGGGAGGTACGCCGCACCGGCGCCATCATGGTGTATTCGAGCGTGCCCTCCCAGCGCTCCCACTGGATCTGTTCGGCGATGACCGTGAACAGGATCGAGAGGTAGTTCCAGAAGATGGCGCCGATCATGAGGGTCAGGATCAGGCGCGCGTCGCCCTGCTCCTTGCCGATGAGCGTGATGGAGAGCGCGCCCGCGGCCGAATAGACCAGCCAGGCGATCTCCCAGCCCCAATAGCGCTTGACGAGAAAGACGTTGCGCTCGACGAAGGCATAGGACGCCTTCAGCTCGCGCGCCATGGTGGTCATTGGTGTGACGCTCCGATGAAGCTGCCGCGAAGGGTCGCGGCAGGTGGGTGGGCCGGTCGCCCCCTCATGAGGAGGCGACCGGCGGAGTGTTCTCGCTCCGCATGGAGCTCGGCTCTGCGGCGATGGCCTGGCCCATCCGGACGATCGATCGACCGATCGAGCGGCGGATGGAGCGCGACTCGTGTCGCTGGGCGGAATTCCACGCGCGGATGGCCTCCAGGCGCTGGGCCTGGATGGCGCGTTCGCGCATCTCGCGGATTCGGTCGTCGTAGATCGACCGGTGGATGCGTTCCTGGAACATTGCTGCCACCTCCTTTCGTTGGAAATCACCGCCGCGGGTGGCTTCGCGGCTGGGGGTTAGCTGTCTGGTGATGTGGTCGTCGCGGGTGCGTTGGATGCGGTGTTGAGTTCAGTCATCGTTTTCGCCCTCCTCTTCTTCGACGTCGTCGTCGAGCGATCGGCCGGTATAGGTCATGAACACGCTCTCCAGCGTCGGCGGCAGCCCGTAGTCACGGGCCACCAGCTCCTTCAGCTCGGTCGGCGTGCCTTCCACGACCATTCGGCCGTTGTTGAGGATCGAGAGCCGATCGCACAGGCGGTCGGCTTCGGCCAGGTCATGCGTGGTCAGGACGATGGTTGCGTCGTGTTCGTCGCGCAGTTCTTCGATGAAGACCTGCACGTCCAGCTTGGATCGCGGATCCAGGCCGGTGGTCGGCTCGTCCAGCAGCAGGAGGGTGGGGCTCGTCAGGATCGCCCTGGCGATGGCCACTTTCTGCTGCATGCCCCGGCTCATCTGCTCGAGTGGCCGGCCGAGCCGTGATTCCTTGACGCCCAATCGGGCGAGGATCTCGGCGGTCTTCCGCCTGGACTGCGATGCGTCGAGGCCGTAGAGCCTTGCGGCGTAGATGAGGTTCTCGTACGGCGAGAGCTTCTTGAAGAAGGCGGCGTCCACGCTGACCCGGTTGATCAGTCGCTTGACGGCCATCTCTTCGCGTTGGATGTCGTGGCCGAAGACGGTGACAGAGCCGCTGTCCAGGGTCAGCAGGGTGCTGACGAGCCGGATCAAGGTGGACTTGCCGCCGCCGTTGGCGCCAAGGATCCCGTAGACCTCGCCATGCTCGATGCGCAGCGAGACGTCATCCACGGCCAGGACCGGTTTCTTCTTCCGGCCGACCACGAACCGTTTGGTGACGTGGTCGACGACGAGGGCCGGCTGGCCTCCGGGGAGTGGCCGGCGTGCGGTTGGGGTGGTGAACGTGGACGGACCGGCCGGGTGGGGCGCCTCGAGGACCGCGCTGGCGGTCGTCTCGGCGGCACGAGCGGCCGCGGAGGCAGCAGTGATTGCCGCTTCCGTCGGACTCGGTTCGAGTTGGATCGCCATGCGTCGTGCTCCTGGTTGGTTCGAGAACACCTGGATGCCGGGCCCCGACTGGTTCGGCGCGGGGTTCGGCTGTTCGGTGCTTCTCGCACGACGCGAGGCATCAAAAAAGCCGGGGGGCCCGATCAGGCCCTCCGGCTTCCCGGTCTGGCGGCAAGGCCGCCACGGCTCAGGTCACGAAGGGCACAGATCTCCCGCGTCCGGGGCGCCAACGGGCGCGCCCATCCGCAGCACG
>CAZENL010000045.1:0-12686 GCA_964513505.1 uncultured Anaerolineaceae bacterium
GCGGCGATGGTAGATTGATGCCCCGGTGACGACCGAAACGCCTTCCCAGAGGAACGAGGCTCCTTGAGCTTGGCCATCGATCCGAACCAGGAATTCTTGGTTCAACCCGTAGACGCCTCCTGGCTGCAGTGCAACATCGAGTGCCAGGAAGCCTGTCCGGTTGGCACCAATTGCCGCGGGTACCTGAACCTCGCTGCCGAAGGGCGGTTCGAGGAGGGCTACATCCTGTCCCGCGAGCCGAACCCGGTCGCGGCCATGTGCGCGTACGTCTGCTCCGCGCCGTGCGAGCGCGCCTGCCGCCGCGGGGACATCGACCGGCCGCTGGCCATCCGCGCCATGAAGCGCTTCCTGGTGGAGTGGCACTCCGCGTCCGGCATCCCGGACGACATGCCGCAGATCACGCCGCGCGACACGACGGTGGCCGTGGTCGGCGCGGGTCCCGCCGGCATGGCCGTGGCCCGAGAGCTGGCCGTGGCCGGCCACCAGGTCACCGTCTTCGACGACCTGCCGTTCGCCGGCGGCACCATGCTGATCGGCGTGCCCGCCTTCCGCCTGCCGCGGGAAGCCATCGAGATGGACTACCGCCTGATCGAGCGGCTGGGCGTCAAGTTCGTCTTCAACACGCGCGTCGGCCGCGACATCACGTTCGAGCAGCTCCAGGAGCGCTTCGACTCGGTGGCCATCTGCGCCGGCGCGATGGATGCGGTTGCGCTGGACGTGCCGGGCAAGGAGCTCGACGGCATCCAGTACGGCGTGGACTTCATGAAGAAGGCCAACCTCGGCGAGCCGCTCGAGGTCGGCGAGGACGTGGTCGTCATCGGTGGCGGCTACACGGCCATGGACTGCTCGCGAACCAGCCTTCGGCACGGCGCCGCGAACGTGACGATCGCCTACCGCCGCACGCGCTCGGAGCTGGTGGTGGACGAGGAAGAGCTTGGCGAGACGGAACGCGAAGGCGTGCGCATGGAGTTCCTGGTCAGCCCGCTGGAGGTCCTCAGCGACGGCGCGGGCAAGGTGGTCGGCGTCAAGTTCGTGCGCAACCGCCTCGGTGAGCCGGACGCCACCGGCCGGCGCGCCCCGGTGCCGGTGCCGGGAACGGAGTTCATCGTCAAGGCGCAGACCGTGATCCCGGCCGTCAGCCAGGCCGCGGACAACACGTTCCTGCCGGTCGAGTCCAGCTTCGAGATCAATCGGGGCCGCGTGCGCGTGGACCCGGGCACGTACGCCACCAACGTCCGCGGCGTGTTCGCGTGCGGAGACTTCGTGACCGGCCCGACCACGCTCATCGAGGCGGCCGGCCACGGCAAGAAGTGCGCCTACGCCATCGACCGCTACCTCTCGGGACGCAGCACGGTGGACGTGGACGCCAACGTGCGCATCGTCAGCTCGTGGCGCCACGAGATGCCGGAGTTCTACGACGTGCTTCCCCGCGAGCACGTGCCCATGATCCAGCTCCAGGCACGCATGCCGTCGACCGACCCGAAGGTCAACTTCACCACGCCGGTCGAGCGCGGCTACAGCACCACGCAGGCCGTCACCGAGTCCACGCGCTGCCTGATGTGCAACTACAACATCTGGTTCGACCCGTTCCGCTGCGTGCTCTGCGGCGCGTGCGCGGACGTGTGCCCGGAAGGCGTGATCCACATGATCGACGTCAACCAGATGAAGTCGGAGGGCGCGCTGCCGGAGCTGGTCGACGCCTACGGCTGGAACCAGGGTGCGGCCATGGTGCTGGACGAGGAGCGCTGTATCCGCTGCGCGTTGTGCGTCAAGCGATGCCCGTACGACGCCATTACGATGGAACGGTTCGAGCTCCAGGAAGTGTCGAGTGACGGGCGGCTCTACAAGGAGAGCTACCGGGACACCCAACTGGGGCTCGCTGGCGTAGGGAATCAAGCCGAGGCAGGGGGTTACACCAGGTGAGCTTCCTCGAGCGGGTCGACACCGCGATCCGTCGCAGCGCCGCATGGCGCTCGGTCTTCCGCCAGCCGTACCCGGCCGACGAGCGGTCGCGGGCGATGGCCGTCATGAACAACGTCTTCCTGCACCTGCACCCGGTGCGGGTGCGCCAGCACGCCGTCAAGTTCGCCTACACGTTCTGCCTGGGCGGCCTCTCCTTCTTCCTGTTCCTCGTGCTGACCGTGACCGGCGTCTACCTGATGTTCTTCTACGTGCCGTCATCGACCATGGCGTACACGAACATCCTGGACATCCAATCGCAGGTGCCGTTCGGGTTATTGACCCGCAACATCCACCGCTGGGCCGCGCACCTGATGGTCTTCTTCGTCTTCCTGCACATGATGCGGGTCTTCTACCACGGGGCCTACAAGCCGCCGCGCGAGTTCAACTGGGTCGTGGGCGTGGTGCTGCTCTTCCTGACCATCATGCTGAGCTTCACCGGCTACCTTCTGCCGTGGGACCAGATCGCCTACTGGGCCATCACCATCGGCACCAACATGGCCAACTACGCGCCACTGCTGAACAAGCCCTCGCAGCTGCTCCTGCTCGGTGGAATCGAGGTGGGGCAGAACACGCTGCTCCGCTTCTACGTGCTCCACGTGATCCTGATGCCGCTCGCCGCGGCAGTCTTCCTTGCCGTGCATTTCTGGCGCATCCGGAAAGACGGCGGGATCTCCGGCCCGCTGTGAGGATCGAGCGATGACTGACGAGCCGAAGACCAACCTGCCGCAGCCCGCATCGGCGGCACCGCCGACTGCGCCCGTGCGCCGCACGACCCTGCCCGCCGCGCCCCCGGAGCGGCGCACCACGGAGATCGACAAGCAGCGCGTGCCCATGGCCGCCAAGCCCTACCGGCTCCTGGCGCTGGTCAAGCAGGACGCCGTGGTCCGCGTTCAGAAGGAACCGGACGACACGGTCATGACCTGGCCGCACCTGCTCACCATCGAGTTCTTCGCGGCCGGCATGATCAGCCTCTTCCTGCTCTTCATGGGCCTGTTCGTGAACGCGCCGCTGGAGGAGCTTGCCAACGGCAACGTCACGCCGGTTGTGGCCAAGGCGCCGTGGTACTTCGTCGGCCTCCAGGAGTTGCTGGCCTACTTCCACCCGACGGTGGCCGGCGTGCTCGCCCCGACGGTCATCCTCGTCGGCGCGGCACTGGTGCCCTACATCGATCGCGGCCCTCGTGGCGACGGCGGCTCACCGCGGCCATCTGATCGCAAGGTTGGCGTCCTCCTCTTTTCCATGTTCTGCATCGCAGGCCTGGTGATCACCTTCCTCGGCGCGTTCTTCCGCGGCCCCGGGTACTCCTGGGTGCTGCCGTGGAACGGCCTGTACTTCGCGCTCTAGGCAGGATCGGACATGGGCAATTGGAAGCTGCAGCGCTGGCAGGAACCGAAGGCACTCACGACCGAGGTCCTGCGGGAACTGCGCACGGGCCGGCCGGCCGGCCTGTCGCGCCGTCAGCTGATCCGCCGCTCCATCGGCGCCACGGTCGGGTTGTGGCTGCTGGAGATCAGCGGCGGCACCATCGCCTTCCTGTGGCCCAACCTGTCCAGCGGGTTCGGCGGCACCATCACGCTGGGAGACTTCCCCACGGTCTCCGCCAGCCCGGCAACCTCGGACACGCTCAGCCAGGGCGCCCCGTCGTACTTCTCGGCGGCGCGCTGCTACGTCCAGCTGCTCGACCCGACGCTGGGTTTCACCGACGGCACGGAGCCGGCCGGCGAGGGCCTCACCACCAACGTGCGCACGCTGTACCAGCGCTGCCCGCACCTGGGCTGCAAGCCCAACTTCTGCACCATCAACTACTGGTTCGAGTGCCCTTGCCACGGGTCGCGCTATGACCGCCTGGGGATCAAGGTGCAGGAGCTGGGACCGGCGCCGCGGAGCCTGGACCGCTTCGCGCACGTGGTCGACGGCGGCAAGCTGACCGTGGACACCAGCAAGATCACGCTCGGGCCGCTGCCCGTGCCGCTCGGCCAGCCGGGCCTCATTCCGCGGAAGTCACCGAGCAGCTGCATATGACGGACGAGCGCACGGGGAAGGAGCTCGCGCCGCGAACGGAGACCGACGTCAGCGCCAGTCCCGCTGAGGACCGCGCCGTCGAGCGCTTCACCGCGGGGCCGGCGGCGCACACGGTCGGGCTGACCGAGGAGCGCGCCGCCCAGATCGTCAAGCAGAGCGGCAACGCCCGCAACGTGGCCTTCCTGGCCGTGCTGCTCATCGCCCTGTTCATCCCCGTCTACTGGTTCTACGACATCGGCGTGCCCGCGCTCGGCGTGGAGAGCCGTCAGGCCAAGGAGGCCGACGCCCAATACGTCTCGGACGTGCAGCAGGGCTACGGCCTGTTCCAGGCCAACTGCGCCACCTGCCACGGCCCGCAGGGCCAGGGCGGCATCGGCCCGCCGCTCAACGACCAGGCCAAGCTCTACAACGCGGTCACGGTGGACGGGAAGGTTGGCACGGGCCACCTCAACGCGGACTACATCAACCACGTGCTGGCCGTCGGCGGCCGCTACGTCTGCGGCGATGCCAAGAGCGTGATGCCGGTCTGGCTCCAGCCCGGCGGCCCGCTGAACTACCGCCAGGTGGAGGAGATCGTCGCCTGGCTCACCGCTCCGAACACCGTCTCGTTCCAGTTCACGCCGGCGCTCGCCGAGGGCGCGACCGGACCCGCGCCATCACCGGTGACGGTGCAGGGTTGGCGCGATCCCACCTGGACGCCGGCCCCGGACGCGTCGCCCGTACCCGCCTGCTGGCGCAACCCCAGTGGCGTGATCGGCGGTGGCGGCGGCTCTACCGCGAGCAGCGCTCCCGTGGGTCAGCCGGGCACGGCGGACAACCCGCGCGTGATCAAGGTCAACGAGACGGCCCAGCTGTCCATCACCGATGACGCCGGCAACAAGCTGAGCTCACTGCCGGTGGTGGCCGGTGAGGTGATCAAGCTCGAGATCACCAACACGGCCGGCTTCGACCACAACTTCTACATCGGCCCTGGCGCGGGTCTCTCGACCGGCGACGTGTCCAACGCGCAGGGCGTGCCCGCCTTCAGCAGCGGCACCCAGACGTTCACCTACACGGTGCCCGCGGCGGCAGACCCGACGCTCAACTTCGGCTGCACGTTGCCCGGCCACTACCAGTCCATGAACGGCACGGTGGACATCCAGGCCGGCGGCAGCGTACCGAGCTCCGCTGCGCCGGGATCCGCCGCCCCGGCCGAGTCCGTCGCCCCGGCCGAGTCCGCGGCTCCGGCCGCATCTGCCGCCCCGGCCGCCTCGGCGGCACCGGCTGCGGCCACGCAAGCTCCGCCCCAGGCTGGCGCTTCGGCGCCGCCGTCCACCTACCCCTAAGCCAGACCACCGAGAAGGAATTCGATGGCCCAGCTCGCCCTCCCGCCCGGAGCCACCCGCCGCCGAGCCGTCTTCGGCCTGCTCGACGCCGACGGCTGGGGCTGGGCCGGCGTCAAAGCCGCCTTCTGGTTCCTGACCATCATCTTCCTGCTCGGCTACATCCCCAACCTGGCCTACTACTTCACGGTCGGGAACACCATCGACGTCGGCTACAACGCGGTCCCGATCGTCAACTTCTGCGACGCCAGCAACGATCGCGGCGCGCAGGACGGCATCGCGGCGCGCAAGATCCCCTGCCCGGCACCTCCCGGCACGGTCATCCCGTGGGACCCCAGTCCGGCTGAGCTTGCCCTACCGGCCGGCCGCAGCGGCGCCCTCGCCGTTCAGTCCGGCACGCACCTCTACCTGGTCGGCGGCGTGGTGGGTGGCGCGGCAACCGCAGACGTGCTGACCACCACGGTCACCTCCGACGGCAACTTTTCCGCCTGGGCCCCGGGACCGGCACTGCCGGCGCCACGCACCAATGCCACCCTCGCAACGCTCAGCGGCGTCCCGTACATCATCGGCGGGCTGGATGCGTCCGGCGCCCCGACGGATACGGTCTACGTCGGCGAGCTGACCAACGGCGAGGTCACGGGCTGGGTGCTCTCCGATGGGAACAACAAGACCGTCAACCTGAAACTCCCCGCGCCGCTCAGCGACGCGACCGCGGTGGCGGGCAGCTCAGGCATCTTCCTCATCGGGGGCAAGACCGCAGACGGCCTGGTGGGCACCGTGTGGCAGGCCAAGTTCAGCGCGGACAAGGTGCCGGTGCTGGGCAGCTGGACGGAATTCAAGGGCCTGGCCCTGCCGGAGGCGCGGGCGGGAGCCGCCTCTGTCCTGAACGGGAACTACGCCTACGTGATGGGCGGCATGGGACCCAACGGCGCCAGCGCCTCGGTCTACGGCCTGACCCTGGTGGCCGGCGAGCCGGCCGTCGATACCAACAAGAACCCGGTGCCCTGGGCCCAGGCGGGCGACCTTCCCGCCCCGCTCGTGCACGCCGCCAGCTTCACGGCCAACGGCGCGCTCTACATGGTCGGCGGCGCGGACGCACAGGGAGCCCCGCAGAAGACCAACTTCTGGGCGGTCCCCAACGCCACGACGGGTGTCATCAGCAGCTGGTCGCATACCGACAGCACGGACCTGCCGGACGCGCGCGCGTCGGCGTCCGTGTCGTCTGTCGGCTCGACGGCCTTCGTCATCGGCGGGATCGGCTCGGCGGGACCGGCGACCGGGACCTACCGCGCCGGCCTGTCCCCCAAGCCGCCGTTCTTCCGCCTGGGCCTGTTCGGGGCCACCATCCCGGCACTCTCCATCAAGGGCGAGATCGGGCAGCAGCTTGGCTACATCGACGCCATGTCCGTCGGCATGGTCAACTTCGCGATCCTCATCCTCATCGGCTGGGCGTTCTCGCACCGGCCGCAGACCATGCGCCTGATGGAACGCGTCAGTCGCGGCCGGTTCCGGGCACCGCCCGAGGACGACTTCGCCGGCTGACCCCGCCTGATCTGGAGGGCCCTCCCGCTTGACTCCCGAGAGCGTCCTCGAATCCGCCGCGACTCCCGTTGAGCTGGCTCCCGGGGCCGCGCTGGAGATTCCCGACGACATCGACACTCCGGCGCTGGTGGTCGACCTGGTGCGTCTGCGCACGAACCTGGACGCCATGGCGGCCCACGCCCGATCCGTCGGCGCCGACCTCTACCCGCACGTCAAGACACACCGCACGCTCGAGTACGCGCAGATGCAGCTGGACAGCGGCGCCAAGGGCTTGACCGTGGCCAAGCTCGCCGAGGCGGAAGTGTTCATCGACGGCGGCTTTCGCGAGCTGGTCATGGCCTATCCGATCGCGGGCGAGCCCAAGATGCGCCACGCGCTGGCGCTCACCGCTCGGGCGCACCTGCGCCTCACGGTCGATGACCTGGGCGCGGCCCAGCTGCTCTCAGCCGTGTTCGCGGCCGAGGGCCGTACGGCAGAGGTGATGCTCAAGATCGACAGCGGGCTGCATCGTGCGGGCGTGCTGCCGGAGCGGGCCCCCGCGTTGGTGCGTGAACTCGTAGGGCTGCCGGGCATCCGTTTCCGCGGCATCCTCACCCACGAGGGCCACGTTTCCCAGATGGGCGATCGCGCACAGTTGGAGCGAGCCGCGGTCGGAGCCGGTGACTTGATGGCGGGGATTGCGGCCACGCTCGCGGAACAGGGCACGCCCGCGTCGATCGTCTCGGTCGGAGCGACATCGAGTGCGCTGCTGGCCACGCGGCCCGGCGTGACCGAGGTGCGGCCGGGCATGTACGCGTTCAACGACGCGAGCCAGGTGAACATCGGCACGGTCGGCATCGAGCGCTGCGCGGCCCGGGTGGTGGCGACCGTGGTCAGCCATGCGGCGCCGGACCGGGCACTTATCGATGCCGGGGCCAAGTCCCTGGGCATGGACCGGCTCACCGCCTGGCAGGAGGGGCAGGCAGGGCTGTACGGCTGGATCGCGGGACGGCCGGGCTGGGACCTGTTCCGCCTGTCCGAGGAACATGGCTGGCTGCGCTGGATCGGTGCCGGAGATCCGACGCCGTTGACGGTTGGGGAGCGCGTCCAGGTGCTGCCGGTCCACATCTGTGCCGCGTTCCACGTGCTGGGGGAGTCCGTGGCGGTGGAGCAGGGCCGCGTGGTCGGCCGCTGGATCAGCGTGGCGCGGGGCAGCTCTCAGTAGAACGGCCGGCGGCGAGCGGGGCGACGTGCCGTGTGCCGCCCCTCCCCGAGCGTGGGCCACGCGCCGCGGCCCGCCGAACTCTCAGATCGGTCGATTCTGGGAGCCACGGACGGCCTTGAGCCGTCAAACGACCCGTCTTTGCCCTCAAAATGCTGCAGATACCGTCCGAATTGAGAGCAAGTGGGCCGCTTTGGGTTCCAGCGGGCGTCCCCGGGGTGCCAGAACCGCCCGAATTGAGAGGAGCCGGCCCGCCCTCGGGTCGTGCTCTCGGCACGATCATCGACCTGGCGCTTCGGGCACTCCGCATCCGCCGCTGAGGCTAATGAAGCTCTGAAAGCGGCTGGCGGCCGGCAATGCCGGTGTCGTACTCGTGCCACCAGCCGATGTCTTCCTCGCCCAGGCGCCAGCAGAGCCAGATCGGGCGCCCGCTGACCAGTGCCGGGAAGTCGATCAGGCCGGTGCTGATGTCGCGCAGGATCACGCTCCACGCGTCGATCTGGATCACGGCCGCTTCCATGCGCTTGACCGCGTCGCGGACGTGCTGCTCGCGCCGGGCGAGCTCGCCGGCGTGGTCCGAGTGGCCGTTGGACTGCCGAAAGCGCGCCAGTTCCGCCTGTGCCTCGGCGATCTCGTTGCGATCGTCCCGGAGCTGCTGGAGCAGCGGACGGATCTCGTGGATGCGCGCATTGGCGGCGTCGATGTCGTAGTAGCGGGCCATCGCCGAGATTCTCGCACTCGAGCCGCCCCGCTCGCGCCCAGGCTCGGCACCTGCGCCCCGGCGAATGCGAAGATGCGCGTATGGATCGATATGACGTGATCGTCGCCGGGGTCGGCGGCATGGGCAGCGCAACGGTCATGGAACTTGCGGCTCGTGGCTCCAAGGTGCTGGGCCTTGAACGCGACAGCATCCCCAACGCGCACGGTTCGTCGCACGGTGTGAACCGGATCATCCGCCTCGCGTATGCCGAGGATCCGCGCTACGTGCCCCTGCTGCGCCGCGCGTACGAGCGCTGGCACGACCTGGAGCGCGCCGCCGGGGAGCAATTGCTCTACGTCACGGGCGGCGTCGACGCGGGACGCGAGGACAGCGCCCACGTGCGCGGCAGCCTGGAGAGCATCCGCCAATACGACCTGCCTCACGAGGTGCTGTCCGCGGCCGACCTGCACAAACGGTTCCCGGGCTACGCGCTCCCGGAGGACATGGTGGGCGTGTACCAGCCGGATGCCGGTTTCGTGGCCTCGGAGCGGGCCATCGTGGCCCATGTCAACCAGGCACTGGCGAAAGGGGCGGAGATCCACGGCCGCGAGACGGTGGTCAAGTGGACCGCCGACGGCGACGGCGTCCAGGTGCTCACCACGCGAGCGACCTATCGAGCGAAGAAGCTGGTGGTCACGGCTGGAGCGTGGGTGGGCAAGTTCGCGCCGCAGTACGAGCGCCATTTCGTGCCGGAACGCCAGGTGCTGATCTGGACCCAGCCCAAGGTGCCGGCCGAGTTTGCGATGGGTGCCTTTCCCGTCTTCATCCTGGATGCGCCCGAGGGCCTCTTCTATGGCTTCCCGGTCTTCGGCATCCCGGGCTTCAAGATCGGCCGTTACCACCACCTCGGCGAAACGGTGGACCCGGACGACTTCAACCGGGACGGCTTCGCGCCACGAGACGAGGAGCTGCTGCGCTCGGGGATCCGGCGCTACTTCCCGGACGCGGATGGGCCCACGCTGTCACTGGCCAGTTGCATGTTCACCAACACGCGCGACGAGCACTTCGTGATCGACACGCTGCCCGGTGTGCCCCAGGTGACGATCGTGTCGCCCTGTTCCGGGCACGGCTACAAGTTCGCCAGCGTGATCGGCGAGATCGTGGCTGACCTGGTGCTGGATGGCGCGTCGCACTTCGACCTCTCGATGTTTCGTCTGGACCGATTCACAGGGGTCCCGAAACAGAACGCGGGTTAGCCCTCAGGCGGCTACGGGCTCCAGAAGCCCGAGACGCCACCCAGGATCGGCCGCGGATCCGAGCCCGCGGCCGGGACCACGACCAGCTGGTCCGCGCCCGACGCCGCGACTTCGGGAAGCAACAGCGAGGCGCTGTCCGGCGACCAGAGATGGTGGCTCAGGGCGTACTGGTCGAAATAGGGCAGCAGCTCGTCGACGAAGTGCTGGCCCAGGTGGACGACCTGTTGCGAACGCAGCGTTCCGCTGGCGACGTCGATGAAGGCAAGGCGCCCCGTGATGCCCGGTGCCGTCGCCACCGTGATCGGTCCGTCGAGGCTGCCGGCGGCCGCGGCCAGCTGGATGCCCGGTTCCCGGGTCACCTGGTCGTCGCCGGGCTGGCCCGGAAGGATGGCCGCGATCGTCCGGCCGTCCGGCGACCAGAAGAAGGCGACGGCGGGCCCGGCCAGCAGGGTTCGCGTCTTGCCCGTGGCTGGATCGGTGAACTTGATCGGTCCAACGGGGATGGATGCGTCCGGCGTGACCGGCTGCGTGGACGCAAGCGAAGCCACCGCGTCGCCCGCCGGATCGAACACGAACGCCGCTGGGCCAAAGACCGGCAGCTGGTGGCTGGCTCCGCCGGCACGAGGCTGCACCACGATGTTCTCGGTACCGTCCGCTGTGCCCTTGACGTACGCCACATACCGGCCGTCCGCGCTGGCGCTGGCCGAGCGGAACAGGCCCGATCCGTCGAGCACCGGCCGGAGTGCGGCGCCGTCCAGGCCGACCTCGCCCGTGAATGCATTCGGGCCCACGTCGATGTGGACCAGCAGGCGGGTGGAGTTGATCCAGTCGAAGTACAGCGGCGATCCCTGGCGAACCAGCGAAGCCGGACCGCTGCCGTCGAGTGGCGCGCTCCCGTCCGCGGGCGCGACCCGCAACGTCAAGTCCGAACCCTCGCTGGCCAGGAAACTGACATGGCGGCTGTCCGGCGTCCAGTAGAGGTAGAACGGCACGCGGTCGGCGCTCCGGAAGATGACCACCGGTTCCGGTCCGATGGCCGGCGTTGACGGGGCCGCAGCGGCCGACCCGCCGCCGCCAGGCACCGTGAACACGTAGATCGCGGTGTCATCCGGGCCTGTGCCGATGGCCGCGATCCGCGTGCCGTCCGGTGACCAGGCGGGGAATCCGAAGGTGATCCCTGGTGCGGGATAGGAGACCAACGAGCCGCCCGCGTCGTCCATGGTCGAGAGGGCGCCGTCGTCGCCGATGACTGCGATCAACCCGGGCGAAATTCGGACCAACGGTGGGCCGGGCGTCCCGGCCGGAGTGCCCGCCGGCGCCGCCGTCGCGGCCGGCGAACTGGCCACTGCCGGAGGCGTGACCGACACTGATGTGGGTTGTGGCGCAACAGCCACCGCTGAAGGTGCCACGGTCGGGGAGGGGCTGACCCCGTTACCCAGGAAACCACCACCGATGACGACCGCAGCCACGACGATCACCACCAGGACGGTCAGTCCCAGGGCGAGCTCACCGCGATTGCTGTTGCCGCCGCGTCTCGTGCCGTCGGCCATCACAACACGATACGCGTCCGGGTCGTGCGCGGTTCACCGAGTGGCCCTTCGACAGGTATTGACGACGCCCGAGTCTACCGTTAATGTGATACTTGTGATGAACAAGTATCACGTAATCGAGTGGTCGGGTGCGTTCGCGGACCTGGTTTCTTCGCGTCGGATCCCGTTGTTCGGGGCTGCGCTGGGCGGAGGCATCCCGCTGCTAATGACCGCCTGGAGCTATTGGGCGGACGGCTGGGGAACGCCGAGCGTGCTCTTCCTGATTGGGGCCGGTGTCGGTGTCGTCGTCGGATACCGATCTGCGTGGCGGGCGGTCGCCAGCACGTCACCGGTGAAGACGTCTTTCGGCACCGCGTTCCTGGCCGCGTTTGTCGGAACCGTGGTCGTCATTACCGTCGACGCGTTCGAAGCTCTACCAAGCGGCGAAGGCGCCTACTGGATGCCCTACGTCATCGTGATCGGCATCCCCATTGGTCTGATCATCGGCATGATGATGAGCAGCCCGGTGGCGTTGATCTCGGTTTATCTCGTGCGGCGGATGGCGCGAAGACTCGGCACGGGACCCCGCCAAACCCACATGGATAGGGCACGGAGGTGACCTCTGGCAATGCGACTGCTAGGACGCCTCGGAAGCGTGAGCTGACCGTCTTCTATGACGCGGACTGCGGCTTCTGCAGTCACTGTGCGGCCGTACTGCGCGCGCTGGATCGCGGCGGACGGTTGCTCCTGTTGCCGTTGGATCGAGCGGCTGGCACGTTCGCGGACGCGCCGCCGATCGAGCAACTCGCCGACAAGATGCATGCCCGCGATGTGACGGGTCGATGGTTCATCGGCGGGCAGGCGTGGATTCGTGTCGCGGATACGCTCCCGATCCTGCGGCCGCTCGCGATCGTCGCGCGGTTGCCGCTGGTCCGCAGCCTCGTGGAACCGGCCTACGCGGTCGTTGCGTGCAACCGGCACAACCTCAGCCGCCTCCTCGGCGACGAGGCGTGCGCGATCCAGCCCGCACCGCGATGAAGATCGCGATCACGGGCGGAACCGGGTTCGTCGGGCTGCACCTGGCCAACCGGCTTGCGGCGGCCGGGCATGAGGTGGTGGCGATCGGCAGACGGGCGCGGCCGTCTGAGCTGG
>CAZENL010000045.1:12786-21840 GCA_964513505.1 uncultured Anaerolineaceae bacterium
CGCGCCGTTCGCAGACGCGCTGCCCGCTGACCTGGCGCCAACGACGCCCTTCGGCGACGCCTCCATCCGTGCGGGCCTGCCCGATCCTGGTCGGTTCGGACGTGCTGACCTCCGCTGGTGCCGAGTCGCCCGGCACGCTTGACCGCCGACCTGGCCCGGACGACCTCGGCTTGGTCACCAGGTGACCACTCGGCGCTGAAGCCATGGTCGAAGCGTTCGAAAGGGCGACGTTGAAGGCTCCGATGGCCACGAGGTGATCCACTTCGGGCGGTTTGGTCGACAAGCACGCCGCCGTCGAGGGCTTGGCGCGGAGACTGAGCTTGGACCGGTCACCACGCGACCACGTGCCCACGTCCCGGGCCAAGGCCAGTGGGCACTCTCAGGCGCGCCCTGCAACAGCCGGTGACTTTCCGTCAGTATCCGCGGGTGCCGGAGCTGTACCCGCCGATCGAGCCGTACGACCAGGGCATGCTCGACGTTGGCGACGGTCAGCAGATCCACTGGTCCACGTCCGGGAACCCCGACGGCCGGCCCGCGGTCCTGCTCCACGGTGGACCGGGCTCGGAGTCGAGACCCGGGATTCGGCGCGCCTTCAATCCGGACGCCTATCGCATCATCCAGTTCGACCAGAGAGGCTGCGGCCTGAGCACGCCCGACGCCGCTGATCCGGAAACGTCCCTGGAGGCGAACACCACCTGGCATCTGCTCGCCGACATCGAGCGGCTGCGGGAGCACCTCCAAGTCGAGAGGTGGGTTGTCTTCGGGGCCTCCTGGGGTGCGGCGCTCGGCATCCTCTACGCGGAGACGCATCCGGACCGCACCGCGGCCCTGATCCTGGTCGCGGTCACCGCGGGACGCCGCCGGGAGATCGACTGGATGGCCCGCGGCGGCGTGGCAGACTTCTTCCCGGAGCAATGGGAGCGCTTCCTGTCGGTCATCCCGGAAAGCGAACAGGCCGACCCGCTGGTGGCCTACGACCGGATGCTGAACGACCCGGACGCCGCCATCCGCCAGCGCGCGGCTGACGCTTGGGTCACCTGGGAGACCTCCTACCTGACGCTGAACCAGGAGGAACCTTTCAGCGGAAGGTTTGCGGATCCTCGTTACCGATATCGATTCGCCAGGGTGGTCACGCACTACTGGAGCCACGACTGCTGGCTGGAGGACGACCAGTTGCTCCGCGGTGCCGGCAGGCTGGCGGACATTCCCGGCGCCATGGTCCACGGCCGCCTGGACCTGGGCGGTCCGCTGGTCACCGCCTGGGAGCTCAAGGAACGCTGGCCGGGCGGCGAACTCACGGTCATCGACACGGCGGGACACTCCGACGGCCCGGGCATGACGGAAGCCATGGTCGCGGCCGTCGATCGGTTCGCGGCCGGCTAGTCCGGCCGCAGCAGCCCCGATGCCGCCGGTCGCGTTCGCCCTTGCCCTGGGAGCCGCCGTGTTCCACGCCGCGTGGAACCTCCTTCTCGCGCGCAGCCGGGACACCAACGCGGCCCTGGCCGTGGCCATGGTGGTCGGGCCGCTGGTCCTGCTGCCGCTCGCGCTGCTGCGCTGGCGGCTGGAGGCTGGGGCCGTGCCCTTCGTGATCGCCTCGTCGGTGCTCGAGCTGGTCTATTTCGCCATGCTGGCCGCGGCCTACCGTCGAGCGGAGCTGAGCCTGATCTATCCCGTTGCCAGGGGGCTCGCGCCGGTACTGGTCCTGATCGGCTCGGTGGTCTTCCTCCAGGCCGGAGCCAGCCTCACCCAGGCGGGCGGCGTGGTGCTCGTCGGGATCGGCGTGCTCCTGGTCCGTGGCCTTCGCGCGCCGGCCAGGGCCAGCGACCTGGCGATCGCGGCGACCATCGCGCTGCTCATCGCCAGCTACACGCTGGTCGACCAGCAGGGCCTCAAGTACGCGGACCCGCTGCCCTACCTGGTGCTCGTGGTGGGCATCCCAGGCAGCTTCTACATCGCCGTGGTCGCGTCTCGCGGCGGTGTGCCGAGGCTGCGTGCGGCGGCTTCTCCGGCCGTGCTTGTCGGCGGCATCGCGGTCGTGGCCGGATACGGGCTGGTGCTGGCCGCGCTCACGATCGCCCACGCGGCCTCGGTCGCCGCCGTGCGCGAGGTCAGCGTGGTGATCGCCACGGCCCTGGCCGCGGTCGTGCTGCACGAGCGTGTGAGCCGGTCCCGCTGGGTCGGTTCCATCGCGGTGGTGGGAGGCATCGCCCTGGTCGTGGCCGCGTAGGCGTTGCGTGCGCGCATCGGCAAGGTGTTCGCCCCACAGGGGACGAGTAGCCCATTCCCAGCCGATCGGGGTGACCTAGACTCCCACGATGCTCGCGAAGCTCCTGGCCTTCGTGTTCGCCATCATCGAGGTCCTGCTGCTGCTGCGGCTGGCGCTGCCGTTCCTGCACTGGCCGTCCACCCTGGACGAGTGGATTCCCAAGCTGATCAACGTCACGGACGTACTGGCTGCGCCGTTCCAGCCCATCGTCAAGACGCTGGACATCCAGTCCGCCGCCGGTGGCGTCCTGTCCACGTACGTGAACCAGCTGGACGCCGGCGTGCTGGTCGCGATGGTCGGCTGGGGCGTCATCACGGTGGTGGTCCTGATGGTCCTGTCGCTCCTGAGCCGAGCACGGTAGGTCCGCTCCCGCGGGGCGATCTGGTTCAGCCGTCACGCCCACCGGGCATTTCGACTTGGTGACAGCTGCCTCTCAGGTCACACAGACGGGTTGACAGCCCGGCACGACAGCGGCGACTGTGAACGGAGAACGCAGCACCTCCGATGGAGGAGAGACTCCTGCACGACTGGACGCGCCGGTTCGGCACAGCATTCCTGGTTTCTGCAGCCGTCATGGTCGCGACGCTTCTGCCGGCTGCGGCAGCCTCGCATTCGGCAGCCTCGCATTCGGCAGCCTCGCCTTCGACTGGCACGGCTGCCGGCGGAGGAGGTTTCCTCTCGCCAAGTCCGGGCCTGGTCACGTATGCCGCCCGCGGCGACCTCACCGTGACGTGGAGTCCCGGCGATGTGACAACGGATAGCTGGCAGCTGGTCCGCTCGAGCGCGCCACTGGACATCAACGGCGGCTGCGATGCCGTCTCCTGGGTCTCCGAAGCGCCGATCCAGACCTCCAGCACGTCCATGGTGCTCGCCGGACAGGAGGCAGACCGTTGCTACCGCTACTCCGTCTGGTCCGGCAGCGACCTCTCGGCGGATCCCATCTACGTGTCGGGACCGGTACGCACCCTGACCATCTGGAACGGCCGGTACAACCTGTACCACCACGGCATCTTCGCGTCGCAGGCCACCATCACGTGGTGCGTGGCCGCGAGCGTGGAGATGATGCTCAACATCATCAAGGACCAGGACGATCACTCCCGCGCCGACCAGGAGGCGTACATCACGTACGCGCGCCGGAACGACCTCTACTTCACGCCCAAGGCCAAGGGCACCGATGCCCGCGGCTGGGCCGTCGCGCTCCAGCATTTCGGCGGCGGCGACTACCACGACGTCTCCAACCCACGCTTCAAGGCGTCCATCCGCGAAGCCGTCCGGCGGCTGCGCGAGACCGGCAAGCCGGTCGGGCTGGTGGTGGCGCACAGCAACCACGCGTGGGTGCTGACCGGCTTCGAGGCGTCCACGGATCCGGCGCTGGACTACACGGCGCAGATCACGGCGGTTTACGTGAGTGGCCCGCTGTGGCCTCGGTCGTCGTCGTCAGGCGGCTACGACCCGCCGCCCGATACGCGCCTCACCTACGATCAGTTGCGCCAGTTCCACACCCGCTACTACGACTCGGAGGGCCCCAACAACCCGTGGGAAGGCACCTTCGTCTCCATCCTGCCGTGAGCCCGGAAGCGCGGGACGCTAGCATGCGAGGCTCATCGGGCCCGTAGCTCAGCGGCAGAGCAGGGGACTTTTAATCCTCGTGTCGTGGGTTCGAATCCCACCGGGCTCACCACCGTTTCACGCTCAGAACGGGCTTCGGACGTCCGTTCCGGGGCATCTGAGAGACGGTTTGACGGCCACGTCAAAGACGACAGGGTGGACCGGAAGCGACCTGGGCTTGTACCGCCAGCTCCCGGAAGTAGCGCAGGCACTCACCCCGCCTACTTGGCCTTGATCTCCGCCTTCACGACGTCTTGTGCCGTGATCCCCGTCGTCTCCGCCATCACGCGGAACGTGGCGCTCTTGGCGCTGGAGGTTGCCACCTTGACCACCATCTTGAGCGTCAGGTGTGCGCCGGGGGCCAGGGAAGCGGTCTGATAGGTCCCGTTCAGGACCTCGGTCGTGACGTTCGTGGTTCCCTTGTAGAACTGGACCGTGTAGCCCTTCGCGGAGCCGAGCGCTTTCACGATGAACGCAGCCGAGCCGAGTCCGTCGTTCTGTGTGTCGATGTAGAAGGTGCCTCGGTGCCCGTGTGCCACGGAGAGGGTGTCCGTCTGGCCGCTGCCGGTGGCGTCGTAGACATCGTTGCCGATGAAGGGTCCCGCCGCATGGACGCCGATCCGGTTGTCGGGCCGGTATAGCGGGTAGCCCGCAATGTTCTGCGCGATCGGGTCGCTGCCCGCCCGGAATACGCCACCAACGACGACGTTGGAGCCGAAGATCGCGAGCGCCAGGCCGTTCTGGGTCAGCGGCCCGTTCCCAGCGCCATTGGACCCGAGCGGATGCCATGTGGATCCGTCGAAGTAGGCGATGTTATCGGCGCTTGGCTGTCCGTTTGCGTTCACGAACGAACCAGTCGCGAAGACCAACGCGCCCCACGTGGTGATCCCGTTGATGAATGCGAACGAGTTGAACCACCCTGAGGTACCCGCGGTGTCACTACCGAGCGCGTGCCACGACGAGCCATCCCAGCGCGCGACGTGGTCTGCCTGCGCGATCCCGCCGATGTTCACTGCATCGCTGCCCACGTAGACGTTGGTGCCAACGGCGGTCAGGGAGCGCACGACCTGGCTCACGCCCCCGGGTGAATGCCATGTCCCATCGTAGGCCGCGAAATGGTCGGCGCCGACGATGCCGGCCATGTTGATGAACGTCCCGCCGGCGTAAAGGACGCCATTGCTGTCCGCCGTGAGTGCGTAGATCCCCGAGTTGATATCGCTGTGGTTGGTAACAAGGCGTGTGATGGCACCGCTGGTCAGGTCGCAACCGAACAGGAAGTTGACGGCGCTGGAGCCGCTGCCGTTCTGGAACGCACCGCCCACGTAGAGCGTGTTGCCGATGATCTGGAGCGCAGCCACGGTCCCGTTCATCGGATCGCCGCCACAGGGCTGGACCCACGCCGCACCGGTCCATTCGGCGAGGTAATCCGCATTGCCAACGCCGCCGGCGTTGAGGAACGTTCCGCCGATGTAAACCTTGCCGCCAAGGTAGGCAATGGCATTGACGGTCCCGTTATCGAGTGGGATGGGCCCGATCGCGGACCACGAGCTGCCGTTCCATCTGGCGATGCGATCGGCCGCCGCGACGCCGCCGGCGTCGCTGAAGCCACCGCCCACCAACAACACGCCGGGAGCGTTCGTGTTGAGGGCGTCGACTGGCCCGTTCAGTGCCGGGATGGAAGCTGAGCTGCCGTGGCCGAGGTGATTCCAGCCCCCCGGTGAGGTGGCGAGGACCGTCGCCGCCAGCTGTGACGTGACAAGCACCGCTAGTGCTAGTGCAAGCAGCACGCGCCGCATGGAGGCTCCTTCGGGTATGAACCTGGTGGCCGCAGTGTGATGGCCGGGGCCCGCTACCGATACAGGCAAGTTTTGGGGCAAGAAGTCGACCCAGGCGTACCGCTCGGCTTCGGCGCTGGGCTCTTTTCATGTCCCTCTAGGGCGTAGCGACAGTAAAGCCGTTGATGCCCTGGCCAGTGGTGTCACCAGGATTAACGTCGTTCTTCCAGAAGTAGAGGGGCTTGCCCTTGTATGTGACCTGAACACTGCCGTCGGGGCGGGTGATGCTTGCGAATGCGCCCTTTGCACCAGGAGGCGCGACGATCGTGGTGCTGGCCGCGACGATCAGCGGTGGCCAGGCGGTGGCACAAGCGTCCAGGCAGGTGGACGCCGTCGCACTGTCGCCGGCGTGGACATAGAGCATTTTGCCATTTCCAACCTCCAAAACCTGTCCGAGGCTGGTCACGAATATGCCGATAAGCGGTGAATTGTTCGACTGAACCGTCGGCGCACTCGACGGCTTGACGCTGATGCTCGCTTCGGCGGTGCTGGCCGCCGGACTGGCACCGGCTGGCACCGGACTGGCGCTACTGGCGCACGCCCCGGCCAGGACGGCGATCAGAACTAGCCCTGATGTCGTGCGGACCGAGTGGCGAAATGACGGACCGGACATGGACTGAGTCTCCTTGTTGCCAGATCCGTTGACATGTTGGCGGTCATCGTTCGAGTCTCGCGAACTGAGTCAAATGCGGGCGAATATCAGGCTATGCAGGGTATCGCCCTCGCAGGAACAATCGGTTGGCGCCTGGAGCAGAGTGACTACCAGGTGATCTTCCCACGCCGCGATGCGGACGCCCATTGGTCTCACGATTGCCGGCACGCGCAAGGCTGACGGCAGGGCTTTTACTCGCCATGGACTACTCCTGATAGAGTAGTCTGATGAACACGACTCGACTGTACGTCCTCGGTCTGCTGGGCCGCGCCGGACCCATGCACGGCCACCAGATCCGGCGCGAGGCCCAGCTCGACCGCGCCGAGTTCTGGGGGGAGGTCCAGGTCGGCGCGTTGTACGGGGCGCTCCACCGGATGGAGGCGGAAGGCCTGATCGAGGCGCTCCGGACCGAGCAGGCGGGCAACTACCCGAACCGGACGGTCTACTCGATCACCGACGAAGGGCGCCGGGAGTTCCGGCTGCTGCGCCGCACGGCGTTCGAATGGAGCCCCTTCCGGCCCGACCCGTTCGACCTGGCACTTTCCTTCTCGGAGGACATGGACGAGGCCGAGATCCGTTCGCGCGTCGAATTGCGGGTCACCGAAATCGAGACCTCACAGGCGAACCTGGCCAGCCAGGAGTCTCAGGCGAGCGCGCACCTGTCGGCGATCGACCACCTGGTGCTGGAGCACCTCGGCGCCCGACTGGCGGCTGAGCGCGCCTGGCTCGGCTCCCTGCTGGCCCGGGTGGACGGCGGCAGTGCGCCGTGGGCGGGTCCAGGCTCGCGAGTCGTCGCGGCCCAGAGAACGGAGTCCGGATCCAATGGCTGAGGCAACCGCGGCCAGGCAGCCGCAACAGACAGCTGCCGACGTGCCCGATCCGCGGCGATGGCTCGCCCTGGCGATCGTCCTCACCGGCTCGTTCATGGTGAATCTGGATACGACCATCGTGAACGTGGCCATCCCGGCCATCGAGCGCAGCCTGTCGGCGTCCTACGCGCAGATCGAGTGGGTCCTCTCCGGCTATCAGCTGGCCTACGGGGCGCTGCTCATCACCGGCGGGCGGCTGGGTGACCTGTTCGGCCGCAAGCGCCTGTTCATGACCGGGATGATCGTCTTCACCGTCGCGTCGGTGACGTGCGGCATCGCGCCGACGCCGGAGCTCCTCATCCTGTCGCGCGTCATCCAGGGCGCGGGCGCGGCCATGCTCTACCCGCAGATCCTGTCCACGATCCAGGTCTCCTTCTCCGGCCGCGAGCGAGGCACCGCGTTCGGCACGGTCGGCGCCACGATCGGCATCGCCACGGTCCTGGGGCCGCTGGCCGGCGGCGTGTTGATCGCGCTGAACATCTATGGGCTGGATTGGCGGCCCGTCTTCCTGGTCAACCTGCCGGTAGGCATCCTCTCGCTGTTCGCGGCCGGGCGGTACATGCGCGAGACGCGCAGCCCGTTGGCTGCCCGCCTGGACCTGGGCGGGGTCGCGCTGGTATCGATCGGCCTGGTCATGTTCACGCTGCCCTTGGTCGAAGGTCGCGACGCGGGCTGGCCGCTTTGGACGCTGTGCAGCCTGGTGGGGTCGTTCGCGGTGCTCGGAGGCTTCCTGGCCTGGGAGCGGCGCCGTTCGAGCCGGGGCGAATCCACCCTGGTGCACTTCGCGCTGTTCCGTGACCGCCCGTTCGTGATCGGCCTGGTCATGTCGCTGGTCTACTTCGCCGGCTTCACGTCCGTCTTCTTCACGCTGTCTCTTTATCTCCAGATCGGCCTGGGCTTCGATCCGCTGGCGACCGGCCTGGCGATCGTGCCGTTCGCCGCCGGCAGCTTCGTGGGATCCGCGCTGTCATCCAAGGCCCAGGCGCGACTCGGCCGGACCGTGATCCTGATCGGCAGTGCCCTGGTGATCGTTGGCCTGAGCGGACTGATCGTGACGATCCACCTGGTCGGCGACACGCTTGCCGGCATCGACCTTGCGCCGACGCTCCTGATCGGCGGCCTGGGTTCCGGCCTGGTGATCGCCCCGCTGATCGGGGTGATCCTGGGCAACGTCGATCCGCACCAGGCAGGCGCCGCGTCGGGCGTGCTCAACACCGGTCAGCGCGTGGGCGCCGCGATCGGTGTGGCGATCATCGGCATCGTCTTCTTCTCGCTCATCGGCTCGACGGCCGACTCAGCGACGACGGCGGTGGAGCCGCAGTTGCGGGCAAGCCTGGCGAGCTCGTTGCCGGCGGGCGCGATCGACGGCGCGGTGGCGCAGTTCAAGGTCTGCTTCCACGACCGCGCCAACGAGACCGACCCGACCGCGATCCCGCCAAGCTGTCCACCGTCTGATACTTCTCCAGCGTCCGTGGCGTTCGCGTCGGCCGCGACCTCCGCCGAGCGCCAGGTCTTCACGGACGCGATGCAACTGGCCACGGTCGCCAACGTCCTCGCCGTCGTCGCGACGTTCCTGCTGGCCTTCGCTCTGCCGCGCCGCCGCCGGGCCGAGTCGGAGCCGCCGCGGGCGGTCGCCGTGGACGTTTGACGTTCCCCGGAGCGTCGAGTCGACGGTCCGCGAGTCGCGACCGCGCATCCGCCGCCGAACGAGAAGGCGCTGCTGCTGGGCCCGAGGTGATGCGATGCGCAAGGCACGGCAGGCCGGTTGAGCAGGCCCACAGAATCCAGGGCCGGGCGGACCGATGTCGATGGCACGGCGGCGCA
>CAZENL010000046.1:0-7292 GCA_964513505.1 uncultured Anaerolineaceae bacterium
CCTGCGTCGACATCATGGACGCCACCGGCTCACGCGACCTCAAGCTGTGGTTCGCCGATGGCACCAATTACCCCGGCCAGGACGACTTCCGATCGCGCCAGGAACGCCTGGCCGAGTCGCTCGCGAAGGTCTACGACCGGCTGGGTGCGGACCAGCGCCTGGTCCTGGAGTACAAGCTGTTCGAGCCCGCCTTCTACCACACCGACGTGCCCGACTGGGGCACGGCCTACGTGCATTGCATGGCGCTGGGTCCCAAGGCCAAGGTGGTCGTGGACACCGGGCATCACGCACCGGGCACCAACATCGAGTTCATCGTGGCCCAGCTGTTGCGCACGGACAAGCTGGGCGGCTTCGACTTCAACTCGCGTTTCTACGCGGACGACGACCTCATGGTCGGCTCGGCGGACCCGTTCCAGCTGTTCCGGATCATGCACGAGGTGGTGAAGGCGGGGGCTCTCAAACCGGAACTCGGCGTGGCCTTCATGCTGGACCAGTGCCACAACATCGAGCCCAAGATTCCCGGCCAGATCCGCAGCGTCATGAACGTCCAGGAAGCCACTGCCAAGGCGCTGCTGGTCGACCAGAAGGCGCTGGCCGCGGCTCAGTCCGCCGGTGATGTGCTGGGAGCTCACGCCGTGCTGATGGACGCCTACGACACGGACGTGCGGCCGATGCTGCGCGACCTCCGCACGCAGATGGGCATCGACCCCGATCCCATCGGCGCCTATGCGCGGTCCGGCTACGCGGCGCGGATCGCCGCCGAGCGCGTCGGCGGGCAGGCCGCGGGGTGGGGCGCATGACTGTCGCGGTGAAGCGGCCGGCCGGGGCCCCAGTCGCGGCCGAGCTGCTGGCCCGTTCCCACCGCCTCGGTGCGGATCCCCGAGTGACCAACTATGCGGGTGGCAACACCTCCGCCAAGGGCACGCTCAGGGATCCCGTCACCGGCCGCGACGCGGAACTGCTGTGGGTCAAGGGATCCGGTGGGGATCTGGGCACGCTGACGGAGGCCGGACTCTCGGTGCTGCGCCTGGATCGGCTTCGCGCGCTGGTTGACGTGTATCCCGGCGTCGAGCGCGAGGACGAGATGGTGGCGGCCTTCGACCATTGCCTGTTCGGCAAGGGCGGGGCGGCACCATCCATCGACACGGCCATGCACGGCCTGGTCGAAGCGGCGCACGTCGATCACCTGCATCCCGACTCGGGAATTGCCTTCGCGACGGCCGCGGACGGCGAGGCGCTCACGCGTGCCTGCTTCGGCGACCGGGTGGCGTGGGTGCCGTGGCGCCGACCCGGCTTCCAGCTGGGCCTGGACATCGCGGCGATAAGGCGCGAACACCCCGACGCCATCGGCGTGGTCCTGGGCGGGCACGGCATCACGGCCTGGGGCGACACCTCCGACGCCTGCGAGGCCAACTCCATGGCCATCGTGCGAGGCGCCGAGCGCTACATCGTCGAGCACGGCAAGGCCGAACCGTTCGGGGCGGCACTGCCGGCCAACGCGCCGCTGCCCGAGCAGCAGCGCCGCGAGCGGGCGGCCGCCCTGTTGCCGCTGCTGCGCGGGCTTGCCTCCACTGACCGGCCGCAGGTGGGCCACTTCAACGACACGGACGCCGTGCTGGACTTCCTCTCGCACGAGGCGCATCCGCGGCTGGCCGCACTGGGCACCTCGTGCCCTGACCACTTCCTGCGCACCAAGGTGCGCCCGCTGGTGCTGGACCTGCCGCCGAGTGCGCCGCTGGACGCCGTCAAGGCGCGCCTGCGCGAGTTGCACGCGGCCTACCGCCAGGAATACCGCGGCTACTACGAGCGCAACGCGCAGCCGGACAGCCCGCCGATGCGCGGCGCCGATCCGGCCATCGTGCTGATCCCCGGCGTGGGCATGCTGAGCTTCGGCGCCAACGAGCAGACCGCCCGGGTGGCCGGTGAGTTCTACGTCAATGCCATCAACGTGATGCGCGGCGCCGAGGCGCTCTCCACCTACGCGCCCATTCCCGAGGCCGAGAAATTCCGCATCGAGTACTGGGCGCTGGAGGAGGCCAAGCTGGCCCGCCTGCCCAAGCCAAAGCCACTGGCGACCCGCATCGCCCTGGTCACCGGCGGGGGATCGGGAATCGGCCGCGCAATTGCCCTCCGGCTCGCATCGGAAGGTGCCTGCGTCATCGTCGCGGACATCGACGCAACCACGGCGGAGAAGGTGGCGCGCGAGATCGGCAACGCGGACGTGGCCCGCAGCGTGGCTTGCGACGTGACCGACGAGGCGCAGATTGCGCAGGCGGTGCGTGACAGCGTGCTTGCCTTCGGCGGTCTGGACATCATCGTCAACAACGCCGGCCTGTCCATCTCGCGGGCCCTGGTGGACACCACGCTGCAGGATTGGGACCTGCAACACGACGTCATGGCTCGCGGCTCGTTCCTGGTCTCGCGCGAAGCGACGCGGGTGATGATCGAGCAGGAGATGGGCGGCGACATCGTCTACATCTGCAGCAAGAACGCGATCTTTGCCGGGCCAAACAACCTGGCCTACGGCGCGGCCAAGGCCGACCAGGCCCACCAGGTGCGCCTGCTGGCCGCCGAGCTGGGCCAGTACGGCATCCGCGTCAACGGCGTCAACCCGGACGGCGTGGTGCGCGGTTCCGGCATCTTCGCCAAGGGCTGGGGCGCGGATCGTGCCCGCACCTATGGAATCGCGGAGGACAAGCTCGGCGAGTTCTACGCCCAGCGCACGTTGCTCAAGCGTGAGGTGCTGCCAGAGCACGTGGCGGCGGCGGTGTTCGCGCTCGTCGGCGGCGACCTGTCGCAGACCACCGGGCTGCTCGTCCCCGTGGACGCGGGAGTCGCCGCCGCCTTCCTGAGGTGACCGCAGGCAGCGTCCTCGCCATCGATCTCGGAGCGTCGGGCGGACGCGCCATGCTCGGTCGCGTCGACCGGACGTCGCTCGACGTCACGGAGGTCTACCGCTTCCCGAACGAGCCGCAGCGCCTGGCAGACGGCCTGCATTGGGACGCGGACGGGCTGCATGCGCACATCGTCGAAGGGATTCGTCGCGGCCGCGATGCGGCACCGGACCTCGCCAGCATCGGCATCGACTCGTGGGCGGTGGATTTCGGCCTGATCGACGACGCCGGCCGGCTGGTCTACCCGCCGTTCCACTACCGCGACGCGCGCAACGCCGAAGGCGTCGAAGCGGTGCATTCGCTCGTGTCGCGGGCGGCACTGTACGCGACGAACGGGCTCCAGTTCCTGCCGTTCAACACGCTCTACCAGTTGGACGTGGCCCGGCGCTCGCCGGGGTTTGCCGCGGCACGCCGCATGCTGCTCATGCCCGACCTGTTCGGCTTCCTGCTGACCGGCGTCCAGGCCGCGGAGCGGACCAACGCTTCCACGACGGGCCTCCTGGACGTCCGGACCGGAGACTGGGCGAACGATCTCATCGACGCATTGCTGCTGCCTCGGTCGCTGCTCCCACCGCTGCGCGACCCGGGCGAGCCGCTTGGGTTGTTGAACGCAGCCACGGTCGCGCAGACCGGTGCGGACGGAGGCGTCGGCGTGACCCTGGTGGGCTCACACGACACGGCCTCCGCGGTCGCGGCCGTGCCCGCCGAGACGGAGCACTTTGCCTACGTCTCGTGCGGCACCTGGTCGCTCGTCGGCGTTGAGCTTTCCGCGCCCGTGTTGAGCGAGGAGAGCCGCCTGGCGAACTTCACCAACGAACTGGGCGTGGATGGCCGGGTGCGCTACCTGCGCAACGTCATGGGGCTGTGGCTGCTCCAGGAATCGATGCGCACCTGGGTCGGTGCCGGGACGCCGGAGGTGCTGGAGGCGGTCCTTGTTGGCGCCGCCAAGGTGGCCCCCGGAGGACCGGTCATCGACCTGGATGACCCGGCCTTCCTGCCGCCCGGCAACATGCCGCAACGCATCGAAGAGGCCTGCCGGGCATCCGGCCAGCCGGTGCCGCAGACGCGGGCGGCCCTGGTGCGATGCATCCTGGACAGCCTCGCCCATGCCTACGCACGCGCCGTCTCCGACGCCCAGCGGCTGTCCGGGCACACGGTCGACGTCATCCACATCGTTGGCGGCGGGTCGCGCAACCGTTTGCTGTGCCAGCTGACGTCCAACGTCACCGGCCTTCCCGTGCTGGCGGGACCGGTCGAGGCAACGGCCATCGGCAACATGCTGGTCCAGGCACGCTCGCTCGGATTCGTCGACGGTGACCTGGAGTCGTTGCGAGCCCTGATCCGCGCGACCCACCCCCTGCGCCGCTACCAGCCTCACGCTTCGTGAGACCTTTGGGCGCGGCCGAGTCGCGCAGACTCTTGTCTGCCGGCGTCGGGCGGGGCCGTCATGACGGGTGGCCGAGAGCAGGCGACCATGGCCGCATGCGCATGGCACCTCGACGTTCCGCAGCGCTTCTCCTGACGCTGCTGGCGCTTCAGCCCGCGATCCCGGCCGCTGCGTCACGGACTGCGGCGGTCAGTGACGCTGCCGTGGCCACCTCGGCCGGCTCGACCGTGCCCAGGTTCGACCACGTCTACCTGATCGTGATGGAGAACAAGGCCTACAAGTGGATCGTCGGCAACCCAGCCGCGCCGTACCTGAACTCGTTGATCGCGAATTACGGACTGGCAACCAGCGACTACGCCGTGACCCACCCCTCGGAGCCGAATTACCTCGCGCTGTTCGCGGGCAGTACCTTCGGCATCACCGACGACGGGGTCTACGACCTGGCCGGGTCCAGCCTGGCCGACCAGTTGGGCGGGCACGGGCAGACCTGGCACGTCTACGCACAGGATTACCCCGGCGCCTGCTCGCCAGTGGCCGCGGCGTACGGTGGTGTCGACCTCGACGGTGCCCCTGGCTGGTACACGCGCAAGCACAACCCTGCCGTCAGCTTCACCAACATCTCGACGCGGCCGGCCCGTTGCCGGCGCATCACCAACCTGGCCGGCTTCGATCCGGCGGCCGCGGACTTCCAGATGATCGTCCCCAACCTGACCAACTCCATGCACGACGGCACCATCGCCCAGGGCGACGACTTCCTGCGCGCCTTCGTGCCGCGCATCACCGGCAGTGCCGCGTTTGCCAGCAGCCTGCTCCTGATCACCTGGGACGAGGGTGCCGGCACGGCCGGTGGCGGCGGCCGGGTGGCCACGCTCGTGGTCTCGCCGCAGGTCAAGGCCGGGACGCGCTCGTCGGTCCGGCACGATCACTACTCGCTGCTGCGAACCATCCAGCGTGCCTTCGGGCTGGGCTGCCTGCGGCGGAGTTGCGGGGCCAACGACCTGCGCGAGTTCTTCGCCGGCTGATCAGCGGGCGCCCGGTCACGCCGCCGGCGGGAACCAGAGGCGATCGCTGGAGATGACTTCAAAGCCCAGGTCGGCGTAGACCGACTTGCCCATCGGCGACGCCTGCAGCGCCACGATAGCGGCGCCTCGCTCGAAGCCCGCGTTGGTGGCGGCCCGTGTGACGGCGGCGCCAAGCCCTCGGCGCCGGAATGCCGCGGCCGTGGCGACCCACTCGACGATGCCGATGCCCTGCGTCACGAAGACGAGCGCCGCGGCCGCGTCCACTCCGTCCACGGACGCGACGAACGCGGCGGTGTCCGCGGGCTCGAGCGAGGCCGGCCGCGAGAACACGGACTGGACGGCCGCGACTTCATCCGCATCGGTCGCGAAGCCGGCCACGGCAACGTCCCGAAACGCCTCGAGATCCGCGAGCGGATCCGCCCGTCGGAGGACCACGCCGGGGGCAGGTGGCGCATCGGGGAGAGCGCCGCGGCTGACCATCACGGGCATCTCCAGGACCATCCGCCACCCGGTCTCTTCAGCGGCCGCCTCCAGATCCCGATCCGACCCATCCGAGGCCATCAGCAGGAACGCATGTCCGACGGACGCATAGGTCGCCCGCGCGGCGCGCAACGCTTCCTCGGCTGACGCCACGCGCCCCGACCGCACGGCTGTGTTGACGATGAACGGTGAGGGCGTGGTGCCCACGAAACAGGAGAGGCCGGCGATATCCACCTCATGTCCGCCGGAGCGCAACACGGTCGCGCGGTAGGCCTCGGCCGTGGCGTCGTGAACGGCCGCGATCAAGTCCGCGTCGGGCTGTTCTCCTTCGCTCATCACCATGGAACGAACTCCGGTGCAGCTGCAGATTGCGGCCCGACGGTCCGGCCGCATCGCGGCCCGACCCTACACCGGATACCAGGGCTCAGCCAGGCCCGAACCTGAAGCTCTGGATGATCGGCATGGCGGCCTTGACGAAGGCGTCTTCAGCGGCCGGGTCCTTCGTATCGATCGTGATGAGGACCGTCGATCCGTCGCCGAGGTCCAGGAAGATGAAGCGGATCGGGTCGTGCGAATCCGCGGCACCCCCGACGCCGGACCACCAGAGATCTCCCGAGGTCGAGCCCACGGGCGACTCGGTGAACAACTCCACGACCGGCCCGTCGAACCCGGCGCATGAGGTCTTCCAGCTTGACGCGATGTCCAGGTCCACCATCTGGCCCGTGAGGCTGCCGATCGAGATGGCGGAGGCCGGAGCGGCAACCACGCCCGGGTGATGCGAGGCCCAGCCGACCATCGCGTCGACTGTGCGCGCGACGCCGGGCTGCTGGACCGGGTCGCAGTTCGCGTCCTGGGACGCGGCCGCGGGCCGAACCAGGACATCGATCGCGCCGGCCGATCCGCTGGAGTAGTAATCCGGTCGGTCGTAGTCGGCCCGCGCCACCAGCCCGTAGTCGTGGTACGTGTCGTGGTCGTTGGCCCATCCGTCCGGCACGGTGTAGGTCAGCGCCCCGAAGTGGGAGCCGTGGTTCGGGTCGCCGCCCGGAGGGATCCGGGGTGCCAGGAACATCGACGCATACGACCCGGCCTCCAAGTCGCCAAGGCACCAGTTGCCACCGGGATCCGTGCACCCGGAACGCAGCCACCGGCCGGGCGTGACCGCTGCCCTGGCCGAGCACGGGTCGTGGTTGAGCGAGAGCGTCAACACCGTCCCGCCGGTTGACAACGTATAGGCGTACACGCCGGCGTCGCCCGGCGCACAACCGTCACCGGTGGACTCCAGGGCCAGCAGGCCCGGCCCCGGCTGGCCGGCCGTTGACGTGTAGTGAGCGTCGGGCTCGTCGTACGTGAATTTCGCGCCACTGGTGAGGTCCAGCACGGCGCGGTCCTGCCCCGGCAAGAGCGTCGCCGGCAATGCACCCAGCCAGCGCTGCGCAAGCGCGGCGGGAATGGGCGCGGAACTCGAAACCGCGGTCGGTGCCTCGGTCGGGGTCGCCGATGTCGTCGGCA
>CAZENL010000046.1:7392-21776 GCA_964513505.1 uncultured Anaerolineaceae bacterium
GACGCTGGTGAAGTGCTCCCGCACCCGGCGAGGAGGATGGCGGCAGTCGCCGCGGCCAATGTGTGGAGGCGCATCGGTCGTCCCTCGCAAGCTATTGGAACGGCCGACCGATCTGACGGATCGATGCACCCCGGTTCCATCGACACCGACGCGTGTGCGCTCCGGATTGCTTACTCGGTGGACCAGAACTCCGCGGTTGGCGACGGTCCTACGGGGAAGACGTGGTCGCCGGCGCGGTGACCCAGCCGCCCTTGCCGCCGTCCAGCGTCATGTCAACGGTGTCGACGCTGAGCGCCGGCGTGGTCACGTCGCCGGCCGCATCGAAGCGGATCTCACCCAGGATCGTGGAAAACGTGGTGATCGTGCTGGCGCCCGCAGCTCGCACGTTCTCGCGGGTGATCGCGCCGCGTTGGGCGGCCGTCGCAACGGCCTGGATGAGCACCTGCGCGCACGCGTAGCCGGGACCGGCGGCTGGTTCCGGCGCCCTGCCGTAGGCCGCCTGGAACTCGCTGTCGAACGCCGACTGACCCGGATAACCGGCCGGGACCAGATCCGCGCTGTAGGTTCCGATGGCGGCCGGTCCCGCGATGTCGATCAGAGACGCTCCCGTTCGGTCGAGATCCTTCAGCCCGTCACCGCCCAGCAGCGGCACCCCGGCCAGGGCGGTCGCCGCCATCTGCTTGCGCAACGCCCCGGCGCCGGATGAACCGTTGCCATCGAACGCGTTGACGCCTCCATAGAGCACCACGTCCGGGTGGAGCTGCGCGCCTATCTGCAGGACCGACGCGTAGTCCGTGGTCCCGGGCGTGGTCGACTGGCGCCCAACCACGCTGCCGCCATCCGTCTGGAAGCGCGCCGCGAAGGCGCCAGCGAGCGGCACCCCGTATGCGGCCCCGTCATCGACGACGAAGGCACTCCGGGCATGCAGCGTCCGGGTCGCGAAATCGGCCAGGCCCGGCGCCACGTCGTCGTCGGTGGGGCTGAGTCGGAGGAACGCCACCAGGTCGGGGCGCGCGACGCGCAAGAGCTGGCCGAGAGGCCCTTTTGTCAGGTCCGGCGATGAGGCCGAAGAGCTGCATTGCAGGAGTCCGCCAGCGTTTCCGATGGGAATCTGCCCTTGCGCCACGTACGACTGATACGGCCCGACCACGCCCACGACCGTCGGATCGGCCACCAGCGCGCGCATGTCGGCGGTGGCTTTGGCCAGATCGTCATTGCCGGGACTGCTGTGGTCCAGGACCTCCGCCTCAAAGGTCAGGCCCGGGACCTGGTGCCGCGCGTTGGCATCGGCGATGGCCAGCAGGACGCCGTCGCGGATCGCATTGGCGGGGTCCGTGGCCAGCGACGACAGCGGCAGGGACACGCCGATCTTGAGCGTCGGCCCAAGCGACGCCGGAGCACCGGGCGTTCGCGATGGCACCGCTGACGGGCTTGCCCCTGGCGCGATCGGGTTGCGCTGGCCGAGGAACACCGCCAGGCCGGCCACGACCACGATCACCACGGCCAGCGCTGCCAGCCCGCGCAGGGTCGCACCGCGCGCGCCGGTACGCCGGGCCGTGGGCTGCGAACCCTGCGGACGCCCCGGGTTCCCGCCGCGAACTCGCTCGGCGAATCGACCCGGCGAATAGCTGCGGTCCGGCAACGGATCCTCGCGCAGGGCACGCACGACGGGATCGTCGGAATCGTCCATCACCATGACCCGCGACTCGTCACTGACTTGCGTAATGTTTTGATGGCCTTGGTCGCGTTTGCACGTGCGGCTCCGGGTGTGATTCGCATCACGCCGGCCGCCTCCTCGAAGGTCATGTCGGCCCGATAGCGGAGATACAGGATCTCCCGCTGCCTGGGTGGCAGGCGGTCCACCTCAACCCAGATCGACATCCGTTCAACGGAGTCCACGTCGCTGGTGGTCGGGTCTCCGCTGCCGCGGCGCAGCCGCTCGCGGATGGCGTCCATGCGTCGCTGCCACCGGTGAGCATCCATGGCCAGGCGATAGATGGAGCGAAACGCCCACGCCTTCGGGTCTGCGACGACCTGGCCGGAACGAATGGTCGACCAGAGGCGGACCAGGACCTCCTGGACCGCGTCCTCCGCCTGGTCATGGGACAGGCCCATGCGCATGACGAAACCGTGGAGCAGGCGCCCGTGCGCGTTGTCGAGCTGGATGACGATGCCGTCGGCGCGTGGGCCGAGATCCAGGTCGACGCTGTTTGCCACGCGCTCACTCGGTGGACCGCCGCGGACCACGGGGACCGTCTGTGGAACTGCCGGATCATCACTGAGATCCAATGGCGCGGCCCCGACCTTGTGACGTGGCGGTCCGTTGGTGATTGCCGCCCCCATGAGGATGCGGTCGGTTGGCATCATGCCCTTCGACGCGCCGGGACTGCAACCTGCTTACTCAGCGGCCGGGCTGACCGCGGGCCTGAGCGTGGAGCTAGCCGAGGATGGTGATCCGCCCGGGGCAGCCGCCGGTGCCCTTGGCCGTGTAGCCCCGGTACGCCATGCGGTAGTGACTGATGGTGTGCCCCACCTGGCCCATCACCGAACCGTCTGTTGCGTACCAGGTTGCCGAGAGCGTGGCGCGATAGGTGTCCGGCTCGCTCGCGTACCAGGCCACGGTCTGGTTCGTCAACGGCGCGCGGTCGGCCGGGTCGTGCTTGGGGCGATCCTCGTAGGCAGTCGCGCGCTGTTCCGATCCGCTCGCCACGGTGTGCCACGCACCGCCCGTCTGCCGTTGCACGGCCGGCAACCAGCCGACGGTGCCGTTTTCCGCACGATCGGCAGCGGAGGTGTTGGGCCACCACAGGCTGGGCGCCCTGACCGACACCGACACCAGGTAGTGGTTCGGGTAGTCGGGCGTGTAGTTGCAGGTCGCGCCCGGATGGCTCCTGGTGTCGGTCACCGCATAGCGCCCGTGCACTCCGGACTGCGAGTCGGCCAGCGCCGAAGTGCCGCCGAGGAGGCAGGCGAGCAACGCCAGAGTGCAGACAGCGAGCGTCCGCGACCGACGCCGGCGAGCCGTTTGACGAGGCATTCGCACATGCTGGTGCCGACGCTCGCGTCGCCAAGGCTTACGAAGGTGCTACCCCATCGTACGTTTGGCGCCCGGCCGAAGCGGTGGCCGGCGGCACGCACGACGTGAAGCAGGCTCTTCCCCGGCGTTGCGGTGTGTTCCATCATGTAGGGCATGGACATCCAGCTGGCACCTGAGCGCATCCTGGCCCTCGACGAGCGCGTTGCCTTCGACGAGATTCGGCAGCGAGCCATGGACCGCCGCACGTCCGCGTTCGGTGGCGGCCTCGGCGGATTCCTCCAGCGGGCCAAGCCGGAGGAAGTGACGCTCCAGCAGACGCAGCGCCGCCTGGAGCCCATGTGGCACGTGCGCTGCTCGGCGCGCTACGTCTACGAGCGGACACGCGAGTACACGGTGGTCGCGAGCGGTCCCGAGGTGAAGCAGGTCGAGGTCAACGGCGCCATGTATCCGGTGGCGGACGCGGGACGCCAGTTCCGTCTGCCCATCCGGGAGCACTGCAAGGAAGAGTTCACGCTGGAGCACTACACGGACGGCGTCACCGGCAACTATGTCGCGGACGGCACCGCGGTGACCTCCGGCAGCTCGACGGAGATCGGCGACCTGGCCACGCTGACCGCGGACGGCACGCTGCTCATTCCCCCGGAGCATCGCGCCTCGTTCGTCATCCGCAAGCTGATCGCCGAGATGATGAAGCCCGTCCAGGCGGACGTGGTTTCGGAGGAGGCTCTGTCGCTCGAACGGACGGACCTCTACTACCGGCCGATCTACGGCTTCGAGTTCTTCTGGACGACCAAGGGCAAGACCGGCGTGGTGGAGATCGACGCGGTCACCGGGCAGGTGCGGCAGGCCGCCAGTCTGGCCTCCGGCAAGGGCATGATCACCCGCGATGCGCTCTTCGACCTGGGTGCGGACGCGGCTGGCCTGCTGATCCCCGGCGGCAGCATCGCGGTCAAGGTCGCCAAGGTGGCGCTGGACCGAGCCTCCTCCCAGGGTTAGCGGCGAGCCCCGCGGGGCGGGCGCATGAGCACTGCCAGGAATCCGGCCAGGCTGATGCCCGTGAGAATCGGGATGGCGGCCTTGGCTGCACGGGGCGGTAGCACCAGTTCGAACATGGGCACCGGATCTCCCAGCCGGCGCTGAAACGGCCCGAACGGGCAGTTCCCGCGGCCGATCACCAGCGCCGCGCCCTCGACCGACAGGAGCGCCATGCTGCCGGCCAGCAGCCGGTCGCGCCGGCGCGTGGCCGCGCTGAACCAGATGTAGCCGAGTCCGCCCATGCTCACCACGCCCCAGGTGATGTGGGCAACCCGAAACGCCTTTGCACGCACGTTCAGGTCCGACCAGCGCACCTGGGCAGGGGACATCGCGAGACTCCTTGGCGGGCGTCCCGTTCCCCGGTGGTTTCGGTGCGTCGCCCGCTCCAGCCTCTCCCGCGCCGGTTCGGATTCACAGGGCGTTTCGGCCTCTTGTTGGCCCAACGCTCATCGGACGCCGCCCCTAAAGGTGACGAATGGTGGATCCAATTCGGATGCGGCAGGGGTAGACTCCGAACTGGCCGAACCTCGCTGAGCGGCCGCGACCGGAGAATCCCGGCCACGGGCGTGCAACGGGGACGGGGGACCCACCCTCCTGGGGCGAATCGCGGATCCACCGCGACGGCCGGCGAAGAGCCGGCCCAGCCCGACAGCTCACCTCGCAGGCCAAACGCTCCGACACGAGGCTCTTGGTGGGCATCCCGGACGCGCTCCCTGCTACCCGCATGCGCGACGATTCCGCGCTGCGGCGCAACCTCGGGCTGGACCTGACGGCCGCCGTCGGCGTCGGGGTCACGTTCGGCCTGTTCACTGCTTTGCTACCCACTGTCGGGCGCCGCGCTGGCATGGACGAGCTGGGGCTCGCGATGCTGGGCGCGGCGCCCTTCCTGGCCAACGCCCTGGGAATGTGGGCGGGACGCTGGGGTCCGCGATCTCCGCGAAACTTGGCCGTGCTTCGAGCGCTCGGGGCGGCACTCCTGGTCGCGCTGGTGCTCGCGCCGGCCCCGCCGGTCATGGTCCTGGTGGCCACGATCTACTGGCTGACCATGTCGTTCGGCAACCCATTCCAGGCACGCATGTGGGGCGCCATCTATCCCTCCCGACTGCGAGGTCGCTTGCTCGGCCTGCTCGGCACGGGCCGTGCCGCGGCCGGTGGCATCGCGGTGCTGATCGCCGGCCTCCTGGCCGCGTCGCTCGGAGACGTACCGGCGCTGGCCGTGGTCGGCGTGGTCGGCATGGTCCTGGTGCTGGCGCACAGCGGCATCCGTGCGCCCGCCGCCGCGGATCCGCCGCGGTTCTCCGCACGCGCCTCGATCCGCGTCCTGAACGGCAAGCCGGCCCTGCGCCTGGCGCTGATGGCCCAGGCCTTCTACGGCGGCGGCCTGATCGCCGCCGCACCGCTCTACGCCCTGGTGCAGGTGGACCGACTGCACCTCTCGATGGCAGAGGTCGGCTTCATCGGCCTGCTGGCCGCGGCGTCCACCACGGTCTCCTACCTCGCATGGGGCTCCCTCGCCGATCGCAAGGGCGGCCAGTTGCTGCTCGGCCTGGCCAGCGTGCTCGGCCTCTTCTCACTGCTCATCTGGGCGGTCACGCCGTCCGTGTTGCTGCTGTATCTGGCCGCCATCAGCGGCGGCCTTGCTGGTGCCGGAATAGACCTGGGGCTCCAGTCGGTCATGATCAGCGGCGTCCCGTCGGAGGAGCGGGGCGCCGTCATGGCCGGCTGGAACGCCCTCACCGGCATCCGCGGCGTGGCGGCTCCCTTCGTGGCGACGGCCCTTGTCCAGTTCGGATGGCTGAGTGTCACCGGCGCCCTGCTGGCCTGCGCGGTGGCCACCGCCATCGGCATGGTCCTGTACGTTCGGAGCGTGCTGCCGGCCGCAGCCCAGGATCGCCTGCCGGACCTTCGGAGGCGCCTCGCGCTCCTGCGCGCGTAGTCACGCCGTCGCGCCGAGCGCGCGCCTGGCGCCTAATCCTCCGCCAGCACGATGATGCGGTCGCCCGCCGTGAACGAGATGGTCGTGTTCTTGGGCGGGTTGACGACTACGCCGTAGGCGTGTGACGAGTCCGTGAACTGCGCCCGCAGCCGGTAGCCGATGGCCACCTCGTTGCGCTGCCGCGCGCCCTCGACCACGGTGTAGAAGCTGATCGGCTTGTCCAGGTCCACGTACTCGGTCGCGGCCCGCACGTAGACCTCGGACCCCGCCGCGTCGAAGAGGTTCGCGAAGACGGCCGCCAGGTCCCGGTTCTCGGCCACCTGGCTGAGGTAGAGGCTCACCAGCCGGTCGCTGACGATGAAGTCGTCCGCGCGCGTGACCTCCGCCAGCGCCCGGTTGCGCAGGTCCAGCATCTCGCTGACGATGGAGAACTGGTGGCCTGTCTTGTCCGCGATATCGCGCAGGTGCAGCAGCGTGATGAGGGTGCGGCCGTCCGAGCGCTGCACGTCCAGCTTGTCCGAGTAGGCCAGGATGATGACGTGCTGGAAGCCGGTGATCTGCAGGCTGTCAAGCAGGCGGCGGTCGGTCGTGTCGCCGACCTGGAAGGTCACGGTCTGGTTCTGGGCGATCCCGCTCAGGCGCTCGAGCTCCGCCCGCGGGCTGTCATCGTCGGCGACCACCACGACCTCTGAACCCTTGACCACGTAGTTGTCCAGCTCTCGCACGATCAACGGGGTGCGCCAGTTCCAGCCGAGGATCAGCGTCCGCTCCGGCTTGCGCACGTGCGTGGGGTTGTCGGCCAGCGCGTCCAGGTCGGGGATGCCGGGGGTCGCCACGTGGATGGTGTCGTCGTCCTGGGAGATGACCACCAGTTTGTCGTCCGGGCCGATGACCGTGTCCATCGGCGGGTTCAGCACGGGAGCCCCGCCGTGCTGCATCAGGCCGATCAGCGTCGACGTCTCGAAGGCCAGCAGCGCGTCGCCGAAGGTCCGGCCGGCAAGTTCGGGCACGGGGAGGGTGTAGATCTCGTCGCCCTCGAAGTCCAGCAGCTCCGTGTAGACCACCGAAAGGCCCGGCTGGCGGCAGGTCTGGGCGGTGATGCGCGCGATGATGTCGCCGATCAGCACCATCTGCACTTCATCCTTGCCGACCATGTAGGCGACTTCCAGGTTGCGCTGCTCGCGCATCTCGGCGACCACGTGGTACGGCGCCGTACGGCGCTGCGGATCGTTGACGATCGCGAGCAGGACCTTCAGCACGTCCGCGTCCGGGTCCTCGCTGGGCGGCGCCAGGACAATGATCGCGCGGGACGTCTGGACGTTGACCACTTCCAGTTCCGCAAGGTCGATGGCGTCGCCACTGCGGCAGACGATCCGCGTCCCGCGCGTGTGCGGGATCCGCGTCCGAATGGCGTCCTCCATCTCCACCTTGTCCATGTCGGCGAGGATCGCCACGGTGGCGCCGCGCCGGTTGGAGTTGGCCTCGATCAGCTCCGAGAGGATGGAGAAGATCTGCTGGTTCCAGCCCAGGATGACCACGTGGTCGCTTTCGATTACCCGCGATCGACCCTTGCGCAGCTCCTCCAGCTTGGTCTGGATGCCGGTGGCGATGATGCCGATCAGGATCGCGACCACGAACAGGCCACCGAGGGTGACGATCAGCTTGACCCCGATGGCGCCGACGGACTCACTCGACGTGTTCTCGATGTAGCCCGAGTCGATGGTGTGGAGGAACGACTGCCAGGCCTGGCCCAGGATGTCCGAGCCGCTCTCCATTACGGTCAGGATCACCGCAGCGACCAGCACCAGCGTGGTCGAAGCGATCGCCAGGCCGATGATCAGGGCCCGGGTGCCGCGCGCCATGAAGTTGTCGAACGCGTAACGGAGCCGTTCCGATCGCCGTGGTTTCTGGGCGTCCTTCACGGGCCGAGTCTACCGATACGCCGGTGCGTGCTGCAGCACCGGGCCGCGAGCACCCGCCGGTCTTAGGATCGCCTCTTCTCAGACTCGTGGAGGATCGGCATGGACGGACTGGCGGCGGTGTCATGGGGCGAGGGACGCCTGGATCTCTTCTGGCGCGGCAGCGACCGGGCGCTGTGGCACCGCTGGTGGGACGGCACCGCCTGGTCCGCGGACGAATCCTTGGGTGGGACGCTGGCGGCGCGGCCGGCGGTCACCGCGTGGGCGGCGGACCGGATGGAGGTCTTCGCCGTGTTCGACGACGGCGAGCTGTGGGATCGCTACTGGGACGGCGCCAAGTGGCACGCCTGGGAATCACTCGGCGGTGAGCTGGCTACCGGGGCCGACGGCAATCCGGCGGCGTCCAGTTGGAGCGCGGACCGCCTGGACGTGTGGGCGGTGGGCGCGAACGGACGCACGTGGCACCGCTGGTGGGACGGCACGCGCTGGGTGGAGTGGGAGCAGCTGGACGGCGGCCGGACCGGCTGAGGTGAGCCCGCTGGGGCGCTAGCTCGTGGCGAGCTCTTTCGAGACCTGGATGAAGAGTGTGCCCAGGACCCTGGCCGCCGTGGGAAAGGCGTGGATCGTGTCCGCCAGCACGTCGATCGGCGTGCGCAGCTTCAGGGCCAGCACGCACTCGTGGATCAGCTCGCTGACGCCGGGCCCGGCCATGAACGCACCCAGGAGCACTTTGTCCGCGCGGTCGATGACCAACGTGATGTGCCCCGTGGACTGGGTCACGTAGCCCTTGGCGGACGTGGCGATGTCGATCGTGCGCTCGATGGCGTCGTGGCCCTGTTTCTGGGCCTCCTCCAGCAGCAGCCCGGTCGAGGCCGTCTCAGGGTCCGTGTAGGTCGCGCGCGGGATGGCCCGGAAATCCGGTTTCACGTCCTCGCCGAGCGCGATTCGCACGGCCATCTGGCCCTCGTAGTGGGACACATGCGTGTGCAACTCCGGGCCGGCCGGATCGCCGACCAGGAATACGTCCGGTGCCACGCGCAGGTGATCGTCCGGCTTGACCGCGCCGTTCACCAGCTGGACGTCCACGTTCTCCAGGCCCAGATCCGCCAGCGGGAAGGCACGCCCGATGGCGACCAGGATCGCGTGGCCTTCCGCCCATGAGCCGTCCGACAGCAGCACCCGATCCGGGTCGCCCGGCTTGGCGCCGGGTTCCGCGCGGGTGGCACGCACGCCAAGGCGCACGGTCGCGCCGTCCTTCTCGAGTGCTTCGCGGACCGCGGCCGAATTCCTCGGGTGGTCGCGCGAGATGAGCCGGTCGTTGCTGTCCATGATGGTCACGGGCACGCCATAACGGGCATAGACCTGGGCCAGCTCCACGCCGGTCGGGCCGCCGCCCATGATCAGCAGGCTCTTCGGCAACTGCCGCGCGGACGTGCCCTCCCGGTTGGTCCAGGCATTGACGCGGTCCAGGCCCTCCATGGGTGGGATGCGCGTCGTGGAGCCCACCGCGACCACGATGAAGTGGGCCTTGAGCCGCCGCATGCCGCCGCCGCGAAGCTCCACGTCGACGCGGCCCGGGCCAGCGATGTGCGCGGTTCCGCGGATCGGCTCGGCGCCCTGCTTGCGGTAGTCCTTCTCGTGTGAGCTGTCGTCCGGGTAGTCGGTGCCCTCGCGGTCGATCATGTAGTCGCGGAAGTCGGACGCCTTCTGCCAGGGGAAGTCGCCGCCGGCGTGGTGAACGGCCGCGGCATGCAGCAGTGCCTTGGACGGCATGCACGCCCAGAACGCGCACGACCCACCGAACAGGTCGCTGTCCACCACGGCCACGGACTGACCGCGCTCGCGCGCTGCGGTGATGGCGGATTCGCCCGCCGCGCCGGCGCCGATGATGACGAAGTCGAAGCTGTCGATGGTCGAGTCCTCAGCCAAGACGGGCCTCCTTCACGGGCTCAGAGTCCCGGCCAGCCACCGAATCCAGGTCCTGGAGGGCACCTGCGAACGCTCGCACCGTGTCGTCGCCGCGCAACACGAACGTGATGCGCTGGATGCCGCTGTCCGGATGAACGGTGAGCCAGGCGCGGACCGCACCGATGGCGATCGCCGCGGCGCGGTCGAGCGGATAGCCGTAGATGCCGCAGCTGATGGCCGGGAAGGCCACGCTCAGCGCGCCGGCCTGCGCGGCCAGGTCCAGCGAGGTGCGATACGCGGACGCCAGCAGGGCGGGTTCGCCGGTGGTGCCGCCACCCCAGGCCGGGCCGACGGCATGGATGACGTGACGCGCGGGCAGCCGTCCCGCATCCGTGATCACGGCACTGCCCGTGGGGCAGCCGGCGGGGTAGCGCGCACGCAACTCCTCCATCAGCTCGGGGCCGGCGGCCGCGTGGATCGCGCCGTCGACGCCGCCACCACCGCGCAGTGCCCGGTTTGCCGCGTTCACGATCGCGTCGGCCGGAAAGCGGGTGATGTCCTCCTGGACGAGCGAAAGCTCGGTCGAACCGATGCGGGTCACGAGGGTCTTGGCCATCTGCGGCAGGCTAGGGGAGCGCGCCGCGATGCGCAAACGCCACGCGACGAGGGGGTCCACGAGCCTAGAATCGGGGGCGTGACGTTCCACCCCAATCCGCCGCGGATGGTGACCATCGCCCTGGCCATCGTGCTGCTCGTGGTCGGCGTGGTGGGCGTCTTCATGCCGTCGCTTACCAACGACGTGATCAAGGCGCTGCCGGTGACCGCGGACCAGGCCAAGCAACTCCGCGACCTGGCGCACAACGAAACGCTGCTCTACCTCTGCGCCCTGGCCTCGCCCGTGCTGCTGGCCATCGGCTCCCTGCTGCCGGGCATCTAGGAGAGCGCGATGCGCATGCGGTCCAACTACGCGCCGAAATTCGAGACGATCATCGTCGCGCTGATCGTCACCATCGTCGGTGTGCTGGGCACGTTCGGCAAGATCATCCCCACGATTGCCGGCTACGACTCGGTCACCATCGGCATGTGGTGCTACATCGTGGCAACGGTGATCCTGATGATCGGAGTCCTCTTCCGCCGGCTCTAGCCAGTCTTCAGGGCATGCCCATGCCGATGATCTGGCCGCTGGCATCGTCGATCTGGAAGTCGCCGGTGCGCTCGTGGATCGGCGCCGCGCCTCGCGGCCCGCGGTTCGTGTAGAAGGGCCCGTTCATTCGGACGGTCCAGATCGCCGCGCCCGCGTTGAGCGCCGAAGTGGGTGCTCCCGAGCGACTCGCGCTGATATCCGTGATTTCGATTCCGTCACTGCTCAGGCCCTGCTCCTGCGCCATGGCCGTCAGTTGAGCGACGGCGACCGCCGCGACGGACTCGACCGATCGGCTGACGGTCAGTCCTGGCTCCACCGAAACGGAGTAGCTGGGCCGCACGGCCGCACACGATACGACCAGCATGCCTGCCAGTGCCAACCGGCGGATCGCGATCACCCGCCCAGCGTGCGCGCGGACGAAGCGCGGGTCAAGGCGACCGCCCGCTGGGTGCTCAGCCCGAGTACGCCTTCGACTGCGTGAGGCTGAACCAGTTGCCGGAGTCGTCACGGAAGACGGCCTCCACGCCGTACGGCCGATCGGCGGGTTCCTGGAGGAACGTGACGCCCTTGGCCTTGAGCTCCTCGTAGGAAGCGCGGCAGTCCGTGGTCTCGAACACGCCGCCGCCCAGGGCGCCCTTGCTGATGAGCGCTTTGACGGTTTCGGTGTCCTCGGCAGAAAACATCGGCGGCGCGGGCACCGCGATCAGGATGCCCAGGTCCTTCTGGTTCTTGCCGCCGACCGTCAGCCAGCGGAATCCGTCGAGGGTCATGTCCGTGCGCAGCTCCAGGCCAAGCACCTCCGTGTAGAACTTCAGGCTGCGTTCCTGGTCGGTCGAGTAGACGGTCACGTGGGACAGGCCGACGATCATGGGGTTCTCCTTGGATTGGTGATGACCCAACCGTAGAGGCGCGCCCGGCCTCTCCGCTTCTCCGGGCTTGCTAACGCTCCGGGTGCGGGCGCGTCCACATCATCAGCGCGCAGCCGGGGATCGGCGGCGGTCCGCCCGCGCGAATCTGCTCGTCCCGGTACACCGACGGGCTCTGTCCGACCACCCGCCGGAACAGGCTGCTGAAGGAGCCGAGGCTCTCGAAGCCGACCATGAAGCAGATCTCGGTGACGCTCAGGTTGGCGGCGCGCAAGAGCGCCTTGGCGCGCTCCACGCGACGGCGGGTCAGGTACGCGGCAGGCGTCTCGCCGTAGGCCGCGGCAAAGGTCCGAGCGAAGTGGAACTTGGAATAACCGGCCTCGCGTGCCATCGCCGCGAGGTCCAGCGGCTCGGCGTAGTCGCGATCGATCAGGTCGCGCGCGCGCCGCAGCGCCGGGAGCGTGAACACGGCAGGAGAAGCCACGGAGAGGTTCCGACTCAGCCGAAGAGCGTCTGCTGTGCCGGCGTCACGGCGCTCACGGCCGCAGCCTCCGCAACTTCGGCCGCCGAGAGTGGCACGGCCAATTCCGGGCCGTTGTTGCGCACGCTGTTGACCAGCGGCGAGACCGGGTAGATCTCCAGCGCATCTTCCGCCGGGACCAGCATGGAGAGGATCTCGCCGGGGTCGGTCAGGTCCGGGTCCAGCCAATTGCGCCACGCCTCGCCGGGCAGGATGACCGGCATGCGGTTGTGGATCGGGGAAACCTGGTCACTCGCCGACGTGGTGACCACCGCGCACGACGGCACCCAGATGCCCGTCGCCGGGTCCTTCCAGACCGACCAGACGCCCGCGAAGTTGAGCAGTGGCGTCTCCGGATCCGCCGCAAACCCGTCGGCGGCGCGGAGCGCGTAGGGACGCGGCTTCTTGCCACTCTCGCGGATCCATTCGTAGAAGCCGTCCGCCGGCACGATGCAGCGGCGCTTGCGCACCGCCACCCGGAACGCGGGACTGGCCATGATCGTCTCGGCACGGGCGTTGATCATCCGCGCGCCGGAAGCGGGCGACGTGGCCCACGCTGGGATGAGGCCCCAGCGCTGCCGCTCCACGATCCGTCCGTCGTCGCGTTGCACGACCACCGTCACCGGGTCCGTCGGCGCCACGTTCCAGCTCGGCGCGAAGGGCTCGTCCTGGCGCAGCTCCGCGTCGAAGATCCTGGCCACGTCCGACGGCGAGGTCTGCTGGGTCATGCGGCCGCACATGCCGGCGATGGTGGCACAACCCGGGCACACGCCCGCTCGCGTGTGGGCGACACTACCGACCATGAACCCCGATCTGTCCCGCCACTGGCAACTCCAGCCCGGCCTCACGTACATCAACCATGGCTCGTTCGGCGCTTGTCCGACGCCCGTGCTGGAGGTCCAGGCGGAGTTGCGCGCCCGCATGGAGGCGGACGCCGTCCGCTTCCTCGACTCGGAGCTGGCGGTGCGCCTGGTGGACGTTCGCGAGAAGGTCGGCGCCTTCGTGCACGCGGAGCCCGAGGACCTGGTGTTCCTGCCCAATGCCACCGGCGCGGTCAATGCCGTCCTGCGATCCCTCGAGCGCGTCCTTCAGCCGGGCGACGAGCTGCTGACCACGAACCACGAGTACAACGCCACCACCAACGCCCTCCAGTACGTCGCCAGCGGTCGAGGGGCGTCGGTGGTCGTAGCCTCCATCCCCTTCCCGATCCACTCGCCGGACCAGGTCGTCGACGCGATCCTGGAACGCGTCACGCCGCGCACCAGGCTGGCCATGTTCAGCTGGGTGACGTCCGCGACCGCGCTGATCTTCCCCGTGGAGCGGATCTCGCGCGCCCTCGCCGAGCACGGCGTGGAGGTGCTGATCGACGCCGCCCACGCGCCGGGCATGGTGCCGATGGACCTGGCCGCGCTGGAACACGCGGGCGTGAGCTACGTGACGGGCAACGGCCACAAGTGGCTGTGCAGCCCCAAGGGCGCAGCGTTCTTGTGGGTGCGGCGCGACCGCCAGCCGCAGATCCATCCCCTGGTGATCTCGCACGGGCAGAACTCGCCCCTGACGCCGAATGGGCAATCTCGTTTCCAGGTGGAGTTCGACTGGCCGGGCACGGACGACCCCACGCCCGTCCTGGCACTCCCGGCGGCGATCGACTTCATGGCCACGCTGGAGCCGGGCGGCTGGCCCGCCCTCAGGGCGGCCAATCACGAGCTGGTGCTCCAGGGCCGCGACATCGTGGCAGCCGCGCTTGGTCCGACGGGAGCCGAGCGTTTGGCGCCGGACGACATGCTCGGCTCCATGGTCACGCTCGCCGTGCCGGTGGACCTTGAGCCGGCGCAGACGCCGGCATCCGCAGAGGCGGACCCGGACGTGACCCTCGCGGACGATCGGCTCCATCACGATCTCCTGGAACGCGACCGCATCCAGGTGCCGGTCTATGCCTGGCCGGCCAAACCCGCGCTCGGGCCGGCGCGCCGCTACCTGCGCATCTCCGCGCAGCGCTACAACGACCTGGACGATTAC
>CAZENL010000047.1:0-21565 GCA_964513505.1 uncultured Anaerolineaceae bacterium
AGCGTGGGAGCCGGACCGATGCTCGGAAGCTCGCTGATCAGCGAGTCCAACACCACGTCGAGTGGCACATTGGTGATTGCCATTTGCGTGAGCAGGCCCGCGGTCGCGGCGCCGAAGTCCGGCTCGACCTCCCGAACCGCCGCGATCATGTAGTTGATGAAGGTCACCCAGTCGCGGTCGGTGGCATCCAGCCGATACCAGAGGCACCGCACGGCCGACCGGCGCGCGAAGTCCGCGAGCAACGTGGTCTTGCCGTAGCCCGCTTCTGCATTGACGAGGATCAGGCGCTCGGCACTGTGGCTGGCCAGCCACTGAAGCAGTCGCGGCCGCTCCAGCGTCGATGCGCGCACGGGCGGCGGCTGCACCTTGCTCCGGATGATCGAACGGGCGAGCTGGTCCTGGACGGAGACAGCTCCGACCGTCCCGGATTCGGTCACAGGGTCTGAGGCAGCCGGCGTCGAGCCGGGTGGCCTTGCAGAGGGCAGACCGGCTGCCGGAGGTCGGTGCACAGACGCATCTTCGGGATCGGCCATCATCCGAGCCTTATCTCGGGTTGTGGACATCCTGCTGCGCTTGGTTGATCAGGCGTTCGGGTCGTCCAACCGACGCAGGCGAATGACCAGTACCCCCAAGGCATCCTCCCCCTTCGTTCTCCCGGTTGTCTGGGAGGCAGAGTGTACGGCCGGTCAAGCGTTCCGAAACGTCAATCCGGCAGATGTTGTGATCTTTTGTTTCCGCCGGAAGTCCGCCGTGAAGGTCAGCCGCCCTCGTACTCGAAGTGGATCTTCACCTCGACGCGGTATTCGGTGATCTGCCCATCGGAGACCCGCGCGGTTTGCTTGACTACCTCGATCTCGCGAATGTTGCGCACCGTGTGCGATGCAGTCGTTACCGCAACCCGGGCCGCGTCGCTCCAGGACGTCGGGCTGCTCCCGACCATCTCCCGAATGATGATCACGCCCACCTGCCACCGCCCTTCCTATCCTGATGCGATCGTCGTGGCCGGATTGGCCGTGCCGGCTCTGAGTGTACGGAACCGGGTTTGCGGAGGCGGGCGTCTCAGCCTCATGCGTGACAGAGGAGTCAAAGCCAGCGCGTCCGTGACGGCAATCTGCGCTGCGATGACCCTCATCGTTGCGTGCGGGGGCGCCGGACCCACGGCGGCTCCGACGCAAACGCCCGGGCCGACCGCTCCTCTGGCGACGCCGACCGCGACGGTCGGCCACATTAGTCACCCGAGCGGCTCCGCGGACGTCGTCCTGCGCATGGAGTCCGGTGGAGGGCTGGTTCCTCCGGGCTTCTTCGCGACGGACGCGCCCATCTTCACTTTGTACGGAGACGACACGGCGATCTTTCGCCCGGCGACCGACCCGACAGGGACTGGCCTCCCACCGTTCGTGAAGGCAACGCTCGATGCGGCACAGGTCGATTCGTTGCTGGACTTCGCGCTGACCACGGGCCACCTAACGACGGCCCGCCACTCCTACTCCGTCGGCGGTGTCTACGACGCGGGAACCGTCACCTTCACGATCGACGCAGGCGGCATCAGCAAGTCGGTCAGCGTGTACGCGCTGGGGATCTCGAACAATCAGACGAATCCAGAGTCGGCCGACTACGCGGCATTCGAACAATTGAGTGTGCTTCTCGGCGATTTCGACAAGGAGATCCGCCTGGGCCACGCAACGTCCGCTGGGACCTACGCGCCGTCACAGTACCGAGCGATCCTGATCGAAGCGCCGGGCGCGCAGAACCCCATCGCGTGGCCGTGGGACGACGTCACGCTCGATGACTTCGCGGTCGTTACGGGTCATGCGCCCGCGCGCCTGGCTGCGATCACCAGCGAACAGGCCGCGAAACTCACGACGGTCCCATCCGGCGGCGTCCGCGGTGTTGCCGTCGCCTCCCGCGATGGGACCAGGCAATTCAGCCTGTCACTGCGACCGATGCTGCCGGGCGACACGATCATCCCGGTGCCACAAGGTTCGCTCGGGCTCTGACTCCAGCTCCGCTGCCGCGTGGCTGCGGCCGACCGGAACTCAGGCGTAGGCCGGCGCGCGGTCCTCTTCCATGGCCACGAAGCGCGTCTGGCGCTTCTTGAACCAGAGTCGCATCTCCCCGGTTGGGCCGTTGCGGTGCTTGGCCAGCTTGAGATTGATGATCTCGCCGTCCTCGTCCGGTCCGGATTCCTCGTCCGGGCGCTCCTTCTCCCGCCACAGGAACATCACCAGGTCCGCGTCCTGCTCGATGGAGCCCGATTCCCGGAGATCCGATAGCCGCGGCTCCTTGGACTCGCGCATCTCCGCCTGGCGTGACAGCTGGCTGAGCGCGATTACGGGCACTTGCAGCTCGCGCGCGAGGCCCTTCAGCCCGCGGGTGATCTCCGAGACTTCCTGCACGCGGTTGGCATCACGCGACTGCACCGTGGACTGCATCAGCTGGAGGTAGTCGACCACCAGCAGGTCCAGCCCCGACTCCGCCTGGAGTCTTCGCGCCTTGGTGCGCAGCTCCATGGTGCTCACGTTGGGCGTGTCGTCGATGTAGATGGGCGCCTCGGCAAGAGCGTTCATGGCGGGCGCAAGACGCGTGAAGTCCATCTCCTCCAGGAACCCGGTGCGCAGTCGCTGGGAGTCGATGTTGGCCACCGAGCTCAGCAACCGCAGCACGAGCTGCTCCTTGCTCATCTCCAGGCTGAAGAAGCCGACGGTCTTGCGCTGCACCACGGCCGCGTACTCCGCGAAGTTCAGCGCCAGGCTGGTCTTGCCGATGCTCGGGCGTGCCGCGAGCACGATCAGGTCCGACTTCTGAAGACCCGTCGTCATTGCGTCCAGGCTGCGCAGACCGGTGGTGATGCCGCTGATCTCTCCCTTGTGCTGGTGCAGGTAATCGAGGCGGTCGTATGCCGCGTGGAGCAGAGTCCGGAGCGGCGAGAAGCCGCTGGCGATGCGCTTCTGCGAGACGGTGAAGAGCTCCTGCTCCGCCTTGTCGATCGAGGCGTCGACATCGCCGCTCTCTTCGTAGCCGATCCCTGCGATGCGGCCGGCAGCCGAGATGAGGTTCCGGAGCACTGCCTTGCGTTCGACGATCCGGGCGTAGTAGACGGCGTTGACAGCCGTCGGTGTCAGGTTGATGAGGCTGGTCAGGTACGCGGATCCGCCGGCGTGCTCCAGCTCATCCTTGCGTTCCAGGGCTTCCGAGACGGTGACGATGTCCACCGGCTCTCGTCGCTCGTAGAGCTCCAGGATCGCGCCGAAGATGGCACCGTGCTGACTGCGGTAGAAGTCCGCCGGCTGGAGTATCTCGGCGACTTCCACGACCGCATCTCGATCGATGAGCAGCGCGCCAAGCACCGATTGCTCGGCTTCGATGGATTGCGGCGGCAGGCGGTCGATGGACACGGCGGCTCCTGGAGGATCGGGCAGCCACCGGCGTGAGGCGGTCCACCGCGAGTGATCTCTTGTCTCCTCAGATGCTGGGCCGATGGCGCTCCCGGTGCGTAGCGGCGCGTCCACAAACCGCATCCACGAGATGGGAGATCCGGCGATACCGCGTGGACAACCGGTGGAAAGCGGTGCGAATCAGGCCGCCAGGAAGGCTGCGCGCGGATCTATGCCGTCCACGTGCCAGCGGCGCGAGCGGTGCTCAAACGTGAGGCGCAGGCGGCTGTGCGGAGTGCGGACGTCGAACAGCGTGCGGGGCCCGATCTCCAGCGGATACGCGGCGGATTCCTCCCGCACGCGTTCGATGGCGATGACGGGGAGCTGGTCCGGCCCGACGCGAATGCTCCTCGGCCGACCAGTGAATGGGTCACAAGCGACAGAAACCGCGTCCGGGAGTGTGTGCAGGATGGTCATTGGAAGGTGTCCTCCGTATTCCTGGCGGTCTCTCTGGTCCCGGGGCACTGCGGCAGGAGAGAACATCCGTTCGATTACCGAGCGCACGCTAGTCGAACGGATGTTCGATGTCAAGCGTTGCTGGCCAGACGATGCAGGCCCCTCGTGCCAGCTTGTGTGTCACGACCGAGGCCAATCGCGCAGCACGTTGTGCCGGTCAGGGACGCCCGGCCGGATCCTCACCGTCTGTTCCAGGCGCCCGTCCGATGCGTCGCGCCTCCGGCGCGGTCATGGGGTCACGCTCGAACGGTTCCGCGACGTAGCCCTCCAGCAGGCGCGCCCGCGTGATCGCCCGCGATCCGTATCGCCTGCGGATCCGATCGGTGGCTTCGGTCGCTTTGCGGCGTCGTTCGTCCCCGGAACCGAACAGGGCCAGCTGCTCACGCTCCCCCAGATGCGTGGCGGCCACACCCAGCAGGCGCACCCGGATGCCACGCACCTGTGGCCGCGCCAGTGCCACCGCTGTGTGCCAGATCACCTCGGAATCGTCAGTCGGCTCTGCCAGCGTCCGCTGGCGGGTGGCGGTCACGAACGCCGAGTCCCGCACCTTGACGCCGATCGTGCCCGCCTTGACGCCGCCGTCCCGCAGCCGTCGCGCCACGCCCTCGGACAGGCCCAGGAGGGTGCGCTCGAGGACGTCCCAATCGCCCGTGTCGACATCGAAGGTGTGCTCGTGGCTGACCGACTTGGCCGGATCTCCGCCACCGACGGGTGCCGCGTCGATGCCGCGGGCACGCTCCGCCAGGACCGGGCCCATGTTGCCGAAGCGCCGCCGCAGCACGTCCTCCGGCAGCCGCGCGAGGTCCCCGATCGTGGTGACGCCGTAGTCCGCCAGCGCGAGCCTCGTCCGTTCGCCGACGCCCCAGAGGCGGCCGATCGCGAGCGGCGCCAGGAAGTCCGCCTCCGTGCCGGCCGGCACCACCACCAGGCCGTCCGGCTTTTCCAGGTCAGAGGCGACTTTGGCCACCAGCTTGGTTGTGGCAACGCCCACCGAGATGGTCAGCTGGAGCTCGTCGTGGACTGCCGCCTTGATCGAGCGGGCGATCGCGATCGGCGTCCCGTGGAGCGCCTCCACGCCGTGCACGTCCAGGAACGCCTCATCGATCGAGACCTGCTCAACCTGCGGGCTGTAGCGCCGAAGGATGGCCATCACCTGGAGGCTCACGGCCGAGTACTTCTTGCCGTCCACGGGCACGAAGATGGCGTGCGGGCAGAGGGCACTGGCCGTTCTGAGTGGCATGGCGGACCTGACGCCGAATTTGCGGGCCTCGTACGAGCAGGTGCTCACGACGCCGCGATCGTTTGGACCGCCTCCGCCCACGATGACGGGCTTGCCGCGCAGTTCCGGCCGGTCGCGCTGCTCCACGGCCGCAAAGAACGCGTCCAGATCCACGTGCAGGATCGACGCGGCGCGTTCGGCCATGGGCCTATCTTCGCCCCGCCAGTGCCAGCTGTGTGTCACGCGCTCCCGACGCGGGGAGCGCCCGGGTCAGCCCTTCGGTTCGACCGTGATGGTGACTTCCGGTGTCAGTCCGGAGAACACGCGGATCGCGACCTTGTAGGTGCCAAGCGTCTTGAGCGGCTCGTCCAGGTCCACCTTGTGGCGGTCGACCACGATGCCGCGGCGGCCGAGCGCGTCGGCGATGTCCTTGGCCGTGATGCTGCCGTAGAGCTTGCCGCCCTCGCCGACCTTGACGCCCATCGTGAGGGTGGTGCTGCCGATGCGCTGGGCCGCGATCTCGGCTTCCTCGCGTTCGCGCTTGCGCTTCTCCTCGCGGCTGGCGATGTCGTGCTGCCACGCGCGGTACGCGCCACCCGCTGCCGGCACGGCCAGCTTCTGGGGAATCAGGAAGTTACGTGCGTAGCCGTCGGTGACATCCTTCAGTTCGCCGCTCTTGCCGAGAGCGGAGACGTCCGACGTGAGAATGACCTTCACTCGGGAGCTTCCTCCTTGGGCTTGGTTGTCCGACGGCGACGCCGCGCGGGCAGCCGATGTTCGGCCTGATGGGTGCGCTTGGCGAGCTCACGACGGGCGATCGAGGTCGCGCGTTCGGCGAGCGTCGGCAGGCGCCGAATGACGGTACGGATGGGCCGCGGGATCACGCGCCGGGCCGACTCGAGGTCGCGCTCCAGCTCACGGCCATCGATGCCCAGCTCGTTCATGTGCTCCATGACCAGCTCGCGCGGCACCTGCTCCAGGAAGTAGTCGACGGCAAGGACCAGGATCGCGGCGTCGTCGATGCGTCCGATGAACGGCATGAAGTCCGGGATCAGGTCGATCGGAGAGGCGATGTACGCGGCTGCTGCGCCCAGGATCGCCTTGCTCTTCAAGGGCACCCGCGCGTCGCGGACCAGTTCCAGCAACAGGCGGCCGTAGACGGGCGCGCGGGACGCCAGAGGAACGAACGGCCAGAGGCCGAGGACCCCGACGCCGATTCGAAAGGGCGAGCGCGCGGACATGGGACCGGGAGTATATCGGTGCCACCGCCTCCGCTCCCGAGCCGGGCGTCGCAAGCACGCACGAAACGACTTGACAATCGAACAGGCGTTCGGTACGGTGCGCATGGAAGGAGGCGCCGGTGACCAAGCACGACGCCGAACGCAAGCAGCGCATCATCGACTACATCGCCGCCACGCTGCGCGCACGCGGTTACCCGCCGTCGGTTCGCGAGATTGCCACCGCAGTCGGTCTCGCTTCGACATCCGCCGTTCATCACCACCTGTCCGCCCTGGAGCGCGACGGGTACTTGGAGCGCGGCGCAACGCAGTCACGCGCCCTCCGCCTGACCCCCCACGCGGCCATCTCGCAGGGGTTTGCCGCGGAACTCATGCCGGGCATGCATCGGGATGACGTCCACGTGCTGCCAATCGTCGGTGAGATCGCGGCCGGCGGTCCGATCGAGGCGTACGGGGATGCCAGTGAATCGGTTTCCGTTCCGGACCTGCTCGCGCCCGGCGGGGATGCCTACGTGCTGCGTGTCCGCGGAGACTCCATGGTTGACGCGCATATCGCGGACGGGGATTACGTGGTCATCCGGCCGCAGGAAACGGCGCGCGACGGGGACATCGTGGTTGCCCAGGTGGAGGAGAACGCCGTCACGCTGAAGCGCTTCTTCAAGGAGAAGAACCGCATTCGTCTTCAGCCGGCCAACCCGGACTACCCGCCCCAGTTCTACGCGGACGTGCGCATCCAGGGCAAGCTCATCGGGGTCATCCGCCGGGTCGATTGACGCACGTACCGCCGTGCGACAATTCGCGCATGGCTGCGGTCCCTGGTGCGTACGCGGACTTCACGCTCGACCAATTCACCGCGGCCCTCGCCGCACCGGAGCCGGTACCCGGGGGCGGGAGTGCCTCTGCCGTGGCGGCATCCATCGGTGCAGGTCTCGTCGTGATGGTGGCGAGACTCTCATTGGACAGGCCCAAGTACGCGGCATTCACCGCTACGCACCAACGTGCGATCGACGCGGGCGAGGGGGCACGCACCCGGTTCCTCGAGCTCGCAGACGCGGACGCGCGGGCGTTTGCCGTGTACGCCGCGGCCATGAAGCTGCCCCGCGAGACGGACGAGGAGCGCACGGCGCGATCGGCGGCCATGGATTCGGCAGCTCGGGGAGCGGCGGCCGTGCCACTCGACGTGGTCCGCGAGTGCCGCAACCTCATCGAGCACGTGGAGTCCCTGGCCGGCCGCAGCAACCTCAATGCCTACAGCGACCTGGACGTGTCGGCGCTGCTCCTGCAGGCAGCGGCCAGGGGAGCCGGCGCGAACGTGGTCATCAATGCGGATTCGATCGCCGACGCGGCCGTGACCGGCGCGCTGCTCTCCGAGCTGGAGGTGCAGCTCCACCAGATCGAGGCCCTGGCCGCAGAGGTGCATGGCGAGGTTCAATCGCGCACGCTCCGCGAACCGGAGGCCGCATGACGGCCGAGGCCCCGGCGCGTTCCGCGCCCCTCCCGCCGGCTGGCGCGCTGAACATTCCACCGGAGGGGATGGGCGCGAGGATTCTCTACGGGCGCCCGATCGCGGACCAGATCCGCGCGACGATCGTGCATGACCTGGATTTGCTCCGGATCCGCAGCGCGGTGCTGCCCGGCGTGAGCGTGATCCTGGTCGGCGACGACGGGCCGTCCGGTGTCTACGCCGGCCGGATCCTTCACAACGCGGAGCAGGTCGGGCTGCCGGGACGGCTGCTGCGACTGCCGGCGGACAGCTCCACGGCGGATGTCCTGAAGGTCATTCGGGCCCAGAACCGCGACGCGTCGGTCGCCGGTGTGATCGTCCAGATGCCCTTGCCGCCCCAGGTGGACCGTTTTGCCGTGATCGAGGAGCTCGATCCCGCCAAGGACATCGATGGCATCCATCCACAGAACGCCGGATTGCTGGCTCTCGGGTACGAGTCGTTCTACCCGTCGTGCGCCGAAGCGGCGGTGAGGATCCTGCTTCGCCACGACATCGACGTGGCAGGACTGCGGACGGTGGTCATCGGACGCAGCAACGTGGTCGGAAAGCCCGTGGAGTTGCTGCTCCTTCGTGAGCACGCCACGGTCACGGTGTGCCACCGCCGCACGCGGGATCTTGCAGCGGAGGTGCAGCGCGCCGAATTGCTGGTCGTGGCTGCCGGATCACCGCACCTGGTGCGCGGCGACATGGTCCGGCCCGGGGCGATCGTCGTCGACTGTGGCATCAACGTGGTCGACGGGCAGATCGTCGGCGACGTGGACACGGCTTCGGTCATGCCGGTCGCGTCTGCGCTCACACCGGTTCCCAAGGGGGTAGGGCCGGTGACGAACGCGATCCTCATGGAGCATCTTGCCCGAGCGGTGACCCGCATGACCGACACGGACTGACCGACCTTTCCTGCATGGCCCAGCCGTCCAGCCTGGAGATCGCCCAGAACGCCAGCCTCCGCCCGATCGTCGACGTCGCGGCCGAGCTGGGTATCCTTCCCGACGAATTGGAGCTGTACGGGCCGTACAAAGCCAAGCTCAAGCTCCACATCCTGGATCGCCTTGCTGGGCAGCCCGACGGGCGCGAGATCGTGGTCACGGCCATCACGCCGACTCCGCTCGGCGAGGGCAAGACCACCACCACGATCGGACTGGCACAGGCTCTGAACCACATCGGAGTGCGCACGGCCGCAACCATCCGGCAGCCATCTCTCGGGCCGGTGTTCGGCGTGAAGGGCGGGGGAGCCGGCGGCGGCTACAGCCAGGTCGTACCGATGGAGGACGTGAACCTCCATTTCACGGGGGACCTTCACGCCGTCGCGGCCGCGCACAACCTCGGCGCGGCGTTCCTTGACAACCATCTGTTCCGCGGCAACGCGTTGGGCATCGATCCGTTGACCATTCGCTGGCCGAGGGTGCTGGACGTCAATGACCGGGCCCTGCGTCGCGTTCTGATCGGCATCGGCGAGACCCGGGACGTGCGCGAATCGGAGTTCCACATCACGGCGGCGTCCGAAATCATGGCGATCCTTGCCCTTGCGAACGATCTCCAGGATCTGCGGCGCCGCATCGGGCGCGTGATCGTGGCGGAGACGTTCAAGGGCGAGGCCGTGACGCTGGAGGACCTCAAGGTCGCCGGCGCCATGACCGTGGTGATGCGTGATGCCATCAAGCCGAACCTGGTCCAGACGCTGGAAGGCGGACCGGCCTTCGTGCATGCCGGGCCCTTTGCCAACATCGCGCACGGCAACTCCTCGGTGGTCGCAGACCGCGTGGCGCTCAAGCTGGTCGATGCCGTGTGCACGGAAGGCGGCTTCGGCGCGGACATGGGCTTTCAGAAGTTCGTGGACATCAAGTGCCGCATCAGCGGTCTGCGCCCCAGCGCAGCCGTGATCGTCGCCACCGTCCGGGCCCTGCGCATGCACGGTGAAGGGTCTGGCACGCCCGCCGAGCGTGCCGACACGGAGGACCGGCGCAGCATCCTGCTGCGGGGCACGCAGAACCTGGCGCAGCACATCCGGATCGTGTCGCAATACGGCGTGCCGGCACTGGTCGCCATCAACGCATTCGAGGCCGACGAGCCCTGGGAGTTGGAGCTGATCCGTCAGGCGGCCATCGATTCGGGTGCCAAGGACGCGGTCGTCTCGCGGCATTACACCGATGGGGGAGCGGGCGGTGCGGAATTGGCTCGTGCCGCGTGGCGAATTGCCCAGGCCGGGGCGCCGGACTTCCACTTCCTCCATGGCCAGGACGCAACGCTGCGTGAGCGGATCGAGACCATCGCCATTCAGATCTACGGCGCGGACGGGATCGACCTCTCCGGGGATGCAGAGCGGCGACTCGACCAGATGGAACGACAGGGTTACCGAGACCTGCCGATCTGCATGGCCAAGACGCAATCGTCGCTGAGCCACGACCCTGCGCTGAAGGGGCGGCCGACCGGATTCCGGGTCCCCATCCGCGAGGTGCGGCTCTTCGCCGGCGCCGGATTCGTGACCGCTTACTGCGGCGACATGCGCACCATGCCCGGTCTTCCGACGCGGCCGAATGGCGAGGGCGTGGACATCGACGCCGATGGGCGGATCGTCGGACTGTTCTAGGCCCGCGTACTCCCAGGTCGCCGGGCGGCCGCTCGTCCTAGCCGTGCTGAATCGCCGCCGCGAGCACGACCGCGATCACGCTGCCGGCGCCCACGCCGATTGCGCCGACGAGCCAGGCGCCCCAGTCGACCGGTCCGACGGATGTCTCCGCATGGTCCGCCGAATGGGCGTCCTGATGGCCGCCAACGGCGTGGTGCGCATCCGCGGCGGGAAGATCCCCGTTGGCCTTCGGCCCGTCGGCGCCGGTCGGAGCCGGCGTGGCAGCGGACGGATCCAACTCACTCGTGGTCATGGCCTTCTCCTGCATCGCGTTCGTGACCGTCCGGCTTCGGGGAGTCTAGGGCCGGGAAGCGTCAGTGGGTCGGAAGCAGCTCCGTGGTGATCAACTTGTCCAGGCTGATGTCGGTCGACACTCCCGCGTCGGGAAGGCTGCGCATGAACGCGACGGATGCGGTCCACGCGTCCGGATTGATCGCCCCGATCCCATGGCTTGCCGTGTAGTCGTTGGTCCAGGTCGCGATGGTGGCGTCCAGGATCGCGCGCTGGCCAGCGGGGTCCGAGGCCAGGTCCGGTGCGAAGGCGAATGTGGCATCCACGCCCTTCTGGGGATCAGCCTGGATCTCGGTCACGGCGCGCAGCGTGGCGGCCACGAAGGCCTTCAGAGCGTCGTGCTTGGCGGCCAGCGTGGCGACTCCGGTGATCAGGCCGGGGCCCGGCAGCGGAGTGATCTGGTCCACCGTGAGGACATTGACACTGACGCCCTGCCGAGCGAGCACGACCGGCTCGTTGTTGACGAACCCAGTCGCTGCATCGACGGCGTTCTGGGCCAGCGCGGTCGCCTGCCCGTAGTCGGGATACTGCGTGATCGTCAGGTCGGCAGTCGTGAGGCCCGCTGAGTGCAGCAGCGCCTGCAGCATGATCCAGCCGGACCCGTACTCACCGGGCGTACCGAGGTTGCGGCCCTTCAGGTCGGCCGCGACCTTGATCCCGGATGAGGTGCGCGCCAGGACCACGTTCGGGAACTTGGCGTAGAGCGTGGCGATGTAGCGCACCGGGATGCCCTGGCCGGCCGCCGGGATGACGCTGGTCCCGTCGCCGATGCCAAGGTCCAGCGCGCCCTGCCCGACCAGCGTGATCAGCTCCGGATCGTTCTTGTTCTCGAGCGTGACGGCGAGGCCGGCACCGGAGTAGTAGCCCTGCTGCTGAGCGTAGTAGAAGGGCGCGAACTGGATGCTCGGGATGTAGCCCAGTCCGACCTTCAGATCTGTCGGAGCGATGCTGGCGGATGGCACGGTGCTGGTTCCGGATGAGCACGCCGAGATGAGCAGGCCGAGGACACCAAGGACGACAAGGCGCATGAGACTCTCCCTTGAGTGGAACGTTCTCCTGGAGCGCATCAGACGGATCGCCAGCGGCCGACGAGGCGCCGCTCCAGCAGCACGACAACGAGATAGAGCGCCACCCCGATGGCGGCGATGGTCAACAGGGTTGCGAACAGCAGCGGCGTGTCGAAGAGGCTGCCGCGGGCGAGGTTGATGAGCACGCCGAGGCCGCGTTCTGCCCCCGCCCACTCGGCGACGATCGCCCCGACCACGGCCAGCGTCACGCCGACCCGGAACCCACCAAGGATCTGCGGCATGGCGGAGGGAATCTGGAACTCCATGAGCACCTGGCGCCGGGTCGCGCGGAGGCTGTGGGCCAGCTCCAGCAGCCGCACGTCGACCGATCGGATGCCGACCATGGTGGAAACGGTGATGGGGAAGAAGACGATCAACGAACAGATCAGGACGCGACTGGCAAGGCCGCTTCCCAGCCACAGGTAGATCAAAGGCGCGAGCGCGAGGATCGGCGTCGCCTGGGCAGCCACGATGTACGGGCTCAGGAGCCGCTCGGCGAGCGCCGAGCGCGCCAGCACCAGACCGATGAGCACGCCGGCTCCTCCACCTACGAGCAGGCCGAGCGCGACCTCCGTCAAGGTGGCCGTGGCATGGGTCTGGATGGTGCCCCTGTTCCAGAAGAAGAGGAACCGATCGAGCACCACTGCCGGTCCCGGCAGGGTGTATGTCGGATAGTTGCCGATGCTCACGATCAACTGCCACACGGCCACGAAAGCCACGCCCGCGAGGGCAACGGGCCACGCCTGGGAGACCAAGCGACGGCGGTTCCCACGCCCGCTCATGCGGCACGCTCCTCGTCGTTCGACTCGAGCGCGTAGCGGATCGCCGCGGCTGCCTGGGTGAAGGCCGCCGTGTCCGCGTCCACGATGGAGCGCGGCCTCGGCAGCGCGACCGGCACGTCCGCCACGATCCGGCCCGGCCTGGCACTGAGGACCACCACGCGGTCGGCGAGGAAGACAGCTTCCGGGATGCTGTGCGTGACGAGCACGATGGTCGGGTGGGTGCGCTCCCAAAGCGCGAGCAGCTCGCCGTTGAGCCGTTCGCGCGTCAGCGCGTCAAGGGCGCTGAAGGGTTCGTCCAGCAACAGCACGTCCGGCTCCTGGACCAGGGCGCGCGCCAGTCCCGCGCGCTGCGCCATGCCTCCGGACAGTTGGCCGGGGTAGGCCGATTCGAACCTGTCGAGGCGCATCTGGGACAGCAATTGGCGTGCGCGTTCCTGACGGCGTTCGCGCGGCACTCCCGCCAACTCGAGCGGAAGACAGACGTTGTCGAGCAGCGTCCGCCACGGCAGCAGACGCGGCTCCTGAAACACCAGGCCCACGCGCGGATCGGGACCGGCCACGGCCGTGCCGTCGACCATGACGCGGCCAAGGTCGGGTTCCAGTAGTCCGGACACCAGTCGCAGCAGGGTGGACTTGCCGGATCCATTGGGGCCAACAACAGCGACGATCGATCCCGCCCCCACGTCGAAGGAGACGCCGTCCAGGACGACGAGCTTCCGCCCACCGACCTTGAAACTGCGCGTGACGCCCTGGAGCTCGATTGCGTTCAACGTCCCGTCCTCGTGGACCTGTCCGGCATGCGGTCGCCAGGAGGTGGGTGCCAAGGGCACGGACGGGAAACGCGGACGGACGCGGGTTCGCGGGCGGCAACGGCATGGAGCCGTCGGTCGAGCGCATCGCTCGCGCCTGCCTTCTCCCATCCGGACTCTGACCGTCGGCTCCCTGCCAGGGAATCCACCGTTGCCGTTCTCACGGCACCGGGTCGTGGGCTGGCGCTCCGGAACTGGCGTTCCGTGGCACCGACCACCGGTCGGGACTTGCACCCAACCCCGAAGGCGAGGCGTATGCGTACTGTCTCGACAGCATACCGCGACGCTTGACGGACGACACAGACGATGTCATCCCTGCGCGCCTAGACTCACGGCCTTGCTCACCATCGTCCTCACGCGGCATGGCAAAACCCGGCTGTCTCTGCCGGAGCAGTACCTGGGGCAGCGGATGGACGTGCCGCTCTCCGAGGAAGGCCGCGCGGCGGCGCAGGCCCTGCATGGTCGCCTGGATGGGGTTGCGCTGGCCCGTGTCATCGCCAGCCCGCTCCAGCGTGCCCTCCAGACCGCGCGGATCATCACTCCGACCGCGACCGTTGAACCGGAGCCACGGCTGATCGAGGCCGACTATGGCGAGTGGGAGGGCCACACGCGATCCGCGATCCGCGTTCGCTGGCCGGAGCTTCGCCAGGCCTGGGAGGCCGATCCCGCGAGCGTATCTCCGCCTGGTGGCGAATCGGGCGCCGACGTTTCCGAACGGGTAAGGTCCTTTGTCACCTCGCTCGTGGACTGGGAGAAGACGCTGGAGCGCCCGGATGACGAGCACCGGGTCCTGGTCGTGGGGCACAGCACGGTCAATCGCATCCTGCTGGCTTTGGCGCTGGGCGTTCCGCTTCGGGACTACCGGCGACGCATTCGCCAGGACTGGGTCAACCTCACTGTGCTCACGACCGTGACGAACGAAGGCGGGCTCCTGGTGCTGGACAACGACGTTTCGCACATCCGCGGCGTCCGCGGAATCACCTGGGACGTGACGTGACGGACGTGACCCCGAGCGTCCGGTTGACCGGGCACGATTTGACCCTCGAGGACGTCGAGGCGGTTGCGCGCCACGGCGCGCACGTGGAGCTGGACTCGCAGGCGCGTGCGCGCATGGCCGCGAGCCGCAGGACGATCGAGGAACTGGTTGCGGCCGGCGACCCGGTCTACGGCGTCACCACGGGTTTCGGCGACCTCGCCAGCGTCCGCATCGACCCGGCGGACGCGCGGCGCCTCCAGGAGAACCTGATCATCAGCCACTCCGTCGGCGTTGGCCCGCCGCACGACCGCGAGACGGTCCGTGCGATGCTGCTGCTTCGCGCCAACACCCTGGCGCGCGGCCAGAGCGGGTGCCGCCCGGAGCTGGTGGATCGGCTGCTGGACTTCCTGCGGCTCGGCGTCCACCCGATCGTGCCGGAGCAGGGTTCCGTCGGCGCGTCGGGGGACCTGGCACCGCTGGCCCACCTGGCTGCGCCGCTGATCGGGCGGGGAGAGGCGGAGGTTGGCGGGGAGCGCCTGTCCGGAGCGGAGGCGCTCCGCCGGGTCGGCCTCGAGCCGCTGCGCCTCGAGGCCAAGGAGGGGCTCGCGCTGCTCAACGGCACCCAGCAGATGACCGCGGTCGGCGCGCTCCTGGTTCTCGGCGCCCAGCGGCTTGCGGGCACGGCCAGCGTAGTCGCGGCGATGACCGTCGAGGCTCTCCTTGGCACGAACGTGGCGTTCACCGCCGAGTACCACGATGCGCGGCCACACCCCGGGCAGCGCCGCGTCGCCGCCGAGCTGCGCCACCTCTTGCGCGATTCGGAGCTTCAGCGCGCCCATCACGGCGATGCGCACAAGGTCCAGGATCCTTACTCGATCCGCTGCGTGCCACAGGTGCACGGCGCCAGCGTGGACGCCCTGGCCTACGCGCGCAGCGTGCTGGAGATCGAGCTGAACAGCAGCACGGACAACCCGCTGGTCTTCCCGGATGGAACGGACGTGGATGCGTCCACCCTGGCGACCGGCGGTGGCCGGGTGATCTCCGGTGGCAACTTCCACGGCCAGCCCGTGGCCCTGGTGATGGACTTCGCGGCGCTCGCCATCGCCGAACTCGGCTCGATCAGCGAGCGCCGGACCGCGCTCCTGATCGACGGGCGGCTCTCCGGCCTGCCCGCCTTCCTCGTCGAAGACGCCGGGCTCAACAGTGGCCTGATGCTGCTCCAGTACGCGGCCGCGGCGCTCGTGTCGGAGAACAAGGTCCTGGTCCACCCGGCTTCCGCGGATTCGATCCCCACCAGCGCGAACCAGGAGGATCACGTCTCGATGGGTTCCATCGCGGCGCGGCAGGCCCGCGACGTGCTGCGCAACGTGGAGCACGTGGTTGCCTTCGAGCTCTTGTGCGCCGGTCAGGGCCTGGACTTCCGGGTGGCACGCATCGGGGCAGCCGGTGCCGGAGCCGCCGAGGCCCACCGCCGCCTGCGGGAGCGCGTGGATCATCTGGCCACGGATCGCGACCCTGGTCCGGATATCCAGGCGGCGCTCGCGCTGGTTCGGGAAGGGCGGCTGCTGGACCTGTTGCCCGCCTGACGCGCGGCGAGCGGCCGGCCGCGCCGGTCGGCTGCGCACAGTTGGCTCGAGAGAGCCCTCGCCGCTCGTACACTGGCCCGGTGGCCGGGCTCCGCTTCGTCGATGTGCTGGACGCCGCTTCTTTCGATGGAATCCCACCGTGCGCCGACACGCGATTCGATCACCGCACCTGCGACTACTGGGAGGACGCGGAGCGCGGCGCGAAGCTCCATCGGCCCGGCCTGCTGACGTCGGCCGCTCCCCCTCCGCGACCCAGACCTTCCATCGAGGGCAATCCTTTCGCGGCAGAACGCGAGCCGGCCGCCAACCCATTCCTCTCGCCCGGGCGCGGCGCATCCCTGAACGCCCTCATCGGCGACGGCGACGCCGAGGCCGATGACTTCAACCCGTTCGTTCCCACCGCCCGGCGCGAGCGGCCGATGGTGGCCGGCGTGCCTCGCAAGCTGGCTCTGCTGGATCGTGGCCGTGGCGTCTTCGGGAGCTACGCCAAGGTCGGCTATGCCGGCGAGACATCGGTCGCCTATGCGCAGTTCGGCCCGCTGTCGGCGTATCCCCGCGCGCTGCGCCTCCGCGACCTCTACCCGCAGCTGCCGGCCTCGCCACTCCCCGCGGTGATCACGTGTGTCGCGTCCACACCGGACGCGCGACGTCACGGCTACGCCCGCGAGCTGATCGCGGAGGTGTGCCGCGATCTGAGCGGCCGCGGTTTTGCCGCGGTGGAGGCGTACCCGGACCTGACGCGAGCCGACGACGAAACCAGTGCCGGCCGCCCGGGCTTCTGGCTGCATTGCGGGTTCACGGTCGCGGTTGACGACGAGCGGTTCCCGGTGATGCGACGCGAGCTGGACTAGGCCATCCACTGACGTAACGGGCCGAGACTAGACTCCGGACGGAGGTTCGCAGCATGGCCACCGCAACAGCACGCCTGGTTCGCGCGCCGAGAGGTCCTGAGTTGAGCTGCCGCGGCTGGCAACAGGAAGCCGCGCTGCGCATGCTCATGAACAACCTGGATCCGGACGTGGCCGAGCGACCTGACGACCTGGTCGTGTACGGCGGAACCGGCCGCGCGGCTCGCTCGTGGGACGCGTTCGATGCGATCGTGCGCGAGTTGCGCCGCCTGGGGAACGACGAGACGCTGCTGGTGCAGTCGGGCAAGCCCGTGGCCGTGTTCCGGACCCACGAGTGGGCGCCGCGCGTCCTGATCGCCAATTCCAATCTCGTTGGCAAGTGGGCGAACTGGGACACCTTCCGCGAGCTGGAACGTCAGGGTCTGACCATGTACGGCCAGATGACGGCCGGCTCGTGGATCTACATCGGCACGCAGGGCATCCTCCAGGGCACGTACGAGACGTTCGCTGAGCTTGCCCGCCAGCATTTCGGCGGTTCGTTGCGTGGCCGCGTGGTGCTGACGGCAGGACTCGGTGGCATGGGCGGTGCGCAGCCCATGGCCGTGACCATGAACGATGGCGTGGCCCTGGTCATCGAGGTGGATCCGGAACGAGCCCAGCGTCGCCTGGGCATGGGTTACGTGGACCAGGTGACCGACTCGGTGGACGAAGGGCTTGCGGCGGCCCGCGAAGCCGCCAGCCACGGACGCCCGCTCTCCATTGCGCTGGTGGGCAATGCCGCGGAGATCGAGCCGGAACTCGTACTCCGCGGAGAGCACTTCGATGTGGTCACCGACCAGACGAGCGCCCACGACGCGCTCAACGGATATGTCCCAGTGGGATTGGCGCTGGCAGCGGCCGTCGACCTGCGGCGGGCCGATCCGGACGGCTACGTCGCACGTTCCATGGCCTCCATGGCACAACACGTGCAGGCCATGCTGGCATTCCAGACTGCCGGCGCGGTGACCTTTGACTACGGCAACAACCTGCGTGCGCAGGCGCAGCAAGCCGGCGTCTCCAATGCGTTCGACTTCCCGGGCTTCGTGCCTGCCTTCATCCGGCCCCTGTTCTGCGAGGGCAAGGGCCCATTTCGGTGGGCGGCGCTTTCGGGAGACCCGCGGGACATCCTCCGCACGGACCAGGCCGTGCTGGAGCTCTTCCCGAACGATGCGGGCCTGCATCGGTGGATCCGGATGGCACAGGAAAAGGTTCCCTTCCAGGGATTGCCAGCCCGCATCTGCTGGCTCGGCTACGGCGAGCGGGCGCGCGCGGGGCTGGCCTTCAACGAGCTGGTCCGCACCAGCGCTGTCAGCGCGCCCATCGTGATCGGGCGCGACCACCTGGATGCCGGCTCCGTCGCGTCGCCGAACCGCGAGACGGAGGGCATGCTGGATGGCTCCGACGCGATCGCCGACTGGCCGCTGCTGAACGCGCTGGTCAACACGTCCGCCGGCGCGACCTGGGTGAGCATCCATCACGGCGGCGGCACCGGGATCGGCTACTCCCAGCACGCCGGCATGGTCGTGGTCGCGGACGGGACGGAGCTGTCTGCCCAGAAGCTGGAACGGGTGCTCACCACGGACCCGGGCATGGGCGTGGTGCGCCACGTGGACGCGGGGTACGAGCGTGCGATCGAGGTAGCCAGGGAGCGCGGCGTGCACATCCCGATGCTCGAGTCCTGATCGACCCTCAATCCCGGTCCGATGGAACCGTGAGTGTAGGAAGAGGGCCCGGCTCCAGGCCACCACCGGACGCGTCGGCAAGGGCGTCCTGCCAATGCGGCTCTGCATGGTCGGAGTCTCCGGCGGCGGGAGTGCCGTCCTCGGTGAGCGGCTCCGGCATGGCCCTGAGCGAGCGCAACGGGGAGAACAGGAGCGGCACGAACGAGATCAGGCCGCCGATCGCCCCGATCCAGATCGTGGCGTGCAGTCCCAGCGCGCTGCCGAGCACGCCACCCAGGACGCTGCCGAGCGGGATCGTTCCCCAGACCAGGAAGCGCATGGTGGCGTTCATGCGGCCCTGCATCCGCGGCGGCGTGATGGCCTGGCGGAAGCTGACCTGGTTGATGTTGAAGACCATTCCTGCGAAACCACCGATGAAGACGGATGCCGTGGCGAACGGCAGCACGAGGTCATTTGGTGCGACGGCAATCAGGATCGTGCTCGCGCCCGTGACCACCGACGAGGCGATGATCGCGGGTCCCACGCCGATTCGGGAGCCGATCCGGTTGGCCGTCAACGCACCCAGCAGGAACCCGACCGAGGCGAGTGAGTACGCAATCCCGAGCTGCGCCGGCTGGACACCGAAGTCGCGCACCAGGTAGAGCACGAAGATGGCAAAGACCATGTTGCTGAAGAGGTTGGACGTGGCCATGGAGGCGGCCAGGTACCGCAGATAGGCGTGCTTCAGCACGTACTGGAGCCCGGCGTTGACCTCCGCCCGCATCCCGGGGCCCTTGCCGTCGACGGTCGCGTGGACCTGGGGCGGCGGCTCTTTCTTGCGGATGCCGAAAACGAACAGTGCGGACGCGAAGAAGCTCAGCGAGTCCGCGATGATCGCGACCGGGGCAGAGACGATCCCGATGAGGACGCCCGCGATGCCCGGACCCAGGACCTGGGCGGAGGACACGCTGACCTGGAGCTTGGAGTTCCCTTCGAGGATCTCGTCGCGCTCCACCAGCGATGGCAGGTACGACTGGTACGAAACGTCGAAGAACACGGTCAGGCAGCCGTTGAGGAAACCAACCGCGTAGAGCTGCCAGATGGTCAGGACGTGCAGCTCGTAGGCAATCGGAATCGAGAGCAGCGCGATACCGCGGCCCAGGTCCCCGACGATCAGGATCGGGCGACGCCGCAGGCGGTCGACCCACACCCCGGCGGGCAGGCTCAGCAGGATGAAGGGCAGGAACTCGACCGTCGCGATGAGGCTGAACTCGAACGCCGAGACATTCAGGAAGAGGGCGGCGATGAGCGGAATCGCCAGCCCGCTGACCTGCGTGCCGAACTGGCTGATCGTCTGGCCGGTCCAGAGCTTCATGAAGTCGGGGTGTCGAAGCAGCCCGAGGCGCGATCGGCGGACCGGTCGAGGCGGTGCGGTCATCGTGTCCCCGTGGTTGTGGTGGTGGCCGTCACACGGTCAAGCAGGCTGGCGATGAGCGTCGCGGCCGTCATTCGGTCGAGATGATGACTCCGTCGCCATCCTCGTCCTGGACTTCGAGGATTCGCCCGATCGTCCCGGAGCGGATGGCCTCGCGCAGACGATCCGCGTGCTCGTTCGAGAGGCCGGGCAGCACGGTGCCGGCGAGCCCGGCCAGCGACATGGGGATGCGGAGATTGACCACCGATCGGCCGCCCTCCATGACCTGGAGACGAATGGCACGGCGAGGAACGGCAGTGCCTCCGGCCCGGGATTCCTCGCTGCTCGCGGCGCCGGCCTCGGCTCCGGCATGTGGGAAGCGTGGCCGTGGCGGCATCGGTGGCGTCGGTGGCATTCGTGGGGAGGCGGGCGGTCGGGGCCAGCCGAATCGGACGGTCCCGTGACCGGAGGCCGCCTCTGGTGTGCCCGCTTCGGTGGACGCGGCCGCGATCAATCGCTCGGCCTCTTCCACGGACAACTCGCCGGACGCGACGCGGCGCAGGATCCCCTCGAGGTCGTCAGGCATTGACGAAGCCCTCCAGCAGCCGTGCAGCCGTCTCGACATCGATCTCACCGCGCTCGAGGGCGCGCAGGACGTCCAGCTGGTCGTGTGGGGCCGGCACCGGCACTGCGTCTGGTTCATGCGCGCCGGAGGAGCCGGATGACGTGACCGGTTCCGCCGGCGGCGCGCTGTTCTTGCCCGCCGTGGAGCCTGCGAGCGAACGGCCGATGGACAGGTCCCCGGACATGGTCCGGAAATTGAGCGACGCCGCGCCGTCGCCGATGACGACCGTGCGGCGGCCACGTCCCGATTCCCGCTGGTTGGGGAGGTCCGTCTGGATCGAGCCGGAAACGGAGGTCAAGTTGGCCGTGACGCCGTTCTCCGGCAGTACCTGGAGGTCACCGCTGATCGACTCGACCGAGTGGTCCGGGCCGGCGTCGAACGTTCCAGTCAGCCGAATGTCTCCACTGACGGTGCGGACCCGCGTGCCGCTGAAGTGCGCGATGCGGGCGTCCAGGTCCCCGGACGTGGTCGTCGCACGCAGGTCCACCTGGGCACCCTGGATGGACGTGTCGCCGGAAACCGACTGGAGCGTCAGTTGGCCGGCGATGTCGATCAACGACACGTCCCCGGAGACGGTGCGGATCTCCTGGTCTCCGCGCATGCCGCGGATGTCCAGGTTGGCCGACACCCCTGAGAGTCGCAACGTGGCAGTTGGCGGCAGCGTGACGTCGAAGTCGATGCGCGGTCGGCCGCCTCCGAACATCTTGCCGAGGGAATTGAGCAGGCCCGCGCCGGTGTCATCCGCCTCGATCCGCAACTCGTCCGGATTGCGCGTGATGCGCAGGACGCCGTCGCTCTCCGGATCGGCCGCCACGGCTTCCCCTGTGGCCACGTAGCGAGCCTCGACCCGCGCTTCCAGCTGGTCTGCGGCGCGGACCCGGACCGAGCCGCGCACGGTGCGCAGCACGAGCGTCCCGTGCGCTCCGATGGGGTGCGTGATGACGGCCTGGCGTTCGCCGTTGAGCGTTGACATGGCTACTCCCTGGCGGC
>CAZENL010000048.1:0-7864 GCA_964513505.1 uncultured Anaerolineaceae bacterium
ACCTCGGCCATCATCTCCGCGATGGCCGGCGGCCTGCCGAATCCCAGGGCGATCAGTCGCTGGACCTGGCGCATCGGCTCGCGGCCACGCACGAATGACAGCTCGACCCCAGGCGGAGGCTCCGTGTCCGGCAGGTCGTCCAGCTCCCTGGACATCGCGGGTGCCGCGGCCCCACGCCGGTACCCGTGCCGCTCGAGTGCCCGCTCGATCCCGACGGGCGTCGTCTCCGCTTCCAGCCACCAGGAGCCTGGCACCCCGGCGGCACGGTGAGCTGCCAACGCGTTGCCGATCGCCGCGTCGATCTCGTCCTCTGCCAGCCGCACGGTCATCACCCGGTTGAAGTCAGCGAAGGGAAACGGCGTGACGGTGCAGATCACCGATCCAGGCCTGCCGACCGGCACGACCCGGCACCCCGGGGTCGCCTGCACCAGCGCGGCGTACGCGCTGGCATACGCCTCGAGCGGCTTGAAACCGTGAATCACGGTTTCGGACGCAGCTCCACGAAGCCCGCGGCACTGAAGTCACCGTCGAACGCGAGTGCCTCTGACACGCGCTCCCGGCGCATGACGGCGAAGCTCGTAGCGTCCACGAACGAGTAGGTCCGCTCGTCGTGCCGGCGGAGCCACTCCCAGGCGGCCCGTTCACTGACCTCGTCGACCGACACGACAGCCAGCCTGCGGCTCCCTTCGACGGTATCGATGAACCCGATCGCTTCCGCGTGACCGATGCGTCGGTTCAGGAACGTCCAGGTCTCACCGATCACGTGGTTGGTGGTGAGCAGCGGCGGTGACCGATCCGCCCACAGGCGAAGCGCGTCCTGATGGTGCCCGTCACCGCGAAAGCGCAACGCGACCCAGAACGAGGTGTCGACGAACCTCATCCTCCGTAGACCACCGCGTCGATGTCACCCGGCGCGCCGTCCACGCCTCCTGCCCACGCGTCGAACGCGTCTTCGTCCACCGCAGCGCCGTACTGGCGCTCTACGGCCTCGCGGATCAACGAAGCCTTCGATCGATGCTCGCGACGGGCAGCCTTCGACAGTAATTCGTCGGCCGTTTCGTCGATGTAGATCTGGATCCGCTTCATGGATGAAATATACGCCACGCGATCGCCATATACGCCACTCATCCGTTTCAGACGGTGATGCAGCCATTCTCAGCCAGTCTCCCAGTCGATCTCATCGTCCAGCTGCTGCGAGCGGTAGCACTCGCCGCACATGGGCCCCAGGGGCGGGAACGGCTGGTCCTCTGGATCACCGAGCAGCGGCTGTCCGCAGATCAGGCACGACTTCTCATCCGGGACCCGGTCGATGTGCTCGAACATGCGGCCATCTTGCTCCGCGGCCGTGCCAGCTTGGGTGGCACGGCCCGGCTCATCAGCCGGCGAAGAGCTGGAAATCGCCCACCTGCCGGAAGCCAATTCCCTTGTACACCGGAACGCCCATGTCTGTGGCCTCCAGCACGCCCATACGCGCGCCTCGGCGTTGCGCGTCGTGCAACACGGCCAGCGTGACCGCGCGCCCGAATCCCCGGCTGCGCGCCTCGGGCAGCGTCACCACGCTGTAGATGCCGGCGACATCGCCCGTCGTGACGGCGAGCGCCGACGCAACCGGCACATCGTTGAGGCGCGCGAGAACCACGCGTGCCGGGCCATCCAGCGCTTCCCCGAGTCCGGCAAGGCGGTCGGCCATTTCGTCGGCGAACGGTCCCGGCATGCCGAAGCCACGGCCAACCATGCGCTGCGCGGCGCGCATCTCGTCGCGCCCGCGGACCCAGGCAAGCGTCGCGCCGTTGGGGAGCTCCAGCGGCGGGAGCGCGTCAAGCCTGATGGCCATGGCCGGAACCGCGCCTTCGTGCCGGTATCCGTGACGCTCCAGGGCCGCCGCAAGCCCAACCGGCGTCGAGCCCGGATCCAACCACCATGAGCCCGGCACGCCGGCCCGCGCATGGGCGGCCTTCACGGTCTGGATGGCCGTTTCTGCCTCGGCCTCTGTCAGCCGGACGCCCATGACCCGGTTGAATGCGCCGATCGCGATCGGTGAGACCACGCCGACCAGCGCTTCGGGACGGCCGAAGACCACACGCGCAAAGCCCGGCGTGGCAGCGGCCAGGGCCGCAAATGCCATCGCCAGCGCCTCGAAGGGATCACGCGGCCACGTCTCGACCATGGCCGCGAGTGTAGGTGCCGGCGATCCCCGATTGGCGGCCCGACAATCCGCGCTGTCAGTGGCCTCCGAACTGACCGTGGTGGTCCGAGTCCACCAGGTATCGCGCCAAGGCAAAGTCGTTGTCCGCAAACCCGGCCAGCACCAGCTTGCCGTCGAGGCCACGGGCCACGGCCAGGGCTGACTAGTCGCCGCCGATGGGGGTGACCACGTGCCCGGTGCCGCCTCCAAAGCGCGGATCCGGGTCGCCGCTCGCCGTCCACCGAACGACCGCGAAGGCACCCACGCTGTCCGCCGAATTGCCGCCGGCGATGACCGCGCCGTTGCGGTCAAAGCCGCCTCCAAACCCGGCTTCGTCCTTGCCGAGATCCATGGTGGCCATGCCGTCGCCGCTGAAATGACGATCCGGGTGACCCCGCCAGTCGTAGACCGCAGCCGCCATGTCCGCGTCCGCCGCGCCCGCTGCCGAGCCGATGGCCACGATTCGCCCGTGCTGCTCGTCCAGCGCATTGGCCGCGTCGTTGCCGCCGCTGAAGTCCGTCTCCACCTTGCCGCCCGTGCCGAACCACGGGTCCAGCGATCCGTCGCCGCGGTAGCGCGCCAGTGCAAAGTCGTTCGACGTGCCGCGTGCAGTGCCCGCGACCAGGATGTCGCGGCCCGTGACCAGCACCGCGTTCGCCTGGTCGTCGGCGCCGTTGAAGTCGGTGGAGACCCAGCCGTGGCCGCCGAAGCCGGAGTCCAGCGTGCCGTCGAGGTTATACCGGGCCACCAGGAAGTCGTCACCGTTCGCCCCGGATGCGGTGGAACCGGCAACCACGATGTGATGCCCGGACAGGGCAACCGCCCTCGCGAAGTCCATGCCGCTGATGGACGTCACCACCTCGCCGCTGCCCCCGAACGACGGGTCCAGCGAGCCATCGACCTGGTAGCGCGCGAGCGCAAGCGAGACCGTCCCGTCGCTCGCGGCGGTGTAGCCAACGACCACCAGGCCGCCACGCACGAGCGCCACGCCGGTGGCAAAGTCGGCACCGCCCTTGAAGTCCGTGGTGACGCGCCCGCCGCTGCCAAAGCTCGTGTCCAGCGATCCATCCGCGTTGTAGCGGGAGACCGCGAAGTCCTCCGTCGTCCCGTCGGACGTGCCGCCGACCGCGACCACGCGCCCATCCCGTCCCACCGCCACGCCGTCCGCCAGGGAGTCCGCGCCGGGGAAGCTGGTGGTGGACCACCCGGTGCCCTGCCAGGTTGGATCCAGGTCGCCGGCGTTGCCGCCTGAACCGTGATGGTGGGCGGCGACGGGCGACGCGGAAAGCGCCAGGCAGAGCACGGCAACCGCCGTGGGCACGAGCCTCTTCAACGCGGTGACCTCCTGAACTCCCACGGGCCGATTCGCTCGGAAGCTCAATCCCCAGCTGAGCGAGACCCAGCATGGCCACGCCGGCGAAGCCGCCTACCGTACGTTTGGCCCACGAGATCTCGATCGATCTGGCCCCGGCCATCCCACCGCATGACTCCGGGCCACTCAGGCCCCGGCCGTTCCGACCCGCTCTACCTCCTGCCGCCGAAAAGCGTCCCGAACACGCCGCGAATCAGGCTTCCCGTGTTGCGTGACGTGAGCACCTTGGTGCCTGCCCGGATCATCTGGTCGCGTTCGCGTTGCGCGGCCCGCTGTGCCTGCGCCTGGGCTCGGGCCTGCGCGCGAGCCTGGGTTGCGGCGGCACGGTCGGCTGCCTTCTGCTGCCGCTCAAGCTCACGTGCCTGGGCCTGGATCTGGCGCTGGTACTGCCCGTAGCTGATCACCTTGGCGCCGGGTGGCACGCTCGGGTAGGCCGTGCCCGGTCCGCCGGCCACGACGCCTCCCGGGATGCCGGCATTCGCGGCTTGCTGGATCGCGGCTTGCTGGATGGCGGCTGACTGTGCCTGCGAGGCCTGTTCCGCGGCGGCCTGCTGGGCGGCGGTCGCCGCCTGGATCCGCCCGACGATGATCTCGTGCGCGCTCTGGCGGTCGATCGGCGTGCCGTACTTGGGCACCAGCGACCCGGCGGCCACGAGCGCCGCGAAGGCATCCGGTGCCAGCGCGGCCATCGCCGAATCGGGCGGCACCAACCGCGTTGCGGCCAGGGGAGAGGGCACGCCGCGGGGAGTCAGCACGGTCACCAGCGCCTCGCCGATGCCCAGCGACTGGAGCTCCTGCTCCACGTTGTAGAAGTCGCTCATGGGGAAGGTGCGCGCCGACTTGCGCAGGTTGTCCGCGTCGATCGGGGTGAAGGCGCGCAGTGCGTGCTGCACCCGGTTGCCCAGTTGCGCCAGCACGGAATCGGGCACGTCCGTGGGTGCCTGGGTGACGAAGTAGACGCCGACGCCCTTGGAGCGGATGAGCCGCACGGTCAGCTCCACCTGCTCGAGCAACGCCTCCGACGCATCGTTGAAGAGCAGGTGCGCCTCATCGAAGAAGAAGCACAGCTTGGGCTTGGGCAGGTCTCCCACCTCGGGGAGCACGTGGTACAGCTGCGCCAGCATCCAGAGCATGAACGTGCTGAAGAGCCGCGGCTTGTCCATCACGTCGCGCAACTCCATGACGCTGACGATGCCGTGTCCGTCCGCCGTCAACCGCATCAGGTCGCTGACGTCGAACTCCGGCTCGCCGAAGAACGCGCTGGCGCCCGATTCCTCCAGCGTCACGATCGACCGGAGCAGCACGGACACCGTGGCCGGGGACATGCCGCCGTAGTCGGCCAGTCCCTGTTTGCCCTCGTCGGAGCTGAGGTACTGGAGCGTGGTGCGCAGATCGTCCAGGTCCAGCAACGGCAGCTGGTTGTCGTCGCAGTACTTGAAGATCAGGCTCAGGACGGCGGTCTGCGTGTCGTTGAGTTCCATGACCTTGGCCAGCAGCACAGCCCCGAACGAGTGCACCGTCGCGCGCACCTGCGCGCCAAGCTGACCGGAGAGCGACAGGAACTCGACGGGGTGACCCTTGGGCACGTACGTCCAGCCGAGTTGCTGGGCGCGCTCGGCCACGCGTGGGTCCGCCGGGTCGCCGGGCGCGGCAATTCCGGTGACGTCACCCTTGATGTCCGCCACGAAACACGGCACGCCCTGCTCCGACAGCTCGCCGGCCAGGATCTGGAGCGTCTTGGTCTTGCCCGTTCCGGTGGCGCCGGCGATCAGCCCGTGACGGTTGAGCATGGCCGTTGGCGCCTTGACCAGGACGTCCGTGACCACCTCGTTGTCCAGCAGCGGACCGCCCAACACAGCGGTCGGCTCCGGGAAGTCGTAGCCGGCGGCCATGGCGTCGTGGAATTCCTGCTTCACGGGTTGCCGATCCCCCTCGAGTGCAACGATGGTGCGGACGCTATGCAGAGGGTAGGGTACGCACGTAGCGCGGAGCGACGCCAGCCGATCGCGCGACGGCCACCCACCACGACGAGGAATCCCGATGATCAGCTACCAGGATGGATTGGTCCTCCACCGCCATGGCGACGAATTCGCCCAGATGAACGAACGTCACGACCTGGATGCGGCCGACCTGGATCCGGAGCGCCAGTGGATCAAGGGCACGCGCGCGTTCCACTGCGGGTCGTGCGGTGACGTGTTCGTGATCGGTCCGACCGAGGCCCAGGATCCTGCCCAGGGAACGCCGCTCGAAGAGCCCGACTGAGCACGTCCCGGATACAACAAGACCCCGATCAGACGATCGGGGTCCCGGTGTGATCGGCCGGCGCGAACGCCGGCCTGTGTGCCCGAACTAGGCGGAGCGAACCTGAGCGGCTCGCGGGCCCTTGGGGCTCGACTGGACCTGGAACTCGACGCGCTCGCCGCCGTTGAGGCGGTCGAAGTCGAGCGACGAGTCCAGCTCGTTGCGATGGAAGAAGTAATCCTTCCCGTCCTCGGCTGTGATGAAGCCGAAGCCGCGGTCGGATACGACCTTCTTGATGGTTCCTGCGGTCATGATGACCCTTTCCGATTCTCCCGAACAACCCTGCCAGCGCACGGCCCGTTCGAGAAAGGGTCACCACGCGAGCACGACTCACATCGAGCGTGCCCGCTCAGTCTACGCTCACCTACTTGCGAGCGCACCGGGCCAAAGGTACGCTCGCGCTGTCACCAGCCAGAATCCCCGCACATGCCAACCGATTCGCTCCAGGAAAGGAGGGCAGAGGCCATGAACGAGACGCGTTCTGCCTGCCTGCCCGCCGGTCGGACGCTTGCCGATGGCCGCCGCTCCTCCACGGGGAGTTGCCGCTTCCGCTGACCCTCCGACGGGCAGGGACTCAATCCCTCCCGTTACCTGGAGACCACCAGCGTGTCTTCCCCGCTCGTCGCCGAGCGGCCCGCTCCTGCCTGGCTCATCACCGGGCCGTATGAAGAGCGCCGCCTCGGCACCCTCAAGTCCGGCAAGGAGGCCGAAGTCTTTCTCGTGGAACGCGCCTCGTCCACGGGGAGCTGCCTCCTTGCCCACAAGCGATATCGACCCAGAACCCCGGCCTACAAAGGGCAGCTCGAGGAGCTGGGCTTCTCCAAGGGCACCATCTATCGATCCGACGCGGTCTACCGCGCCGGCTGGAACCTGAACGCGCGCGATCGCCGCGCAGTCGCCAAGAAGACCGACCACGGCCGCGAGGTGATTGCCGGCAACTGGCCGCTCAACGAACTGACCATGTTGCGGAGGGCGTGGAACGCGGGCGCGTCCGTCCCCTATCCGGTGGACCTGCTGGACAACGGCGTCCTGATGCAGTTCTGCGGGGAGGGGCCGGTGGCTGCGCCGCGGCTCGTCGATGCGCGCCTGGATGGCACCGGACTGGCCACGGCGTGGAGCCAGCTGGTCGACAGCCTGCGTCTGCTGACCGCAGCCGGCGTGGTGCATGCGGACCTGTCCGTCTACAACCTGCTCTGGTGGCAGGGGAGGGTGGTGCTGATCGACTTTCCGCAGGCGGTCGACGTGATCGTCAATCCCGCGGCGCCCGCGCTGCTCCACCGCGACGTGCAGAACGTGGCCACCTGGTTCGGGCGTCGGGGCGTCCGCATCGACGCCGAGCGCGTCTACGGCCAGCTGCTGTCCGTCATGTGGTAACCGGTTCGATCAGCTCGACTGCCAGGCAGAACGAGGTCCGTGCCCAGCCGCTCAGGGTGCGGCCCTCCGACCAGCCCTGGTACTTGGCCGCGAGCAGCCGGCGCGCGGCCTGGTCCTCGTCCGAGCCGGGCTCCACGGCGCGTGCCAGTCCGCGGTACGTGCCGGCGGCCAGTCGGATGCTGACGGACGGGGCCGCCAGGCTGTTCTGGACCCAGCCTGCCCGCGGGCCGGCGCCGGCCAGGAAGTAGAGCGTCGATCCGCGCAGGCCGTACCAGAGTTCCACGGTTCGCTCCAGGCCAGAGCGACGACCGACGGCCGTCAGCCAGACGTAGGCCTGGTCGGCCGCGCCCTCGGGGAGCGACGGAGCTGCGCTCCTGTCAGGTTCTTCGGGTCCGGGCACTTCCCAATGATGCGACGGGCGTCGCGCTCGGGGCACCTGGCCAAATACTGGCCTAAGCAATGCTCGGCCACGTTCGAGGTCGATGAGCTGGACGGCGGCTTCGACTCCCATGCCCGCTCGTGTGCCCGCTCGCGCTCAGCCGGCGCGACGAACCAGGTCCGGCCGGGCGACGTGTCGGTCGCGAGTGTCGGGATCCAGGCCTTGCAGCGCTGCGAGCGGTATTTGGCCTGAT
>CAZENL010000048.1:7964-21367 GCA_964513505.1 uncultured Anaerolineaceae bacterium
GCGTCCTTCCGCCCGGCGCGTGCCGGCAGCCAGACCAGCGCGATGAGTGCCCCGCCCACGGCCACCACGGCGCCGATCACTGACGTCCACGCCATCGCGTCCACGAACGCGTGCCGCGCGGTGGTGAGCAGGAACGTACCCGCGTCGCCGCCGATCTGCGCGGCCACGGCCGACGCCCCGGCCAGTGAGTCGCGAACGGCCTTCGCGGCCGCGTCAGGCAGTCCGGCGACGGGTCCGGCCATCGCTGCGCCGTACGAGCCCGCGAACAGGCTGCCCAGCACCGCGATGCCCAGCGCGCCGCCGACCTCGCGGGTGGTGTCGTTGACCGCCGACCCGACGCCGAACTGGTCCGGCGGCAGCGAGCCCATGATCGCGTCCGTGGCCGGCGTCATGGCCAGGCCGATGCCGGCCGCCGAGATGAACAGGATGCCGGCGATCATCAGGTCACTGCTGTTCTCGTTCACCAGGGCGATCGAGGCCAGGCCGCCGGCGATGATCAGGAGGCCCAGGGTGGTCGTGATCTTGGCGCCGAAACGCTTGGTCATGGCCGCGCTGATGCCGGCTGCGATGGCCACACCCAGCGCAATCGGGATGAATCGGAATCCTGTCTGGAGCGCGCTCAGGCCCAGCACCTGCTGGAGGTAGAGCGTCACGAAGAAGAGGGCGCCATTGAGGGCGAAGAAGACCAGCGTCACGGACAGGCTGGCGGCCGAAAAGCGCGGGTCACGGAACAGCCCGACGTCCAGCATCGGCTCGTCGACGCGCCGCTCCCACCACACGAACAGAAAGATGAACACGGCCGCCGCGGCCAGCGAGACCACGATCTGCGGGTCCGTCCAGCCGCGTGACGGGACCTCGATGATGCCGTAGACCAGCGTCACCAGGCCGGCCACGGAGAGTGCGGCCCCGACCAGGTCCAGCGCCACGCGCTTCTGCGCCCGTGACTCCGGCACGAACCACAGGGTCAGTGCAAACCCGATGGCGGCGAACGGCACGTTCACCAGGAACACGGACGGCCACGCAAAGTTGTCCAGCAGCCAGCCGCCGAGCAGGGGACCGGCCACGATTCCGATCGCGGAGATGGAGCCCCAGGCGGCGATGGCCTTCGGCCGCTCGTCGGCGTCGAACACGTGGGCGATGATCGAGAGCGTTGCCGGCATCACGAACGCCGCGCCAAGGCCCATGAATGCGCGCAGTGCGATCAGCTGGTCGGCGCCTTTCACCAGCGGGGCGAGGGCGGAGCCGGCGCCGAAGAGCGCGAGGCCGATCAGCAACATCACCCTGCGGCCGTAACGGTCGGACAGCGCGCCCGAGAGGAGCAGCAGGCCGGCGAACACCAGCACGTACGCGTCGACCATCCACTGGAGGTCGGCTGCGCTGGCGTTCAGATCCTTGGCCAGCGTGGGCAGCGCGATGATCAGCACGGTGTTGTCCACGCTGATGCCGAACAGCGCCAGGATCAGGACCATCAGGATGATCCAGCGGCGTGGGTTGCGAGCGACCGCGAGTGCCATCGGCGTGAACCTTCCGTTTGGGTGCGTGATGTTGACGCCCTGAACGGCACCGGCGGTGAGGCTCGTACACTGTTCGAGTGGCGTGAGCAAGACTAGTCGCACAGTGTGCGAGTGTCAAGTACACTGTGCGAGTGGAAGGTCGCAGATCGGTGTCAGAGAGGCCCAAACTCGAGATGACCAGCGTCGACCGACCAGCCCTGTTGCCCTGGTGGCCCGCGGACCGGCCGGCGCGCGCCGGTGAGCCGCTGTCCCGGGCCCGTATCGTGGAGGCCGCTCTCCGCATCATCGACGCGGAGGGACTGGAGGCTCTGTCCATGCGCCGCCTCGGCGTGGAGCTGGGTGCCGGCGCCACGTCCGTCTACTGGCACGTGCCCAGCAAGGACCAGCTCCTGGACCTGGTGCTGGACGAGATCATCGGCCAGACCGGGGACGAGGTACGGCCTGAAGGTGACTGGCGGGTGCAGCTCGCGGACGCCGCTCACGCACTTCGCCGTGTCCTGATGCGGCACCGCAACGCGGTCCAGATGCTCGGCGCGCGCCTCACGCTCGGGCCGAACACGCTGGACGCCATGGAGTGGCTGCTCGGTTCGCTCGCTGAGGGCGGCTTCGATCGCACTTCCGCGGTTGCCATCTTCAACGCGGTGTTCAACCTGTCCGCGGGGTGGGCGATCCTGGAGAGCCGTTCGCCGGTCGGACCTCCGAACGATCCCGCCACCGCCGAGGAGGTCAATGCCGCGGTCGCCGGCATGCTCCGTGAGCTGCCGGCCGACCGTTTCCCCAATCTGGTGGCGACCGCGGAGGAAATGACCATCGCCACGGAGGACGATCTGTTCGACTTCGCCCTGGAGCGGCTGCTCGACGGCATCGCGGCCAGGCGCTGACGGCGGCCGCCGCGTCGGCGGCCGCGAACATTCGTACGGTGGCGGAGGTGGGTGCGGACCGTCACGATCGCTGCCACGGCCCGCACGGGTCGCAGCGAGGGGCAATGGAGTCCCGTGAGCACAGCCATGCGCGTACCGGCGAGCCCGCGATCCCGTCCACGCGACCGCAGCGGCGCGACCGCGCCACCGGACATCTTTGAGCAACTGCTCACCGACGGGGCGATCCACGCCGTCTACCAGCCCATCGTGGAGTTGGAAACCGGCCTGACGGTAGCCCACGAGGCGCTCGCGAGAGGGCCCGCTGGCAGCCCGTTCGAGAGCCCGGAGGTGCTGTTCCGGGAGGCTCACGCGCGGAATCTGGTCCCGCAGCTCGACCGGCTCTGTCAGGACGCTGCCATCCGCGGCGCGTTCGCGGCCGGCTCCGCCTCCGCACTGCCACTCTTCGTCAACTTCGAGCCCGCAGCACTCGGCCAGCGCGGTTCCCGCGTGCCCGTGGACGGGACCAGCGGCAGCCTCGCATCCTTGCAGCTGGTGGCCGAGATCACCGAGCGCTCACTGCTCGATCGCCCTGCAGACCTCCTGCGCGAGGTCGAGCGTTTGCGTGCGGATGGCTGGGCCATCGCCCTCGATGACGTTGGCGCCGTCCCGGACTCCGCTGCCGTGATGCCGCTGCTGGACCCCGACGTCATCAAGCTGGATCTGGCCATGATCCAGGGCCTCCAGACGCCGGCTCGCGTGAGCCAACTGGCCGCAGTGCTCGCCCATGCCGAGCGCAGCAACGCCCTCATCCTCGCCGAGGGCATCGAAACGGAAGCGCACCGCCGCTTGGCGCTGTCGATGGGCGCCACGTTCGGCCAGGGTTGGCTGTTCGGCCGCCCCGGACCGTTTCCGGAGGTGGTTCCGCCGCAGGCCGGCCCGAGTTTCCACCCCGGTGTCCGGCAGCGATCGCCCGTTGCCCGTACCCCCGTGGAGGCCGTGTTTCCGCGACGAAATCCACGGCGCGCCACCAAGGAGTACCTGGTGGGGTTCTCACGCCACCTGGAGAACTGGGCGCTGGCCGCAAACGCACCTCCGATCGTGCTCGCCGCGTTCCAGACTCTGGACCGTTTCACGCCCCGATCGCGCCGCATGTACGCCGCACTCGCCGAACGCTGTGTGCTGGTCGCGGTGGCCGGCGCGGGGATCTCGGAGACGCCGCTTCCCGGGGTGCGGGGCTGGTCGCTCGCCGACGGCAACGAGCTGCTGGGCCAGTGGCACGTCATCGTGCTTGGGCCGCATATCGCCGGTGCCCTCATCGCGAAGGACCTCGGCGATGACGGTCCCGACAATGAGCGGCGTTTCGACTACGTCGTCACGTTCGAACGCGAGCTGGTCCTGGAGGCAGCGCGGTCCTTCCTCGCACGCGTTGCCTCTATCTAGGCTATTTGGCCGTAGCCCGGGGTCGCCGCGCCTCTTACTATCAGTCCGGTGAAGCGATGGATGGCGACCCTGATGGCGGCCGCGCTGTTGGCCAGTTGCACGTCGCCGTCGCCGACCGGCGTCGCCACGCCGCCGCCGACCACCCCGTCGAGCTCGACCACATCGCCAACGGCGACTCCGAGCGTCACCTCGACTGCCCAGCCCTCGTCCGTGCCCTCACCGTCGGCCGTGCCGACCGCTTCGGCCGTGGCTTCTCCCTCGGCCGTGCCAGTCGCCTCGGCCGTGCCCGCCTACCTGGACCCCAACGTCGTCCTTTCGGCGCGCGTCAGCGACCTGCTCGGACGGATGACGCTGGACGAGAAGATCGGCCAGATGACGCTCATCGAACGCGGGGAGCTCAGTGACCCGACGAACGTGGCCCGCTGGAACCTGGGTGGCGTCCTCAGCGGAGGAGGCTCAGCCCCCGCGGACAACACGCCCGCCGGCTGGGCGGACATGATCGATGCCATGCAGACGGCCGCCCTGTCGACGCGCCTCGGCATCCCCATCCTCTACGGCACGGACTCCGTCCACGGCGACGGGAACCTCCACAACAGCACGATCTTCCCGCACAACATCGGCATCGGTGCCACCCGCGATCCGGACCTGGCCAAGCTCATCGGGCGCGCCACCGCGGAGGAGACGGCTGCGACCGGCGCCAACTGGACGTTCTCGCCGTGCCTCTGCGTCTCCCATGACATCCGCTGGGGCCGCACGTATGAGAGCTACAGCGAGGATCCACGCACGGTCGACATGTTCACCAGCGTCATCCAGGGCTACCAGCGTGAGACCCTCGGCGTCGGCCAGGCCAGCATCCTGGCCACGGCCAAGCACTACCTGGGCGACGGTGACACCACGGACGGCATCAACGAGGGCAACAGCGTCCTCACGGACGACCAGTTGCAGGCCATCCTGCTGCCGTATCGCACCGCGGTGGAATACGGCGTCGGTTCCGTGATGATCAGCTTCAGCAGCGTCAATGGCACGCTGATGCACGCCGACGCGCACCTGATCAACGACGTCCTGAAGACGGAGCTGGGCTTCACGGGCTTCGTGGTCTCCGACTGGGCGGGCATCAACCGCATCGACGGCGTGCCCAGCGACACGTCCGGCACGGACGTCAGCACGGCCGTGAACGCGGGTGTCGACATGATCATGGTGCCCACGGGCGCGGCCGCGTTCGAGCAGACGTTGAAGACCGAGATCCAGTCCGGGCACATCACCCAGGCCAGGATCGACGACGCGGTCAGCCGGATCCTCTCCGTCAAGATCCGGCTCGGCCTCTTCGAGCACCCACTGGCCGATCGATCCCTGGCCGCCACGGTTGGCTCGGACGAACATCGCGCGCTGGCGCGCCGGGCCGTAGCCGAGTCCCTGGTGGTGCTCAAGAACCAGGCCGATCTGCTGCCGCTCAAGAAGAGCGCGCGAATCCTGGTGGCCGGCAAGAACGCCGACGACATCGGGGCGCAGAACGGTGGCTGGACCACCACCTGGCAGGGCCTGCGGGGCGACACCACGCAAGGGACTTCCATCCTTGACGGCATCCGCCAGGTGGTCGGCAGCCAGGGCACGGTCGACTACGACGAGTCGGGCACCAGCGCCGCGGGCCACGACGTGGTGATCGCGGTCCTCGGCGAGAGCCCGTACGCCGAAACGCAGGGCGACCGGCAGGACGGCATGGAGCTCGACACCGCGGACAAGCAGCTCCTCACCACGCTGGCCGGCCAAGGTGTGCCGGTGGTGGTCGTGCTGGTCTCCGGCCGGCCCCTCGTGGTTACGCAGCAGCTCCCCGAGATGGCCGCGCTCGTCGCCGCGTGGCTGCCGGGCACGGAAGGGGCCGGCGTCGCGGACGTGCTCTTCGGTGATGCGCCCGCGGTCGGCACGCTCAGCTTCTCGTGGCCGCGGTCCGCCGACCAGTTGCCACTCAACGTTGGCGACACGAACTACGACCCACTCTTCCCGTTCGGCTTCGGGCTGAAGCTCCGCGCCGTGCGCTAGCTTCCTGGGTCCGCGCCGGGAATGGCCGGCGCCTGCCCGCTCCCCGCACAGCCAGAGGGCATAGAGAGAGGCCGGCCCCGCGGTGGGACCGGCCTCAAAGGTGTCGCGACGCAGCGTCGCGCGATCCGCCGCTCGTTCAGCGCTGGGTCAGGTCGTGGGGGCAGTCGACGGAGCCGGAGAGGCATTCCCTCCGTTCCCATTGCCGCCGGGACCATAGCCGCCGGGCCCGCGACCACCGCGGTCGGGGAATTGGCCGTTGAACACCACGACCGCGGTCGCATCCAGCGAGCCATCGGCGCGCAGCGAGCCGGTCGCGGTGACCACGTTGCCGACCTTCAGGTCGGCGATCGTTGGCGAGGTGACGCCGGGAACCGTGAAGGTGGTGCCGGAGCCGACGTGGACCGTCACGGACGTGCCATCCGGCTGCGACAGGGTGATCGTGTCGCTGCCGACGGCCGTTGCCGTGCCAGCGACGCGTGGCTGGATGACGGCGATCTCCGTGATCGTGAAGGTGCCGTCCGAGTTCCGTGTCTCGGCCAACCGGATGGTGTCGCCGACCTTGAGATCGGCCAGCGTGATGGCCGTGCCGTCACGGGTGATCTTGGCGCCGCTGGCGTCGATGGTCCGCGTCCAACCGTCGTCCGTCTTGAGTGCCAGGTTGTTGCCGTCGATGCTGGTGATGCTGATGGCGCCGCGGCCTTCGGGAAGCGCTCCGCCCCCGAACCCGCCGAACGGGCCGGGTCCGCGGAACGATCCGCCGCGACCTGGACCGCCGGGACCCATCCAACCGCCGCCCATGCCGCCCTTGCCGGGCTCATTGGCCGGCGGCGGGCTGGCGTCTGGCGCGGAACTCGCGTTCGCCGCCGGGCTCGCGTTCGGATCCTGGCTCGCATCGGCGGCCAGCGGGACCGTGCTGCCCGCCGATGTCGGGGAGCGGCCGGCGAAGACCACCGCGCCTCCCGCGACCAGCAGGACCGCCAGCACAACGAGCATGAGCATTCGATAGACCGGCGGTCCGTTGACCGGCCGGGGTTGCACCTCGTGCATGCATTGACCTCCAGGATGTTTGTGAACCATTGGCGTCGCGATGCCTGATCGCCCTAGTAAGACCGGTGTCTCTGAGGCCACTCTGAAACCGGCAGGGCAGCCACCGGGTGCGGCCCGCCGGCCTCAGCCGATGAGCAGCCGTACGGCCACGATCGTGCCGACCACCATGATTGCCCCCCGCAACGCAAAGGGGGAGAGACGCCGGCCGACGTACGCGCCGATCTGCCCGCCGACGATGGCGCCGACCGCCAGCACGAGCGCCGCCGGCCAATCCACGTGCCCATCCGCGATGAAGAGCACGGCGGCCACGCTGTTGATGACGACGGCGATGACGTTCTTGACGGCGTTGAGTCGCTGGAGGTCCTCGGCGATGAAGATCCCCAGCAGGGCGATCAGGATCACCCCCTGCGCGGCGCCGAAATAGCCGCCGTAGATGCCGGTCAGGTAGACGGCGAAGACCAGCGCCACCGGGTGCTCACGCTCCGGTGCGTGGCCCGCGTCCGAGCGTGCGAGACGCCGCGCTGCCATCTTTCGCGTCAGCCGCGGCTGGATCGCGACCAGTGCCACGGCGAACAGGATCAGGAGCGGCACGATCCGTTCGAAGGCGCTCTCCGGCAGCCGGGTCAGGAGGATGGCGCCGGTCAGCCCGCCGAGGCCGCCTGCGGTGCCCAGGCGGACCATTCGCGAACGCTGGCCGCGCAGCTCGCGCCGATAGCCGATTGCGCCACTGAACGATCCCGGCACCAGGCCCAGCGTGTTGGTCACGTTGGCCACGAACGGCGAAAAGCCAAATGCCAGCAAGGTGGGGAATGTCAGCAGGGAGCCAGAGCCGACGATCGTGTTGATGGCACCTGCCGCCATCCCGGCCGCGGCGATGGCCACGATCTCGACAGGCGTCACCGCCCGAGGATAGGGCAGCCCGCATCCTCAGGCTTAACGCAGTCGAAACGTGACGGGCCTCCGCGTGAGCCGCATCTGATGCGGCGACTTCGCCACCATCCATGGAACGGCGGGCGAGAAGACCCTCCGTCGGTGGCCGATGTTCCGGCGCCCTATACGGAGGTATCAGCCAGTGCTCGCAAACCTCATCGCCTGGATCGTGCTCGGCGCCATCGCCGGCTATCTCGCCGGCCTCCTCGTCGGCGGGGATGCCGGCCTCGGCGTCATCGGGCACATCGCGCTCGGGATCGTCGGAGCACTCGTTGGCGGGGTTCTCGCCAATGCGCTGGGCTTCGGCAACGGCGGATCGAACAACGGCGACATCAACGTCCTTTCCATCGTCGTCTCCGTGATCGGCGCGATCATCGTGGTGGTGGTGGTCGGGACGCTGACCGGCAACCGGCGCGGACGGCACGTCCTCTGACCCAGGCATCCATTGCGGCAAGCGCCGGGAGGTCCATTTCGCGCTTGCATTTCTGAACGGCTCGGCGACAATCCGCGGCGTGGAGGGTGTCACCGCGGCGCGCGCGTATCGCGTGCTGCTCGCGCTGCTGATCGTCGCTGGCTGGTTCTTCGGGCTTGCCCCGTTCCTGGCGCCCAGGCAATTTGCCGACGCCACCGGGTTCGCCGGCACGGACATCTTCGTTTACCGCATCGCGGGCGCGGCAACGTTCGCCTACGGCGTTGGGCTCCTGCTCGGCTGGCGCGCCAGCTGGGCGGAGATGCGCATCCCGTTCATCGCCACCTTCGTCTTCAACCTCTGTTCGATCTTCGCCTGCCTCGCTGCCATCCTGGCGGGCAACGCGCAATGGATCGTCTTCGTGATCCTGCTTGCGTCCATTCTCTTTACCGCGGGGACGGGCTATTTCATCGTCCGGCCTCTCGACGGCGCGCCGGGCGGCGGTGGACCGGCGAACCTCGCCCAATGGGTGATGGCGCTGTTCGTCATTGGGACTCTGGCCGCGCTGTTCTTTGGTGCCGCGTCGCTCGTTCTCGCGGGCGCATTCGGCAAGAACGTCGGCGCGACGGGCGCGGACGATTTCATCTATCGCCAGGCGGGATCCGCAACCATGGGCGCGGCGATCGGCGGCGTCGCGGTGCTGATGGCCCGCCGGTGGGAATCGGCGCGGCTGCCGACGGTGATGTCACTCGTCTTCAACGGCCTGAGCGTCGTGGCGGCGATTCTCCAGATCGGCACCAACGCCACCGCGATCTCCTGGGTCGTCCTGGTTGCCGCCACCCTGGTGACGGTCGGATCCGCGCTGGCGCTCTACCGGCGAGGCCAATAGGCAGCGGATCGCCCAGGGCTTCGGTTTCTTCCCCCGCCGGCGGTCAGCCGACCAGGTCTGCGTAGGCCGTGTGGGCGTCGATGTAGCTGGCAAAGAACGGGCACTTCGGGCGGACCTTCAATCCACGGGCACGTGCGTCGTCCAGCGCGAATCGCACCAGCCGTGAGCCGATGCCCTTGCCCTCGAACGCAGGCTCCACCACGGTGTGGGTGAAGACGATGATGTGTTCGCCGAGGAGGTACTCCGCGTAGCCGGCCACGGCGCCGTCCACGACCGCCTCGTAACGGCTGCGCGCGCGGTTGTCCCCGACGGTCGATGGAACAGGCACAGGCCTACGCGGGCCCGACCAGCGCGAGGTACGAAGAAAGCGCGGCTTCCAGGCCCACATCCCGCCCGACCTGCTCGGACAGCAGCCACTTGTGCTCCAGCAGGTCGCAGTAGGCCTGGACCAGGTCTCCACCAACGGCCACCGGGGCCAGACGAGCCGTGGTCGGCCGGAAGACATCCTGCACCCAGCGCTCGTTGGCCCGGCGGCTGCTCACCGTGCGGTTCTCGCTCCACTCGATCCATGCCTTGTACTCGCGCAGGTCATTGAGCAGCACGCGGGCCTGGTTCTCCAGCGCCACGATCCCGGTCCGCTCCTCCAGCTCGCGTGAGTGGAATCGGCGCCCGGCAACCACCACGGACAGGCGCACCGATCCGGTTGGGTCACTCGGCTCCAGGTTGATCTCGTCGACCGAGAAGCCCAGTTCGTTGAGCCGCCGCACGCGTGCCCGGACGGCGTGGCGGTCCGACATGCGCACCTCCGGCCGATCGTGCAACTCGTGCCAGAGCTCCTTGTAGCGCCGTTCCAGGTTGCCGACCGCGCTGATCGCCTCATCGTCGCCGTTCTCCCGCCCGCCGATCGCGGCCAGGTCGGCCAGCCCGAAGCCCACGTTCTCCAGCAGGATGTCCAGGTCGTAGAGCCGCTGCCCATCGCTCAGCGACGGCAGCAACTCGCTGGTCTCGGCGTCCACCAGGTAGGCCTGGAGCCGGTCGCCGTCGCGGCGGAAGAGCGTGTTGTTGAGCGATCCGTCACCCCAGAACACACCCGCCCGATGAAGGTCCACCAGCAGCGAGGCCATGGCGTCGAGGATGCGCTCGCGAGCCCACGTGGCCGCCTGCGGCGCCTTGGCCAGCAGCCGCCGGACCTGGATGGAGCTGGCCAGGAAGCGCGTCGCCACGATGCCGGTGCTGCGTTCCGGGCTTTCGCTCAGGCCGACCGCCTCCACCGCGGGGAGTGCCGCGTCCTCCAGCCGCCGCAGGACCAGGAACTCGCGGCGTGCCACTTCCAGCGGCTCTTCCTTCACGGCATACGTCGCGCCGTCGATGTTGAGGAACAGCACCAGGTGGCGCGATTCGCCGACAGCGATGTCCACGAACGGCAGCGACGACGGCCACGACTCCAGGGGCAGCTCCCATGGGAGGTCCAGGAGGACGCTGGCCTCTTCGCGCAATCGCAGGCGAGGAGCCGGCCCGGTATCGATGTGCGGCGGTTCCAGTGGCCGCGCATCCGCGGTCGAGTTGATCACGACGTCCCCGAAGGCGATGCGGGGCGACGCCCGGGAGAGGGCGCGCCGGGGCACGCCAAGCGTAGCGTGCTGCTCAGGCTCTCCGCCGGAACGGGTCAGCCCGCGATGTAGGGCAGGTAGTCCGGCTGCCAGATGGCACGATCGACGGCCGGCTCGATCTCCTCGTCGCGGTACTGCCGCCCGTAGCCGCTGTCGCGCAGGTGTCCGACCAGCGCGATGGCGATCGCGCGCGCGGCGCGCGGCAATTCGGCGATGGGCGGATAGATGGCGCCGTGCTCCAGCCGTTCGTTGCTGATCAGGCCGGCCAGCGTCCTGGCGGCGACCAGGAAGGCCTCGTCGGTGAGCTCCCGTGCCTCGGCCACCATCGCTCCCAAGCCAACGCCCGGGAAGACGAACACGTTGTTGGCCTGGCCGATGATCCGCGTCACATCACCATGGGTCACCTGCGCGCTGGGACTGCCAGTGGCCACGAGTGCCCGGCCGTCGGTCCAGCGCAGGATGTCCTCCGGCTTCGCCTCCTGGCGATCGCCGGGGTTGGAGAGCGGCAGCACGATCGGCACGGCCGAGTGCTTGGCCAGTTCGCGCACCAGCGCCTCCGGGAAGGCACCGGAGCAACCGGTGGTGCCGATCAGGACGGTCGGCTGAAGCGCGCGAGCAATTGCGACCGGGTCCGCGAGCTCGCTCTCGTCCAAGCCGGCAACCTCGAACCAGGCGGGGTCGACCGCGAAACGCCGCTGGTCGTCGGCAAGCACGGCCCTGCCGGAGTACACCAGCCCGTGGCTGTCCATCAGCGCCATCGCTGGGCGCAGCGGATCGGGCGTCACACCCTCGTCCGCGAGTTGTCGTCCGATGAGTCCGGCGATGCCGATTGACGCGGCACCGGCACCCATGAACAGGAAGCGCTCGCCGGCCAGGCCGCCTTCACGACGGCGCGCGGCCAGCAGACCGGCCAGCACCACGGCGCCCGTGCCCTGGATGTCGTCGTTGAAGCTGGGCAGGCGGTGGCGGTAGCGCGCCAGGACGCGCAGCGCGTTGTGCTGCTTGAAGTCTTCCCACTGGACCAGCGCCGAGGGGAAGACACGTCGCACCGCGGCCACGAACGCCTCCAGGACTTCGTCGTAGGCGGCGCCGCGGAGTCGCGGCGAGCGGTAGCCCAGGTAGAGCGGATCGGCGAGCAGCTCGGCGCGGTCCGTGCCCACGTCCAGGGAGACGGGCAGCGTCCAGGCGGAGTAGATGCCAGCCGCGGCCGTGTAGAGCGACAGCTTCCCGACCGGGATGGCCATGCCGCCGGCGCCCTGGTCGCCGAGGCCCAGGATGCGCTCGTTGTCCGTGACCACGATCAGGCGGATGTCCTCGTCCGTGGCAGCGCGAAGGATGGAGTCGATGCGGCCGACGTCAGACGGCGTGATCCACACGCCACGCGGCCGCCGGAAGATGTGGCTGAACTCCTGGCAGGCACGCCCCACGGTCGGGGTGTAGACGATGGGCAGGAATTCCTCGAGGTTCTCGGTGAGCAGCCGGTAGAAGAGCGTCTCGTTGCGATCCTGGAGCGCGGCCAGGCCGATGAACCGTTCCAGGTCGTCGCTCTTGCGACGGACGTGTTCCAGCTCCAGCTGGACCTGCTCCTGGATCGTGGAGACGCGGGCAGGGACCAGGCCGCGAATGCCGAATGCGGCGCGTTCCGACTCGCTGAAGGCGGTGCCCTTGTTCAGCAGCGGGTTGCCGAGCAGCTCGAAGCCGCGGCGGCGCACCACGACGGGGCCGTCCGGTGCCGCGAGCGCGGCGCGCTCATGTGGATCCGCGAATTCCGAGGCGGTACCGCCGGAGACGGAGGGCATCCAGGCTATGGGAGGCGCTATTGCGGCCATCGACACAGACGATGGGCAGATCCGGCTGCGCCGGACAGGGCCGCGAGTCACGTTTCTGACATGGCAATGGCACCGCGGGAGCGGGCCGGTCGTCCGGCCGCGACTGGCGGCGCCGCCCGCCGCTTGACACAGCTCGTTGCCTGTGCAATGATTGCACCTGCAATGACTACCCCGACAGCGCAGGCCGCCCAAGCGCCAGTTGACTCCACCCATTCCGGGGAGCATTGGGACGCCCTGTCGCCGGCTGCGCGTCTCTGGCAGGCCGTTGCCGCAGTCCACGCCCGCCTGGCGGACGTGCTGGACGGCGATGGATTGTCGTGCTCCGTGCTCGGCTCAGACACCGTGGCCATCCTCTTGCCCCTTTCGGCCGCGCCGGAACACCAGCTGCGCATGAACGAGCTGGCCGAGCGCTCTCACCTCACCCCGAGCGGCCTGACCCGCCGCATCGATCGGCTGGAGGCCGATGCCCTGGTGGCCAGGCAGACCTGCCCCGGCGATCGCCGCGGCGCCTTCGCGCGGCTGACTCCGAAAGGCTTCGAGGAGTTGCGCCGAGCTCTCCCACACCACACCCAGACACTTCAGGACTTCGTCGGCCCACGCATGGTCGATGAAGAGATCACCAGGCTCGCCGCGTCGCTCGAACGGCTGGCAGCGGCCACGCACCAGGAATAGGAAGCCCGACCCATGCCCGCGATCACCGTCGACGACATCACCACCTTGCCGCGCATTCCCGAGCCAGATCCGCTCGTTGCGCGGCCACGCCCCGTGCTCAGTGTCACCGTGGCGCCTCGCGGCTTCGAAGGGGAGGGCTTCCCAGTCCGCCGCGCCTTCCACGGGG